>NZ_JAOPWB010000082.1 GCF_025965855.1 Mycobacterium sp. | reverse complement strand
TGTGCGTTTATTGCGCGTCCGGCCCCGAGCGCCCCGAATTGCTTGAACTCGCTTGGGAACTCGGCGAGGCGATCGCCGAGCGCGGCTGGACGCTGGTGTGGGGCGGCGGCCGGGTGTCGGCGATGGGCGCGGTGGCGAGCGCGGCACGCGCCCGCGGCGGGCGGACCGTCGGCGTCATTCCGCAGAACTTGATGCGCCTCGAGGTCGCCGACAGCCAGGCCGACGAGCTGATCGTCAGCGACACCATGCACGAGCGCAAGCAAATCATGGAAGGCCGCGCGGACGCGTTCATCGTGCTGCCCGGCGGGGTCGGCACCCTGGACGAGCTGTTCGACGCATGGACCACCGGTTATCTCGGGGTGCACGACAAACCCATCGTGATGCTGGACCCCTTCGGGCATTACGAAGGCCTGTGGCTGTGGTTGTGCGGATTGCTCGACGGCGGGTACATCGCGCAAGCGGCGATGGACCGGTTGGTGCTGGTCGATAAGGTGGGTGCCGCAGTGGAGGCGTGCGCACCCGCCTGAGGGCCAGCGGACGGGCGCCGAGGCGAATCACAGGAATAGAGGGAAACGTGTCCGACCACGACGCGGGAGCGCGCACGGCCGTCAGGCTGACCGACATCGCATCTCGGGTGCCGGGAGTGCTGGCCGACCTGCCGGCGATCGTGCGCGGCGCGCTGACCGGGCTGCTGGCCCAGCCGGGCTCGCACAAGTCGATAGGCACGGTGTTCCAGGAGCGGGCGGCCCGCTACGGCGACCGCGTCTTTTTGCGGTTCGGCGATCAGCAGGTGACCTACCGCGACGCCAACGCGGCCGCCAACCGGTACGCCGCGGTGCTGGCCGCACACGGCGTCGGCAGCGGCGACGTCGTCGCGATCATGCTGCGCAACTCGCCCCACGCGGTGCTGGCGATGCTGGCCGCGGTCAAGTGCGGCGCGGTCGCCGGGATGATGAACTACCACCAGCGCGGCGAGGTGCTGGCGCACAGCCTGGGCCTGCTGGACGCCAAAGTGTTGATCGCGGAGACCGATCTGGTCAGCGCCGTGGCCGAGAGCGGCGGCACGGGAGCCACCGAGACGCTGACGGTCGAGGATTTGGAGCGCTTCGCCGTCAGCGCTCCGGCCGCCAACCCGGCGTCGGCGTCGGCCGTGCAGGCCAGGGACACCGCGTTCTACATCTTCACCTCGGGCACGACGGGTTTCCCCAAGGCCAGCGTGATGACGCACCTGCGGTGGCTGAAGGCGCTGGCCGCGTTCGGCGGCATCGGGTTGCGGCTGAAGAGCTCCGACACGCTGTACAGCTGCCTGCCGCTGTACCACAACAACGCGCTGACGGTGGCGTTGGCGTCGGTGATCAACTCCGGGGCGACGCTGGCGTTGGGCAAGTCGTTTTCGGCGTCGAAGTTCTGGGACGAGGTGATCGCCGCCGAGGCCACCGCGTTCATCTACATCGGCGAGATTTGCCGCTACCTGCTCAACCAACCGGCCAAGCCGACCGACCGCGCGCACAAGGTGCGGGTGATCGCCGGCAACGGGCTGCGCCCGGAGATCTGGGACGAGTTCACGAAACGATTCGGGATCGCGCGCGTCTGCGAGTTCTACGCGTCCAGCGAGGGCAACACCGCGTTCATCAACGTCTTCAACGTGCCTAGGACGACCGGCGTCTTCCCGATGCCGCTGGCCTACGTGGAATACGACCCGGACACCGGCGAGCCGCTGCGCGACGAGAGGCGGCGCGTGCGCCGGGTGCCCGCCGGCCAGCCCGGGCTGCTGCTCAGCCCGGTCAACCGGCTGCAGCCGTTCGACGGCTACACCGACAAGGAGTCGAGCGAAAAGAAGTTGGTGCGCAACGCTTTTCGTGAGGGCGACTGCTGGTTCAACTCGGGCGACGTGATGAGCCCGCAGGGCATGGGGCACGCCGCGTTCGTCGACCGGCTCGGCGACACGTTCCGGTGGAAGGGCGAGAACGTCGCCACCACGCAGGTCGAGGCGGCGCTGGCCTCCGACCACTCGGTCGAGGAATGCACGGTGTTCGGTGTCGAGATTCCGCGTACCGGTGGGCGCGCCGGGATGGCCGCGGTCCAGCTGCGCGACGGCGCCGAGTTCGACGGCCAGTCGTTGGCCCGCGCGGTGTACGGCGAGCTGCCCGCCTACGCGCTGCCGTTGTTCGTGCGGGTGGTGAACACGCTGGAGCACACCTCGACCTTCAAGAGCCGCAAGGTGGAGCTGCGCGAGCAGGCCTACGGTTCCGGCGTCGAAGATCCGCTCTATGTGCTGGCCGGCCGCGACGAGGGCTACGTCCCGTTCTACGACGAATATCCGGAAGAGGTTGCGGCGGGCAAGCGCCCGAAGGGCTGAGTGCCGTCGAGTCTGCGGTGGTTGCGCCGAGACTGCGCACAGCGCGTCCTTCCGCGATATCGGATAGCGCTGGGCGCAGTCTCGATGGATTTCGGCGACCAGGCACCATGGTTGCGTGCATTCCACTCTGTGCGGCCGGCCGGTCGCGGGGGATCGCCCGCTGATCATGGCGATCGTCAACCGCACCCCGGATTCGTTCTACGACCGGGGCGCGGCCTTCAGCGACGAGGCCGCGCGGGACGCCGCGCACCGGGCCATCGCCGACGGCGCCGACGTCATCGACGTCGGCGGGGTCAAGGCGGGTCCGGGCCAGAGCGTCGACGAGGACACCGAGATCGCGCGGCTGGTGCCTTTCATCGAATGGCTGCGCGGCGCCTACCCCGACCAGCTGATCAGCGCCGACACCTGGCGCTCCGGGGTGGCCAGAGTGGCGTGCGCCGCCGGCGCGGACTTGATCAACGACACCTGGGGAGGCGTCGACCCCGCCCTGCCCGAGGTGGCCGCCGAGTTCGGGGCGGGCCTGGTCTGTTCTCACACCGGCGGCGCGCTGCCGCGCACCCGTCCGTTCCGGGTGAGCTACGTAACCACCACGCGCGGGGTGGTGGACGACGCGATTCGCCAGGTGACCGCCGCCGCCGAGCGGGCGGTCGCGGCCGGGGTGCCCCGCGACCGGGTGCTGATCGACCCGGCCCACGACTTCGGCAAGAACACCTTCCACGGGCTGCTCTTGTTGCGCCACGTTGGCGATCTTGTTAACACCGGATGGCCCGTCTTGCTCGCGTTGAGCAACAAGGACTTTGTCGGGGAGACTTTGGGTGTGGAACTGACCGAACGGCTCGAGGGGACGCTGGCGGCCACCGCGCTGGCGGCGGCGGCCGGCGTCCGGATGTTTCGGGTTCACCAGGTCGCGGCCACCCGGCGGGCGCTGGAGATGGTCTCCTCGATCCAGGGGATACGCCCGCCGGCGCGCACTGTGAGGGGGCTTGCATGACGGAACTGATCGCCCGCGATTTGGCCCGCGATCGGCTGCTCGCCGCGCGGCCCGGGGACGTCTGGTTGGCCGACCGCAATTGGAGCCGTCGCGGCCGGATGGTCGGCGAACTGGAAGAGGCGAAGGCCGGGCGGACCATCTCCGTGGTGCTGCCGGCCCTCAACGAGGAAGCCACCGTCGAGTCGGTGATCGAAAGCATCTCGCCGCTGGTCCGGGACTCGGGGGGCCTGGTCGACGAGCTGATCGTGCTCGACTCCGGCTCAACGGACGACACCGAGATCCGCGCGATCGCCGCCGGCGCCCGCGTCGTCAGCCGCGAGCAGGCGTTGCCGGGGGTGCCCGTCCGGCCCGGTAAGGGCGAGGCGTTGTGGCGCTCGCTCGCGGCCACCAGCGGCGACATCGTGGTGTTCGTCGACTCCGACCTGATCAACCCACACCCGATGTTCGTGCCGTGGCTGGTGGCCCCGCTGCTCACCTGCGAAGGCGTTCATCTGGTCAAGAGCTTTTATCGGCGGCCGCTGGGCGTCGGCGACGCGGGCGGCCGCGCGGGTGCAACCGGTGGCGGCCGGGTGACCGAGTTGGTGGCGCGGCCGTTGCTGGCGGCGCTGCGCCCGGAGCTGGGCTGCATCCTGCAGCCCCTCGGCGGCGAGTACGCGGCCAGCCGGGAACTGCTGACGTCGCTGCCGTTCGCACCGGGCTACGGCGTGGAGATCGGCCTGCTGGTGGACACCTTCGACCGGCTCGGCCTGGACGCGATCGCCCAGGTCAACCTCGGCGTGCGGGCGCACCGCAACCGGCCGCTGGCCGAGCTCGGCGCGATGAGCCGCCAGGTCATCGCGACCCTGCTGTCGCGGTGCGGGATCCCCGACTCCGGGGCGGGACTGACCCAGTTCTTCCCCGACGGCCCCGACGGTTACGGCTACACCGCGCGTACCTCGCCGGTGTCGCTGTCGGACCGCCCGGCGATGAACGGGCTCAGGCCCCGGTAGGGCCCACGCTCGCCGGGTTGTCGGCGGCTTGTCGGTTTCGTAGGGCAATATCGACGACGTGGCGTTGGTGTTGCTGTACCTGGTGGTGTTGGTGCTGGTGGCGATCGTCCTGTTCGGCGCGGCCAGCCTGCTGTTCGGTCGGGGAGAGCAGTTGCCGCCCCTGCCCCGTGGGACGACGGCGACGGTGCTGCCCGCCTACGGCGTCACCGGCGCCGACGTCGACGGCGTCAAGTTCACCCAGGTGCTGCGGGGATACAAGACGAGCGAGGTGGACTGGGTGCTGGACCGGCTCGCCCGCGAGCTCGAGGCGCTGCGCGGCCAGCTGGCGGCCGTGCACGCCCCGTCGGCCGCCGAGAACGAAACCGAGGGCAGGCGCGGTGCGGTGGAACCTGCGGACGGCGGGGATCGTCAGGACAGAATGTGAGCGACTTGAGCGTTCAAGGGTTGGTTCGGTGCGGCTGGGCGGCCATTCGGCCCGGGCCGGACTTCGAGATGTACCGCGACTACCACGACCGGGAGTGGGGCCGCGCCCTGCACGACGGGGTGGCGTTGTTCGAGCGGATGAGCCTCGAGGCCTTCCAGAGCGGCCTGTCGTGGCTGATCATCCTGCGCAAACGGGAGAACTTCCGGCGTGCCTTCTCCGGGTTCGACATCGAGACGGTCGCCGGCTACACCGACGGCGACGTGCAGCGGCTGATGGCCGACGTGGGAATCGTCCGCAACCGGGCCAAGATCGACGCGACGATCGCCAACGCGCGCGCCGCCGCTGAGCTGGGATCGTCCGAGGACTTGTCCAAGCTGCTGTGGTCGTTCGCGCCGTCACCGCGCCCCCGCCCGGCCGACGGGTCCGAAATCCCGTCGGCCACCGCCGAATCGAAGGCGATGGCCCAGGAGCTGAAACGCCGCGGTTTCCGGTTCGTCGGGCCGACCACCGCCTATGCGCTGATGCAGGCGACCGGCATGGTCGACGACCATATTCGCGGTTGCTGGGTGCCCGCAGAAGCACTTTGAGGGCCCTATGAGGCTTCAGAAGCGGGTCTTTGTGTAACTGCCGACCCGGATAGGGAACAATGGGGGGGTGATTTGGCAGTTCAATGTCGGGTATGGCTGGAAATCCACTGGCGGGGCATGCTCGGCGCCGACCAGGTCCGCGAAGCCGGGCCAGCTCGAATCTGGAGGGAGCACTCGATGGCGGCGATGAAGCCCCGTACCGGAGACGGTCCTTTGGAAGCAACCAAGGAGGGGCGCGGCATCGTTATGCGGGTACCGCTCGAGGGAGGCGGTCGGCTGGTCGTGGAGCTGACGCCCGACGAAGCCGCCGCCCTGGGTGACGAACTCAAGGGCGTCACCAGCTAACGCGGCTTTACTCGCACACCTTCCGGTAGATCTCCAGCGTCTGCTCGGCAACGTGCGCCCACGAGAAGTCCTCGACGCAGCGCTGGCGTCCCGCCTCGCCATAGCGCTTTGCCCTGTCGGGGTCGGCGACTAGTTCATTGACCGCTTCGGCCAGTTCGGCCTGAAAATCGGTCGGGTCGTCGGCGTCATAGCGCACCAGCGACCCCGTGATCCCGTCCGAGACCACCTCGGGTATCCCGCCGACATCGGAGGCCACCACCGCGGTCGCGCAGGCCATCGCCTCGAGATTTACGATGCCCAACGGCTCGTACACCGACGGGCACACGAAAACTGTTGCTGCCGAGAGTATTTCGCGTAACTCCCCGATCGGTAGCATTTCGCGGATCCAGAACACCCCGTCGCGCTTGCGGGCCAGCTTGGCGACGGCGGCCCGAACCTCCTCGGCCAGCTCGGGGGTATCGGGGGCACCCGCGCACAGCACCAACTGCACCTCCGGGCTGAACCGGTGCGCGGCCGCCACCAGGAGGGCGACGCCCTTCTGCCGGGTGATCCGTCCGACGAACGCCACCGTGGGCCTCGTCGGGTCGACCCCGAGTTCGGCCAGCACGGAACCGGTTTCCATCGGACCGGCGGGATACCAGACGTTGGTGTCGACCCCGTTGCGGATGACGTGGACCAGGCTCGGATCCAGCGTGGAGTAGACGCGCAGTATGTCCTCGCGCATCGCCGAGCTGACGGCGATGATGGCGTCGGCGCCCAGCACCGCTGTCCGCTCGACCCACGTCGACACCCGGTAGCCGCTGCCGAGCTGTTCGGCCTTCCATGGCCGCAGCGGCTCAAGCGAATGCGCGGTCAGGACGTGGGGAATGTCGTAGAGCAACGCGGTCAGATGCCCTGCCAGGCCGGTGTACCAGGTGTGCGAGTGCACGACGGTGGCCGCCGACGCCGCGTTGGCCATCATCAGGTCCGCGGACAACGTGGACAGCGCCGGATTGGCGCCGTGGATGCGCGGGTCGGGCTGCTGCGCGAAGGCATCCGGACGGGGTGCGCCCATGCAGTGCACGTCGACCGCGCACAGCCGGCGCAGCTGGGCGACGAGTTCGGTGACGTGTACCCCGGCTCCGCCGTAGACCTCTGGTGGGTACTCCCGAGTCATCATCGCAACCCGCATACTCCGCACCGTAGTTCGATGGCGGTGCCGCCCGCGAGTCGGGGCTGAGCAATAATGGGTGGCATCGGGTCGAAAAAGCTAGGCCAACACTAAGCCAAATACCTTGACCGACAGCCCGTCAGCACAGCGGCCAGCTGGGTTCCCCCTGGCAGCGGTTGACGGCGGCCGATAGTTTGGAGCCATGAGGGAAGCGCCACACGTGCTGGGCATTGTCCTGGCCGGCGGTGAGGGCAAGCGGTTGTACCCTCTGACCGCCGACCGGGCCAAACCCGCGGTTCCCTTTGGTGGCGCCTACCGGTTGATCGATTTCGTGCTCTCCAACCTCGTCAATGCCCGCTACTTGAGGATCTGCGTTCTCACGCAATACAAGTCACATTCACTTGACCGCCACATTTCGCAGAACTGGCGGCTGTCCGGTCTGGCCGGCGAGTACATCACCCCGGTTCCGGCGCAGCAGCGCCTCGGCCCGCGGTGGTACACCGGCTCCGCCGACGCGATCTATCAGTCCCTCAACCTGGTCTACGACGAAGATCCGGACTACATAGTGGTTTTCGGTGCCGACCACGTGTACCGGATGGACCCGGAGCAGATGGTCCAGTTCCACATCGACAGCGGGGCCGGCGCGACCGTGGCCGGAATCCGGGTGCCGCGCGGCGAGGCCAGCGCATTCGGCTGTATCGACGCCTACGAGTCCGGCCGGATCCGCAATTTCGTGGAGAAGCCACGGGAGCCGCCGGGCACTCCCGATGATCCGGCGACAACCTTCGTCTCGATGGGCAATTACATCTTCACCACCAAGGTGCTGATCGACGCGATCCGCGCCGACGCCGACGACGACAACTCCGATCACGACATGGGTGGCGACATCATCCCGCGGTTGGTGGACGACGGGATGGCCGCGGTTTACGACTTCTCCCATAACGAGGTGCCCGGCGCCACCGACCGCGACCGCGGGTACTGGCGTGACGTCGGGACGCTGGACGCGTTCTACGACGCGCACATGGACCTGGTCTCGGTGCATCCGGTGTTCAACCTGTACAACAAGCGCTGGCCGATTCGTGGCGAGTCGGAGAACCTGGCGCCGGCCAAGTTCGTCAACGGCGGTTCGGCGCAGGAGTCGGTGGTGGGCGCCGGCAGCATCATCTCGGCGGCGTCCGTGCGCAATTCGGTGCTGTCGTCGAACGTCGTGGTCGACGACGGCGCGATCGTGGAGGGCAGCGTGATCATGCCGGGCGCCCGGGTCGGCCGGGGCGCGGTTGTGCGTCACGCGATCCTGGACAAGAACGTCGTCGTCGGCCCCGGCGAGATGGTCGGGGTCGATCTGGAGAAGGACCGCGAGCGCTTCGCGATCAGCGCCGGCGGCGTGGTCGCGGTCGGCAAGGGCGTCTGGATCTAGCGGTAGCACCGCGAGCAGCTGCTCGGCACCCGCTAGGGAATCTCTGGGATCAGCAGATGCGCGTCGTGGCGCGGGCCCCAGTGCAGGGTGACGCGACCTCGCGGGGAGTTGGCGTACGCCGCGGGCATCTGACCGATCAGCGGATTGGTCGGACACAGCCAGCGCCCGGCAACCACCAGACGCAGCCGCTCGCCCCCGCGGAACAGCGTCGACGACGGGCCCAGCGCGACGTCGACGGCGACCACCTCGCCGGCGGGGACCGGCTGCGGCTCGGCGCATGCCGGGACGGGTTCCCACGGCTGGGAAAGCGCGGGGTCGAGCGCCCGCAGCGAGACCCGCTGCCACCCCGTGGTCACGCGGTCGCGGCCGTAGCCGTACGACCCCTCGAATCCGACGAACCGGCCGTCGCGCCACTTCTCCACGCCGACGAACAGGTTGGCGTCGTCGCAGCCGTCCAGCTGGACCCACAACCGGGCAGCCATCGGGCCGGTCAGCTCGATGTCCGCGGGCACCGTCCAGCTGAACGCCGCTGCGTTGGAAGCGGTTTCGAACGCGATGCTGTCGGGCCCCGTCGGCGGCTCGGGCGCCAGATCGCCGGCGCCCGCGAGATAGATTGGCCGCCAGCGGGTCCGGGCGAGCGGCCATTCGGCTTCTTCGCGCACCGCGGTGACGGTGTCGCGGTCCTCGCGCACTTCGAGGCGCACGCCACGGGCACCCGGCCCGCCGCCCAGCACGTCGCGGAAGAAGTTGAGTTGTTCGGCCAGCGCGGTTTCGGAGTAGAAGGTCGCCCATTTTCCGCCGCGATGGGTGTAGAGGCGGGCGTGGGTAGAGCCGCCGCGCGTGAATGCCCGCATCGAACCGCGGCTGTGCAGGTTGTGTCCGAGAAGCTCACAGTTGAACGGCATACACCGGGGTATATCTCCAGGTCGTTTACCAGCGGTTACCGGCAAAAATCCTTGCCTAGCGCCAACCCTGGCAAATGATTTTTAGGAGAACACCATGTCACGTCAGATATATGCGCACCGCGCTGATCATACGCATCGCCCTAGCCGAGACCCAGGACACCGGCCAGCGCGCCGTGATCGCGGACCTGGCACGCCAGCTCGCCGGACCGCACACGGCGTCGAATTTCCGATCCACCCGCAAGACAATGACCGCCACGACCACGACGATCACCACCACCGCAACGGCCACCAAGATCCACACCCACCGCCGCGGGAATCGGGAAACCTCAGGTCTTTCCACGGGCTCCCATCCCACTCCGCCTGCAGTCATTAGCTCCTACGCTTACCCGCTGTGCCGCATGTGCGCCACAGCCCCCCGATCGCATCGGCTACAGTCCCGACCCGTAGTTGACGGGGACGTTAACAGGTGATCACCAGGCGGTTCGGGGAAATGATCCGAGACGTGGGCTGGAAGGCGATGGATGTGTAGGGGGGCACTGATCGCAGCTCTAGACCGGGTGAGTGCCGAACTGGCTTCTGCGGGAAGGGTCAACTAGAAAGCCTTTCAAGCGCTTCGTTGCAGCACCTTCGCAAAAATGAAGTAGCCGCCTGCACTAAGACGCCCGCCCCTGCCGCACTGACACTGCGGCCAAGGGAAACGCAGGAGGTTGTCATGGTAGGACTGCCGAAACCCGGCGACATCCAAAAGATGCTCGACGGATTCCACAAGGAATTGCGCGCCATCCGCACACTGCTTGAGCAGCTGCTCGAACTGGAGCGCGAACGGATCGAGCGTGACCAGGCGGCGTGACATGGGCTTCGTGCTCACTGTTTGAAGCGCGGCTCCGCCAGGAGTTGCGGCAACTATGCTGAACGAGTTACGGCAGCTGGCCTACATCCTGCCCAGCGGGGTCGGCGAGAATGATCTGCTTCGATTGTCGGAGCGGATGCGCGCCGCTGCCGACTAAAACCTCGCCACATCTACGACCCCGATGACCAGCCGTGACGCCTAGACGCCCATTTCATCTGTCTTGCTCGGGAGCGGGGTGGGCCGCTGCCGTCGCAGGGACGCCCAAGCGCCTGATCACCGGCTCCAGCAGCTCCTTGGTGCAGCGCCTCGAGGACGTCAACAAGTCGATCTTCGCGCGCAGCGCCGGGTCCGTGATGCGCTCCGCTACCCGGGCAAAGTACAACTCGCCCAAGACTTCGCCCTGGTATGACTCCACCCACAGGCGGACCGCCTCGTCACCTGCCCCAGATACTCGGCCTGGCGCTCGGCCTCGAGCCGAAGGAGCTCGGGATGACGAAGCACGTGGTGGGCACCGGCGACGTGATCCGCAAGGTCGCCGAGCTCGCGGCCGCTTGGGGCGGCGCTAGCGCCTAGCGCCGGCGCCGCGTCGCGCTCAGCACCGCACGCGATACGGCCGGCGCACGGCGCGCGAGCGCTGCGAACAGCGGCTCGCGCTGCTGCAAGACCCCGGCGGTCGCCTGGCCCGCAGCCGCGTGGTCGGCCACGGCGAACACGCGCCATCGCCCCGGCACGCCTTTCAGCTCGTGCTCGCCGTGGTCGGCGAACTCGATGACCGACCCGACGACCAGGTCCCTGACCGTGCCCGAGACGAGCACCTCGCCGGGAGCTGCGAGCGCGCCGATGCGCGCACCGATGTGGACGGCCATCCCCGCGACGTCGGTGCCGCGCAGCTCGCATTCGCCGGTGTGGATGCCGGCCCGCGTGTCGAGCCCGAGTGAGCGCACCTCTTCGATGATGGCGCGTGCGCAGCGGATCGCCGCGGCCGGACCGCCGAAGGTGGCGAGGAAGCCGTCACCGGTCGTCTTCACCTCGCGGCCGTCGTGGCGGCGCAACTCGTCGCGGACGAGCGCGTCGTGCCGGTCGAGCAGATCGCGCCATGGCCCGTCACCCAGCTCGGCAGCCCGGCGCGTGGAGTCGACGATGTCGGTGAAGAGCACGGTGGCCAGCGCCCGCTCGGGCCGCACGGCGTGGCGAGCACCGGTGAGGAACTCCTCGATCTCGCCCGCGATCGGCTCGAAGTCGATCCACGGCAGATGGTCGCTGCCCTCGAGCTCGACGTAGCGTGCGCCTGGGACCTGCTGCGCGATGTAGCGCCCGCCCTCGACGTCGAGGAAGTCGCCCGTGCGGTGCAGCACGAGCGTCGGCACGCGAACGAGTGGCAGGATCGGCTCGAGGTCGATGTCCATCCAGGCGCGGATGATCGCCCGCGCCATCGCCGGGCTCGCGGCGGCACGCTCGAACGCCCCCCACGCGAGCCGCTGAACGGCGTTCGGCTGGATGCTCGGCGCAAAGGCCTCGAGGCTGCGGCCCTCTCCCCAGGACTCGAGCGCCGCGTTCATCTTGTCGTAGGCATCCTGCGACAGCCCCCACGGGTGCTGGGCGTCCTTGCGCCCGCGCGCGATCGTGCCGTACTCGATCAGTGCCCGCGTCCGCTCCGGGTAGGTCGCGGCGAACAGCGCGCTCGCGGGCCCGCCCTCGGAGGTGCCGAAGAGGGCCGGCCGCTCCGACCCGACGGCGTCGAGCACCGCGCGCATGTCCTCCATCCGCTCCTCGAGCGACGGGACGCCCGTTACGGGGTCCGAGAGGCCGGTGCCGCGCTTGTCGAACACGATCAGCCGCGCGAACGACGCCAGCCGGCGCTCGAACGCCCGGATCGCGGGGTCGGCCTGGTAGAGCTCGACGTGCGAGGCGAAGCCCGGCACCCAGAGCAGGTCCAGCTCGCCTTGGCCGATCACCTGGTAGGCAATGCTGACCTCGCCGTTGCGCGCATAGCACGTCGCCACTGCCACGGTCAGGATACTAGCGTTTCACGCCAGCCCGCAGAGTCGATTCGCCAGGCCGCCCTGCGAAAGAGAGCACGTCAAAAACGGTGAAGTGCTGCCAGCGGCGCGCAATCATATGCTCCGCGCATGCGGGACATCGAGACCCATCGAATTCCGAGCTGCGATTGTCGCGGCGCTCCGCCGCGCGGCTCGGGAGCGGGGTGGGCGCCGTTGCCGTCGATAGACGTGGCGGATCCGCTGCTGGATGAAGGCCGATTGAACGAGCTGCGATCCGTGACGGGGGCTATGACCCCGATGACCCCGCTGTGCTGGCCGCGCTAGGCCGGGTGCGCGCCGAGCTGGGGCACTGGTTCAATCCCAGTGTCGCGCACCAGTATTACAGCAAGTCAGAGATTCGAGGAGGCCCGGTCAGCCGGCGCTCAACCGGCGGCCCATTTAAGTAGGCACTTTGGCGGCGATCTGACGCGCAATGACGACCGCGGAGTCGGATTGGCTGTAACTGCATACGATGACGTCGATGACGACGTTGTTGGCCGCGGCCAGCGCGTGTTCACAGTTCCAGCCTTTGGAATTCAACTGAGGGGCTCCCCTGGCACTCAGAGTGCCGTCCGTGTTGGAGACCGGCCCCTCGGTCCACGGTTCGCGTTTGCCGTTCGGAGCAAGGGTGTATTGCGTGCAGGCCGGCCACTGTTGGGCCGAAGCGGTGAAGAACGCGGCCGCATCATGCACAGAGGAAAACAACACCACAGCCTGATCGACAGTATGAGAGAAATTCTTGGTCGGCTCTTCGAGTACCTGTTCGCGCACGGCCCTCCACCCGCTGCCGGCGTAGACCGGTGCCTCCGCAACGGACTCGACCGCATGGCAAGCCTCGGGCGACACATGGGCGGTGTCGTTGGACATCACGGTTGCCGTTTCGTTAAGCGGTATCCCGCTGGTGCCCATGGCGTTGTTGATTTGCTCGGGGCTGAGCAGCAGCCCGTCCAGTGCGGCCTCCGCGACAAGAGGGACCGGCGGAGTGGTGGTGGGGGGTTGAGTGGTGGTGGGGGGCTGCGCCGTTTGGGTTGGAGATGCGGGCGAGTGTGGTCGTAGCAGGTAGCCGGTAATGCCGGTGCCGGCGGCCAGGATCACGACGGTCCCGGCGATCAGCGCCACCTTCACCTCCCGGCGTTGGCGCTGCCACCACGGCCGCGATGTCGTTAGGCCCGTCACAGAGGGCGGGTGGTCAGCAGGTTGGGTTTCCAGCAGGTGATACGGCGAACCGGCACCATCGTCGGGTGGGCTTTGTTGGGTCGCGGGTTGGGTCGGTTCGGCTGCCTGTTGCCGCGCCGCGGGTGCCGACGCGGGTCGGGTCTGGTCGGCAAGCAGGGTGGGTTCGCTGGGTGCCAGCGGCGTGGTGATGGCGTCGTGGGCGGCGTTGGCTAATTCGACGGTGGTGGCATAACGCTGTCCGGGGTCTTTGGCCATGCCGGTGGCGATCACCGGATCGAGTGCGACAGGCATGTTGGGATCGGTGCTCGACGGGCGCGGCGGCGGCTCCGTCAAGTGCGCGGTGATTTGCTGTTCGAAGTTGTCTCCGGGATAAGGGGTGCTGCCGGTCAGACACTCATAGAGCACGCACGCCAACGCGTAGATGTCGGAGCGGGCGTCGATCTGGCCGGCTCGAAGGCGCTCCGGGGACATGTAGGGCCAGCTGCCGATGATGCTGCCGGTGCCGGTCAATCGGGTCTCGTCGGCGGCGCGGGCGATGCCGAAATCGATCAGATACGCGAAATCATCCTCATCGAGCAAAATGTTGGACGGTTTCACGTCCCGGTGCACCAGACCAATCTTGTGCGCGGCCTGCAGCGCCTTGGCCACCTGCTCGATGATCCGCACCGCCCGGCCCAGCTCCAGCGGCCCGTCGGCCAGTACCTCTTCTAGGTCGCGGCCCTCGACCAGTCGCATATTCACAAATAGCCGGCCGTCGATCTCGCCGTAGTCGTGGATCGGGATGACGTGTGGACTGTTCAGCCGTGCGGCCGCTTCTGCTTCCCGGCGGAAGCGTTTCACGAACGTGTCGTCTTGGGCCAGGTGTGGCGGCAGCAACTTGATTGCCACGGTCCGGTTGGTCGACGTGTCGTGCGCGCGCCACACCTCGCCCATGCCGCCGCGGCCCAACAACTCGACAAGGCGATAACGCCCGAACGGCGTGCCCTCCACCAGCTCACCATACGCAGCCAGCCGCGGGGCTGAACCAGTGAATGAGGGCGCCGGGGTGAAGTGCCGTCGCCGCAGCACCGACCTACGCTCCGCGGATGCGCGACCTCGAAGACTATCGACGCCGAGCTGCCGATTGGTAGCGGCGCTCCGCCGCGCGACTCGGGAGCGGGGTGGTCCGCTGCCGTCGATAGACGTGGCGGATGCGCTGCTAGATGAACGCCACGAGCTTGACCGGGGGGCGCCGAGGTGGCCGAGTTGGGGGCACGAAGTCGATACAGTGATTGAATACGGCACCGTCGGCACAAACACAACAGTCGAGTTAGAAGTCGACTCTCGTCGATGACACGCTTCACCAGGCCCATGGTCACCGGCTCACCGGGTTCCTCGTGGTGGATCTCCTGCGGGTCCTAGGTAACGTTCATGCGGTACCAGCCGACTTAACCTCCATGATGATGAGGAGGCTTATTCGGCTCATTGTCTTGAGCTTTTCCTTTGCGTTCATCGTCACCGCCGCAGCGGGACCGGTGGTGGCCGTCGTAGCCTGCGCCGGGATGTTGATTTGCGCGCTGGCGAAGGCACGCGGAGACGCGGCGCGCCGCGCCGAGGCAGCAGAAGCCGAGGCAGTAGCGGCACCGGCAGAAGCCAAGGCGGCAGCAGAAGCAGTAATTGCAGAAGCCGAGGCAGTGATAGCAGCGGCCCGATTACGCCTGTTCGGAGAAGCCGCTTCGTGACCCTGGTCACTTGTGTGCCATCACCTCCCCTCTCGAAACTTGAACCGGCACACCAGATCCGGGAAAGGAAATCGTCGGGGCTGGCTTTGACCGGAAAGCCCCGGTGAAGGTGCCGGATCTGGTGATCGGCCAGCGCCGTGGGCCGGAGGAAACCCGTTCGGCCTGGGCACGTTCTGTTTGGCCCCCAGATCGCTTCTGCGGGCCGTTTGTTGGTGGGCAAAGGGATTCTCATTGATGCCCCGGATGCCAATCAATCGCGTTGCCGTAGGGGTCGCGAAGGAACTCAACAGGCAGGCTTCGCGCCTCAACCGATGACTCGCGCATAGCCAGCTCGCGCATACGCAATCTGATTCGCGCCTCCTCGACGGTGAGCCGGTGGTCCTCGCGTTCCATCTTGCGCCGCCTCGACTCAAGCTCTGCTGACATGGCACTGAGTTCCTTGGACAGCTTGGGCTTTGGCATGCTGCGCTGAGCGACCGCGCCACCCATGTCAATAACCACCGGATGCCTGTCAGAGAACAGTGACG
>NZ_JAOPWB010000043.1 GCF_025965855.1 Mycobacterium sp. | reverse complement strand
GTTGACGGTCCAACTGGCCGAATGTTGCTCGGCCCTTAGGTGCTCGTCACGCCGCTATCGTTGTGCATCCGGGCGCGGCACGACGTCAACTACCAGTGACACCAGTGGTTGCTCCGCGGGGAGTTGTCCGCTGTCATCGCCGTCAGCGGCGAGCGCGTGATGATCGGCGGCCCAGTTGTCGTGCACAATCATCGTGACCTCATATCGGATCGAAACCGCTTATGAGCCATCGGCTGCCCGTCTTTTCCATCGTCACTTTGACGCTGGACGCCGTGTCGGTAGGGGCGTCGTTACCGACAACCACAGTCTGGTTGACGAACACCAGGGCAACAGCATGGCTTGGATTGGCCGACACCGACGCGACGGCTGCCACCGATGCGGCCGCCGAGATCTGCTTCTGTTTGGCGCCAGGAATCACCACGTCGCGGGTCAGCGACGTGTAGGAATCGCGGAACGGGCCGGTGAGCAGATCACGCGCGGCCGTGAGTTGCTTGTCAACAGTGCCCGGTCGGTAGGACAGCAGCGCGATCGTTGAGTCTCGGGCGGTCTGCACGGATTCGACGGCCGCGATGTCGGAGTCGCGGCTCGATGAGTCCTGCCACTTGAGGAACCCGGCGGTCAACGCGAGCAGTAGCGCCACACCGGGAAGCACGCCGAAGGCCAAAACCCTGGTGCGTCGTTTGGCTTTGGCCGGCGTGTTGGCCGGCGTGTCGTCCTCCGCTGTGGTTGCGTCGCAATCCGCGGTCGAATCCTCGGTGTCTGTGGCTTGTTCGGACGCCGCGGCCTTTCTAGTGGCGGGTTCCTCGGCGACCTCTGCCTCGTAATCGGCGGTTGCGGCGTCGATCTGAGCCGGGATTGCGGTTGCGTTCATCTTCGTGGTGCTCTCATTCTTGGTTCTGCCGAGGGTCTCGGATGTCGGTTGGATCACGGCACGAACTCCACATTGGAGACCTTGGCCTGATCGCCGAGCTCCTGCACGGATATCCGCATCCGCCAGTGACGCGGATCCTGTTCCGGTGCAGCGGCGGTGGAGGTCTTGACGCTGACGGCGACCAGCACCTGGGCGTCGCTCGGCGTACTGGACTCAACGGCTGCCCCGGTGATCGTTCCAACTGTTGTGGACTTCGTCTTCTCGACGACGTCGACAAACGGTTGTGAACGCTTCGCGAAGTCCTCATAGAAGGTGCCAGTCGCGCCGTCGAGGATGCGTTTGACATCGGCGTCGGCGTGCTGCCAGTCGATCGTGGTCAGATTGACCGCCCCCTGCCTGCCGACCTGCAGGAACAGCTCGCGCTGATCCCGAGCATGGCGGGACTCGTAGGTCCGGTAGCCCAACCAGCCGACCAGCCCGGTAAGCGTCACGACGATGAGCAACGCGCTCAGCGTTGCCAACCGGACAGGAGACATCGGTGTCTTGCTGGATGCCTCGGCCGGGGCTGTCTCGCCATCGTCGCCGTGCTGCGCGTCATCGGTGTCGTCGACCTCGGTCGAAGACATACCGGCATTCGAGCCGGGGGCATCCGCGCTGTCGGCTCCGCTGTCCGACGCCGGGCCCACCGCCGGCGATTCGTGACGTGTCTTCAGATCGGTCACCATTGCTGTCTCCTGTGGGCTCATGACGCGGGTGGGGGCAGCAGCATCGACTGCCATGTTTGGTTTTGCTTGGCGCCAGGAGCCAGGTCGGCTTGTGTGTACACGTGACCGTCAGGTCCCACGTAGGTGCCGGTGGCCGGGTCGTACTCGGCGGTCGCGATCGGTGGCGGCGGCGCAGCCGGAGCCGAGGCCGGGTATCCCGGTGGCGGCGCGGTACCCGGCGGGAACTGAGGAACGCCTTGGCCCGACAAGGTGGCGTTCGGGTCTCCTTTCCAATTGAAGCCGTCGTTGAGTGGAACGTAGGGCTGCTCGCTCTCGCACAGCTCTACCGAGGCGGCGCGCTTACCGGGTCGCGTCTCGCACGGGTAGTTGCGCGCGCCACGCACGTTGAGCGAAGAGTCTTGCGGCACACGGCAGTACAGCAGGCCCGGGGGGCGGTCGGGGTAATCCTGGAAGCTCATGGACCGTTGCTGCTGGGCGGGCAGGAATCCGGTGGTGCACGCCGGCGGGATGTTGAGATTGAGGTTGAAGCTCAGATAGGCCGCCGGGTAGTTCACTTTGTTGTTCTGGTTCGCCACGCCCGACCCTTGAACGACCGCGGTGCCTTGCGGTAGCAGCACGAGGATCTGCTCGAGGTTGTCGCGGTAGGTGACCCCGATGTTGCCGAGGTTGACAAGGTTGGCGAGGATGATAGGCAGCGTGGGTTGTAGCCGGTCGAACAACTGCCGCACCTCGTCGGCCGCCGGGCCACCTTTTTGCAGGACTCCCTGCACTGCTTGGTCGTTGTTTTGCAACTGCTTGGTGATGTCAGCTAGATGCGCTGCCCACGCTTGCACCGATTCCGAGGTGTCAGTCTGGGTGTCCAGCACCGGTCCGACATTGTCGACGACGTTCGTTAACTCCGTGAGATTCTTCTTGGCGTCGATCGCCAGTGCCGTCGACCCCTTCACGAATCGCGCGATCTCCGGTCCCAGCCCGCCGAACGCGATGGAAGCCTCGTCGATTGTGGTCTTCAGGTTGTCACCGGGTATCGCCTCCAGGCCGCGATTGGTGGCGTCGAGCAATGCATTGATGTCGGGCGGCACCCGGGTATCGGCCAGCGGGACGATGCTGCCGTCCTTCAGTGGCGGTGAGGTGGCGTTGCGTGGCAGCAGCGCGACGAACTGTTCGCCGACCGCGGTCTGACTGTGTACCTCGGCCTCGAGATCCGAGGGGATTTTGACGTCCGAGCGCAGCGACAACACCGCGTCTACTCCGGAGCCGGTGAGACGGACCTGCTTGACCTGGCCCACTTCGGTGCCACGGTAGGTGACGTTGGCCCGCTCGTAGAGCCCGCCCGCTTCGGGCAACTGCACCGTCACGGTGTAGTGCCCGACACCGAAAAGCAGGTTCGGCAACCGCATGTAGCCCAGCGCCATGACCACGAACGCTGTCAGCGCTATCGCAAGGAAGACGGCGAGTTGTACGCGGATCCGTCGCGTCAAGTGCATGCTATGGCCCCTGATCCAAGTGGTAGGGAACGACGAGGGGATTGCCGGCGGTATACGGGCTGGGCATCACGCCGATGGTGCGACCCCACTGCATCTCCAATTCGGTGAGATTGCCCTCCCACCGGGTGCCCGTGAGAAATGACGAGTCGAGTCGGCTCAGCGTCAAATCGATCACCGCGGTGAGGTTCGCGTAGTCGCCGCGCAGCCACTTCGACAGTGAGGGCTTGGGGAACGGATAGGTGGAGAAGAAGTCCAGCGAGCGGGTCAGCGCCGGTCCGGCGTCTGCCAGCGACTGCAGCACCGGGCCCACATCCTTGAGTTCCTTGACCAGGTTTTCTTTGGTTTGGTTCACCGAGTCGGCGGCCAGCGCACTGAACTTGCCCAGCTGGTCGAGCGCGTCGGCGAAGTTGGTGCGCTGGTCTTTGAGCACGCTCAACGCATCCGGCAGCGTTTTGAGCGCCTTATCCACCACTGGCTTCTGCGCGGCGATCTGGCCGACCAGGTTGTTGAGGCTGTCGGTGGCGGCGATGATGTCGCCGGTCTGGTCGTTGAGATAGCTGACGAATCTGTCGAGCTGGCCGATCAGGCTGCGCAGGTCGTCCTCGCGGCCGGCGAACGCGCTGGATAACACCTGGGTGATCTCCTGGATCTGGCCGATCCCGCCGCCGTTGAGCAATAACGACACCGCCGCCAGGGTCTGCTCGGTGCTGGGATAAGCCGAGCCTGACGAGAGCGGGATCAACGATCCATCATGCAACTTGCCTTCGGGTGCAACGTTTTTCGGCGGCGCCAGCTCCACGTGCAGCGAGCCGAGCAGGCTTGTCTGTCCGATCGTAGCTGTCGAGTTCCCGGGCAGGTCGACATCGCCGTTGATCGTCATCGTCAGCAACGCGTGCCAGCCTCGACGTTCGATTTTGGTGACGTTCCCGACGGTGACATCGCCGACCCGCACGCGGGAGTTGCGTTCGATGTTGTTCACGTCGGGCAGCTGCGCCTGAATCGTGTACGCGCCGGGCCCGCCGCCTTCGGTACCCGGCAGCGGTAGCGAGTTGGCGCCCCGCCATTCGCAGCCCGCCACCCCGAGCCCCGCGAGCAACGCCAGGGCCGCGGCGAGGGCACGGCGTAGCCCGGTCATGAGCCGGCTCCCGGGGGCACCATCATTCCCTCCAGCCCGTTGCCCGGGTTGGTGGGCTGCGCCTCGGCGGGCAGCGGTGGCGCTTGAGCGCCCTGCGCGAGGGCTTCCGAAGCCGGCGAGACCGGCGCCTCGGCGCCCAGCGGCGACGGGGGCGCTGGCGCGGCAACGTCGGGTGGCGGGGTAGACCCCGGCGGGGGGATGTAGTCCGGGCGCAACCAGTCCTCGCTGTAGGTGAGCTCATTCGGGCGTGCGGTGGCACCGACGAACAGGTTCTCGCCCAAGGGGGGGAAGTTGAATTGGCGGTTCTTGATGATCGGCGCCAAATACTGCACGCACAGCTTGGCCGACTGTTCGGCGCCGAGCCGGGAGGCCGCCTCGACTGCCGAGCAGATGAATTGGATGGGATTGGCGAAGTTGTTGACCGCCAACGCTCCGGAGAGTGTGCCCTGGGCCGGCTGATAGATGTTGACGAAATTCTGGAATGCCGGCGCCGCGATGTGCAGTGTCTGCTTTATGTCGGGAATGCTGTCGTTGAGGGCTCGGGTCAGCGACGCCAGCTTGTCCGTTGTCGTGCCCAGCGATTCGCGGTTGTCGGCGACGAATCTCTGCACATCGCCGACAATGTAGTTGATGTCGGAGACGGCGTTGCCGATCTCGTTCGGGTCGTTGGACAGCAGCCCCGTCACCGACGCCAGGTTTTGATTGAGGCTCCGGAGCAGCTCGTGACTGCTCTGCAGGGCAGATACGAGGATCGACAGGTTCTTGATCGTGCTGAACAGGTCGGTGCTGTGGTCGCCGAGGGCGGAGAACGCTTGCGAGAGCTTGATGATCGTGTCGCGGATGTCGGGACCCTGCCCTCGCAAGTTATCCGCGGCGGTGTTGATGAAGCTGCCCAAGGTGCTG
This sequence comes from Mycobacterium sp., assembly GCF_025965855.1. Lineage (GTDB taxonomy): Bacteria > Actinomycetota > Actinomycetes > Mycobacteriales > Mycobacteriaceae > Mycobacterium. Next base: position 685 of record NZ_JAOPWB010000043.1, on the reverse strand, counting down.
GTGCCCCCCGGCTGCGTGGGTTGCAGTGTGTCGGTGAGCCTTTCGAGTTGCTGACGTAGGTCGTCGAATTCCACCGGAACGGCCGTGCGCTGTTGGGGGATCACCGTGTCGTCGCCCATCACCGGCCCGGTGGTGTAGGCCGGAGTCAGTTGGATGGCGCGCACCGCGACCAGCGAGGGCGACAGGATCACGGCCTTCGCGTCCTCGGGCACCTTGTACTTGTCGTCGAACCAGAACATGATCTTCGCGCGATCGGCCTGGGGTTCGATCTTGTCGATCTTGCCGACCGGCACACCGAGGATACGCACTTCGTCCCCGACGAAAACGCCGTTGCTGTTGGCGAAATAGCCGACTACATGCGTCTTGCTGACGGCCGCGGCGGACCGCGCCACCACGACAGCCCCGGCAATGACAAGCACCACCAGCGTCACTGCCAGGCCGGTGCGCACATAGCGGGATCGCGTCACTGTGTACCTCCTTGCGCTGGTAGCGGTAACGGCGGCGGTGTCGCAGGCGTCGGCAGGTCCACCGGCCCCGGCGGCGGCGTCCCGGTGGGCGGCACGACGTCAGACGCGTTGGGCGGCGGCGGTGCTGGCGGTCCCGGCGGCGGTCCGCCCGGCGGCGGTGCAGGCAGCGGCTCCCGATAGGGGTAGCGAGGATCACCCGGCTTGCCGGTGATGGCGTC
>NZ_JAOPWB010000018.1 GCF_025965855.1 Mycobacterium sp. | reverse complement strand
TTCACCGATGTCGTAGAGATGTGGGCAGGGGACCCCGCACCGGGAGTACCAGCCTTTAGCGGCCGCAAAGACGCGGCCCGAACCCAGATGCGCGCTCTGGTCAAAGCCCAAAACGACGCCACCAACGACGAACGCACAGCACGCGACAGTCTCAGCGAGACCGTCAACGCCGCTCGCGCCGAAGCCAACAACGCCCGATGGCACGAACTCGACGCACCCGTCGTGGTGCGCATCCGCGAACTCCAAGAAAGTCAGCTCGTGGCGGAGGCCGAAACACTAGGCCGCCGAATTCGGGCAATGGCCGAATCGGCCAGCGGGGATCTGGCCACCATGGACACCCACCGCTCAATCCTCCGCGACGGCCTTCTCTCCCTATGCCGCGAACAGCGCCGACTCCTGAGAGAAGTGTCCATGTCGTCCCGATTGCCCTCCGGACTGGGCGATCTCACCGGACAACCAGCTATCAAAATCCGCTTCGAAGACGCCCCCGACGACGAAGCCTGTGGCCGGCTCGCCGACCGAGTCGACACCTGGGCCGCAGAACTGGCCGCCAACCCCAAACACGCGTCCTCGGCCGAGGTGCGGGCCCGCTGGCTTGCCGACGCCGTGCGCGACACAGTGCTCGACCGCAGCCGCGCCGGCGCCTGGTCGATCGAAATCCTCAAGCCGCGCATCGACGGACAAGTCATCTACTGCCCGCCCGATCGCATCCCACACGAATTCTCCGGCGGTCAGGTCCTGACCCTGGCCGTGCTGGTCTACTGCGCTCTATCCCGGGTACGGTCGGCACACCGGACCGGGGGAGCCAGGCCGCCGGGCACGCTGCTGCTCGACAATCCGTTCGGCGCGGCATCGGCCGAAACACTGATCGAAATGCAACACCGGTTGGCCGCCCACAGCGGTCTGCAACTGATCTGCGCAACCGGACTCAACGATGCCAACGTGGACACCGCCTTCTCCGGTCCCGGATCCGTCATCATCAAACTCCGAAACGACGGCGACCTCAGACGCAACCTCTCATTCCTGAGGCTGCGCGCCCGCACGGTCGACGGCGTCGACATCGCCGCCTCGATCACCGCCGGCCGCCCCGCCGATGCTCAAGAGAACTGGGTTGACGCCACACGGTACGAGATCCGCGGATGACGGCCAGACCAAGCGAAATCGCCGCGCTCGCAGACGCATTGACCGCCGCAGGCAAGGTGCGCATCCCGCTCAGCGAGCTTCGGTTGCTGTGGTCGACGGTCGCACCCAGACTGGTCGGGGACCGCCAGCAGACTGCCGCCCTGGCAATAGCCCTTACCGAGCTGAGCACGCGAGGGGAGGTGCAGCTGCCCGCCAGAGCATGGGACAGCTCGACCTCACCGCCGCTGCCACGTTCGATCACCGTGCCGATCGCACGCCACAACGCACGCGTGCGCTCCTGGATCGACTTTCCGTGGTGCGCCGAATTGGGCTGGGTCGCTTCACTGCCGACGCTAACCGACGCCCGCTTCAACGACCTCGTCGCGATCAACACCTGGCTTGCACAACATCGCGCCTGCTGCACGCCGGTACTGCCGATGCGGTACCGCTCCGCGCAAGTGTTCGGCGACGAGAAACGATTGGAGGCGATGGCAAGGACCGGACTCTTCGGGCCTGGCCGACTCAGTATGGATTTGCTCGCATGCCAGCGCCTTCCACCGCCACTGGCCGCCGTGGAAGTGGGCACGGGCCCGGATGTCCTTGTGGTCGAAAACAGCGACCCGTACTGGATGGCGATCGAGGCGCTGCGGACCGGGGCCACACATTCGATCGGGTTGGTCGCGTGGGGGTCTGGAAACTCGTTTCCGTCGCAGATTCCCACACTGAGCATCGACGTCGCCGGCCGCGGGCCCATACGAGGAACCGTGTGGTACTGGGGCGATATGGATCCGGAGGGCCTAACGATCGCCGTTGAAGCCGCCAAGGTTGCCACCGCCGACGGCGGACCTGCCATCCGGCCCGCCACCCGGCTGTGGGATGCAATGGCCGACAGCCCAGTGCAAAGCTGCGGAAGTGTCGATTGGCCGCCCGCCGCCGGGCAACACTGGCTGGGCACCGAACTGTTCGACCGGCTCGACGTCGTTCGCCAGGCACGCGGCCGCGTCGCACAGGAGTCGGTCCCGCCAAGCGTGATCGTTGAGTGGGCCGTGACGCTCGTTCCGTAAGGGAGCTGGCCCGATCACCCGCGGCCCAATTGGTCTGGAACCCTCGCGCACCAACTTCGGCGAGGCGCACCGGCTAGCGCGCACACCGAACGGTGACTTCCAGGTCTTCTTCAACGACCCTACCGCTGAGCGCGGTCAAGCCTTGTCAAGTGACACCTCGCAGGGATGCGTCGGCTACTTCTTCGTCGGCGGGGGAGGCGGTTTTCCGGTTTCTACCGTCTTTGACCGACCAGGGTCGGGCTGGCGCCCACCCGTAACACGCTTCTTTGGTGGCGGTACTTCTCTCGGAACCCCTGTGATTCGCTTGCTCGGGGGCAGGTCTCCCTTAGCCACGACTGCGTCCCCTACTTCTTTTCGGTCTTCGGTGGCGGTGGCGGTGGCGGTTTTCCGGCTTCCGTCTGATGTGACCGCGGCGGCGAAGGCTTACGCTGCCGAGTCTCGACTGAATCGGAACGGAGCTCCCGTGTCTCGACTGGCGCGCGACCGCGGTCGGATGCTTCGGCCATCAGAGGCCCCCTCATCGCTACAGTTGCTCGCTTACTACTTCAGCCTATCTAGCAACTTGTCGTCGGGAGCGACAACTCGCCGCGCAAATACCTCCGTGTCCTCATCGCTGTACTTCCCAAGCTGCTTTTCGGAGAGCGCAGTCATGAGCTTCAATTCGAGCATGCACGGACTGAACTGTCGGCGTTCCAGATGCAGCAGAACTTCGTCGGAGACCGTTTCCCCTGGTTCGATCCACTCGTGTTCGGTCAGCACCGAGAATTGGAGGGCCTCCTCGGATGCATCCGGGCCGCCCCCTTCATATTTGACTTTCTCCCAGGTGACTTGGCGGTGCCACTCGCCAGCCGGAAAGCCAACTTCTAGCCCAGATCCGAACTGGTTTATCGCGACTTTCGCTGCGCCAATGTTTTTCACTCTGACCCGGACGTGGAGGACGGTCATCCCGTCGATTCGACGCCACTCTCCGTCCAGCTCGATGCTGAGACGAGCAACGAAGGTCCGTCCGCGGGCAAACTTGAAATACGCCCAAATGCCACCTGCAACTACGGCCACCGCGGTGACGCTGCTGCTGATGCCGCCCGTCACCTTGTTGAACGCCTCGGCGGTGGGCGACTTCCACAGATAGGGGCCTACGACATTCCAGAGGGCCAGTGCCAAGGCCCATCCGGTGGCGACAAATGCAGCGTAGAGCACCCAATGTGAGTCCTGTGTTCGTCGCCAGACCTTCAGTGCTCGCTTCCACACGATGAACAGTGTGGACCGCATCGCCATCAATCGCGCAGTGCAACGCGCCCGAGACCGTCGGAACGCACAGCTAACGTCGTAGGTATGCACGCGTATGTGAAACACACCGGGGCCTGGATGCCATGGGACGTGATGTACGACAGCGACGCCGGCGACCGGTTGCGCGAATGGATCCGCGAGAACGTCGATGCAGACCACCTCAAGAAACGCGTTGTCATCACCCCGCAGAAAAGCGGCAACGTAATCGACGATCCCCCGATACTTGCCGCATTGGCGCGCAATGCTCCGTGGCACGGCAGCCGAAACCCCGGACCTTCCCGTCACGGGCTCGTCGTTTCTGCCTGGCCGCTCGAACCCACACTTCAGCTATGTATCAGTCGGGCTCATAACTCCACGCTGGTGGTGTTCCAATGGGGTGACCGCCTACAGCTCGACGGGTGGGCGACCGCGGTGAGGGCATTCAACGCGGCAACAGGCGAACCAACACCGGCGCTCGATGAGGCACTCGATAAGGAGTTCCGCTACCTGCTGATGTACAGCAGCGAACTTGGCCAGGGCGCGCAGAAGGGTGAACAACGCCATATCCCGCAGGCGTCGATGTCCACGTTCAAGCGGGCCGGGCTATCCGAGAACTTCGTCGTCACATACTGCATCGGCCTCGGATACAGCGGCGACCACCGGAACATCCGCAACCACTACCAGGCAGCCAAGCCGTAACCGTCGGGAGTCCGCAATGCGCTTTGAAACGCCAACACCGCTGCCGTCGATTGCCGAGCTGCCGCAAGATAGCCGCGGCTTCTACGCTCCGGGTCTATCGAAAGCTGGTGTAAATGGCGGTTTGCCTAGCCTCGCTTGAGGTCGGGCATTCTGTCGCCGAATGTTACTGCCAGTGCGTTGAGAGCGAGTTTCCAGCGCTCTGCCCACCGGGTTTGGCCGGCCTTTGGGATCAGGCGCGCGGGTGAGAGCCAGATACAGGCACTTCAACGCGGCAGCCTCTGACGGGAAGTGGCCGCGGGCGTAGAGTGACTCAGTCGCGTTGGTACTACACAGGCACTGCACTCGGGGAAGCGAAAATCCTTGAATATCAATCGTTATGGATAATGACGATTGTTCACGAAAAGCGCGGCTGAGACCGCGAGGCGACTGTACTTGTCGCTCAATGGGTTTGGCCACGGATTTGGACACCAAACACGGTGGAACCGATGCGAACAAGCGGGACGGGGCGAGGCAGCTTGGACAGCTGAACATCGCTGACCTGCAATTATGAGACCGGGTGCATCGGATAAGACCGCGACCGGTTAGCTCATAACCCAGAGGTCGCAGGTTCGAATCCTGTCCCCGCTACCAGCGGAAATGGCCCCCGGAGAACACTCCGGGGGCCATTTTCATGCCCAATGGGAACACTTTTGGGAACATTAGCATCGCTAATGACTTGTCGGGAAGCTGATTGGGAACCGACCGTGCCCGCTCTGATATGAGGAAGCCGAGCCTCGCGCTGCACGATTTGGCCGTCGTAGCCCGTTGCTGGCCACCACCAGCCTGCTTCCTCTACGGAGGTACGAAATTCGATTGCCGAAGGCTCCCGCGGAGAGGGATCATGGCGCACGGCCCAAGTAGGTCATCGAAAGGGAGGACGCGGGCGCAGCGATGGCTGCTACATACGAGATCCGGGATGACGTCATCTGGCCGAGCGACCTCTTATTGCCGCCTCGGCCGCCGAAACTTGTCTACCTCGACATGCTGGGTTGGATCAACATGGCGGAGGTCGAAGCGGGAAAGACCGCGCCGGCCGGGTATGTCCGGCTCCTCGAAGCGTGCCGGCGAGCCCGCGCCGATGGTCGGGCGTTGTTTCCGCTGTCGTCCACGACCGCAGCCGAGCTCTACAACATCGCGGATATCGAACGGCGTAAGGCCCGCGTCGTGGTGATGGAACAGCTGTCCGGGTTTAACTACCTGCTGGGGCGCCCTCAGATCCAAGAGCTCGAGGTCGAGGCCGCGCTCAACAAGATCCCAGGCGTGTCGATCGCACCCCAGGGCCCGATCGCGCTTGTTGGGCCGAGCTTGCTGTGGTCATTCGGCAAGCGCGGTGGCCTCGTGACCAACACGCCAGATCCTGACGCAGCGGCCACGCATATCTGTGGGGCATTGGGTATAGATCCTGGCGACAATGCTTGGGTGAGCTTGGAGCGCTGGGCTGAGCGTCAGTTGCTCACAGGGCCTGACGACCATGACGATCCCGCCCTGAGTGCCGCCGGCTACGACGCCGCTGGGTGGCGGAACATCTTGGAGAAGCGCGCCGAGCAGGAGCGCTACCTCGTGCAGCAGCTCGACGCGGACCCCAAGCTGCGGCAGGGCCGATTGCGGGACGTGATCAATGCACGGGAAATGAGCATTGAGCTGATCGACGTGATCACCAAGGTGACGATGGCGATGGGCACGTCGATCGGGGAAGCTCCTGGATCACGACCGCAGCAGGCTCCGCGACTTCAGTGATGCCATGCCCTCGACGCGCGTAGCTACGTCGCTGAAGACGATTTATCACAAGAACAACCAGCACGCCTGGACGCGGAACGACATCCATGACATCGACGCGCTGTCGATCGCGGTGCCGTATTGCGATGCGGTGTTCACCGATAAGGCAGCGCGCGACAAGGTGATCAGCTGCACCGAGTTGGCGGTGTTCCACACCGAGATGCCGCGCAAGCCTGAGGATCTGGCCGACTGGCTCGACGATCTGCCCGCGCCGGGCCAGTGATTCAACGATTCCAGATCCGCGCGGGCGTAGGTTTTGATCGCCGAGGGATTGAACGCGTGACCGGCCGCCGTCGAAGACATATGCACTTCGACACAACTTGAGCCACCGTCATGGTGCTGGGCGGTAGCGGGCTCACGACGCGGAAAGGGGTCGTCAAGCAGATAGTTCGACGCTGCTCTCACCGAACTCGGCAACGATCCGCAAATGGCCACCGAGCGCAGCGACATAGGACTGCAGTGTCCCGAGTTCGGTGTGTGACAAATCGCCGCTTTCCAGCTGCGACACGCGCGCCTGCGATACCCCCATCAGCGCAGCGACATCGGCCTGACGGGCGTGGCCCTGAGCCTTGCGGATCTTGGCTAGGCGGTGGGCCTGGACGGCGTCGTGCATCTCTTTGCGCGCAGCGTCGGCACGCTTCGGGTCCAGCCGACCCTGTGCGATCGCGTCGGCGCGAACCTCGCGCCAGTTACGTGCCATGGCTATCCACCTCCTTCAGTCGCTAGCCAGTTCTCGTACCGCCGTTCGGCGATCGGAATGTTCTTGTCGTACCAGCTTTTCCAGGTGCCCGCTTTATCGCCGCCGAGCAGCAGGATCGCCTGTCGGCGTGGATCGAATATGAACAGTATCCGGATGCTTGTACCGGCCGGCCGCAGCTCCTTCAGGCTGTGGAACTTCGATCCGTTCACGTTGTCCACCGTCGGGCGACCCAAGGTTGGTCCCTCCAGCTCAAGCAGGTCGATGGCACCGGTAACCGCAGCCATCGCGTCGGCGTCGAGAGTGAAGTACCAGTGTTCGACCTCCTCGAGCAGGATGACGTCCCACGACATCGACATTAATATAACCTCAGCATTATACGCAACATTCCATCAGGGGTTAGCGCTCGCTGGTCTCGTCATCGGTATCCCAGGCATTACCGAGCAGGAAGCTCGCGGCCTGCTCGGCGGCTTCGCGGTCGTCGTTGCCCAGGACGTGGGCGTAGGTTTCCAGGAAGAACCCGACATTAGCGTGGCCGATTCGCTCGCTGATCACCTTCGGGCTGATACCTGCGCGCAGCGCACCGGTGGCATACGAGTGCCGCAGATCGTGAAATGTGATGCGCAACAGACCGGCCGCGGCCGCCAGGCGGTCGAATCGTTGTCGGATCGAGTCCGGATGCAGAGGGCGGCCGTCCTCGTAGGTGAATACATAGTCGCCGGGGTGGTAGTCGTCTCCGAAGAACGCGCGCTCCTCTTCCTGGATTTTGCGCCAGCGGCGCAGTGCGTCGACGGTGGCGTGGTCGATTGAAATCGTCTGGTCGGCGTTGCGTGTCTTACCGCCAGCCTTGTCGCGGGCCTCGCCGCCAACCACGACACGGTTGTTGTGCACAGTGATTTCGCCCCTGTCGAGATCTACGGCGTCCCATTTCAGACCGCAGACTTGGCCACGTCGGATGCCGGTGGTGAGTTCCAAAAGGAATAGGGCGGCGAATCGGTCATGGCGCACCGAGGCAAGGAAAGTCCGGATCTCCTCAGGCTTCCACACCTGCCGGCGAGTTCGCGGCCGCCGCGGTGGCTTGACATTGCTAGCCGGATTGTCGGTGAGGTATTTCCAGGCGACGGCGTCGACGAGGGCGCGGTGAAGGAAGGCGTGGACATTGCGGACTGTCTTGGGCGCCAGGCCCGGCGAAACCGGCTTGGGAACTATGCCTGAGTGATATCGCCGCACCGCGGTTCGGGCCGCGTGAATGGTCGTGTTGCAGGCCTCGGACACCTGGCGGGGTGTGGGTTCATTGCCCGTGGCGCTGTTCGTCGACCAGTACTCGTACATCACGGTGTCGTTGTCACACTTGACGCGGCCCTCGGCGAGCAACTTCGCGTAAAGCTGCAGAAGCGCTGGTTCGTCGAGCCGTTGCAGACGTTCGGCGCCGATATGCGGGATGACGTAGGCGCGCGCATAGTCGCTCCAGCTGCGCCACGTCGTCGCGTCGAGTGTGGGTTCGACCGCGGTGAGCCACTCGGTCAGAAATTGCGCGACCGTGCGGGTGGACGGTTTGACGACGCGGCCACGGTCGGCCTCCCGCATCGCTTCGCGGCAGGCCTTCCAGGCTTCCCGCTCGGTGTCGTAGTGGTGATCCATGGATATCCGCCGGTCGACGGATCACGCTGGGGAACGCGGAATTTGTAGTACCACTTGGAGCCCCGCTGGTACACAGCGCCTTTCACGAAGCCAGCTCGCGAAGGCCGGCGGTCACTACATGGACGCGGCCGCCGAGCCGGCGGACCGGCAACTCTCCGGAGGCCACCAGTCGGTAGGCCGCGGCCCGGCTGATTCCCAGCAGCTGCGCGGCCCGTGGCACCGCGAGCAGAAGGGGCAGGTCGTTGAACACGTTGTCTTCCAATTTCATTCACCACCCTCCGAAGAGTCGCGTCGGGAAAGGGCTTGTCGGACGCGCCGCATGCACGGTGTAAGGTTGTCGCCCTGTCGGCTTCGCGCCTCGGAGGGCCGTTGATCGCCTGGTGTCACGAAAGCTCCCAACACCACTGTAATTCTCTGCGGTGACGCTCCGTGCAGAACTTTTGCGCTCCGCTTGGTGGGTTCGCGCGGCGGCGCCTTCGGCACAACTCGAGGCGGCCGCGCGATACGTCCGCCTGGACCAGCACACGACTACCACGCTTGTCCCCAACCCCCCCGCAATCCACAATCCCAATCCTTCCCATAACATCCCAAAAATACTGCCTCCGTTACACTTACGCTCACGCGTATCACCGCATCCCACAGTCGATCACCGCCCCCAAATTCTGCACGGCACATTGGCACAAGTGGTGCAATACTGATTTGGGGTGCGCTGAACGCCCCCCAAATCCGATCCGCTGCAGCTGATTTCGCTGGCTGAGGTTGTAAGGTGGTCGCCGGTGTTGACGATCTCGCCGCTATCGCGTTGGAGCATCAACTATTACAACGACACCGCCCGCCAAGCTAGGCAGATTGGCCTGGATCGCCAGCGTGCCAACGGGGGGCTGGGGGAGTATTACTCCGAGGGCGACACCCGGGAGCCGACCTGGCTGATTGCCGGCGACGCCGCCCGGACCGTGGCGTTGGTCGGGCTGGATGGGCGCGCCGCTGACGGGGGTATGGCTGATCCCGATGTCGCGGCGCGCTGGCTTGATGAAGGTATTGCGCCCAACGGCGTGGCAGGACGCGGTTTTTCGAAGGGCAGCGTGCACGGGTTCGACCTGACTTTTGCCGCCCCGAAAAGCGTGTCGCTGTTGCGGGTGTTGAGTGACGGCACCGGGGAGAAGGCGATGCAGGCCGCCCATGAGCGGGCGATCACGGCGGCGATCACTTATCTGCACCAGCACGCCGGATACACCCGAGTACACAACCCGCTTACCGGCACCAAGGACCTGCAGCGGTTGCCTGGGCTGGTGGCGATCGCCTACCAGCATGAAACGTCGCGCTGCGGCGATCCACACCTGCACACCCACGTCATCGTCCCCAACCGCCAGGCCCGCGCCGACGGTGCGCTGGTGTCGATCGACTCGAAGTCGCTGTATCACGAAGCCAAAGCCGCCGGCATCGTCTATCAAGCGACGCTGCGCCACGAGCTGCACGCAGAGCTGCAACTGGAATGGGGTGCGGTGGACCCGTTTAGCGGGATGGCCGAGGTCGCTGGCGTGACCCCGGCGTGTATCAAGGCGTGGTCGCGGCGCTCCACCCGGCTGCGCGAATGGGCGCACAACAATCTGGTTGTCGTCGAGGGTGAGCCGAGCGCGCAGCAGCTGGCCGCCGCGCAGAAAGCCACCCGCCCGGCCAAGCCGGAGTCGACATCGTGGGCCGAGCTCAAACACGAGTGGCGCGCCGATGCGCGGCGTCTGCACCTGGACCGCGCCGCACATCTCGAGGCGCGCACCGCGCGCCGCGCCGCCGCGCGCTCGCGGCTCCGCGCACGGTTGGAGCGCGTGGTCGCTCAGATTGACAAGGCCGCGTTCACGCGCGCCGATCTCGTGGAGCTGGTCGGCGCGCTGCTGCCGGTGGATGCGCCGGGGGATCCGCGCGATCTGATCGAGCAGTTCGTGGACAGGCTCGGGATACGCGTGAGCGCGGCGCGCGAGGCGCATCACCGCGAAGGACACGAGCTGTTCACCGTCGAGGCGGTCATCGCCGAAGAGCAGCGCATTTTCGACATGGTGGATGAGGCCGACACCCGCGCACGGCTGGATGTGCGCACCGCGGACCTTGAGGGCCTATCTGCTGATCAGGCGCGCGCCATCGCCAACATCGCGACCTCGCCGTATTTGGTGCAGCCGCTGCAAGCCCCGGCCGGTGCGGGCAAAACACACTCGTTGAACGCGCTGCGCGCCGCGGCGCACCGCACCAACAAGGGCGTGCTGGTGCTCGCGCCCACCGGGAGGGCTGTCGATGAGGCGATGCGCGGCGGGGCCGGCGACCGCGGTTTGACCGTGGCCAAAGCACTCCATCTCATCGACGACGATCAGCTACGGCTCGACCGGCGCACGGTGATCGTCATCGACGAGGCCTCCATGGTCGCCACCCCCGAGCTGCGACGCCTCCTTGAGGTAAGCACGGCCGCACGCGCCAAAATGCTCCTCGTCGGCGACGCCTATCAACTGTCGCCGGTCAAAGCCCGCGGCGGCATGTTCGAGCAGCTCTGCGAGGACTTGCCTTGGTCACACCGCCTCACCGAGGTGTGGCGCATGCGCGACCCCGCCGAACGCGATGCCTCGCTGGGGCTGCGGTCAGCCCGCGGCAACCGGCTACGCAAAGCCATCGGCTGGTACCGCAACCACGACCGCCTGCACACCGGGGACGCGATCACCATGGCCGCCGACGCCACCACCGCCTACATCACTGCCCGCGCCGCGGGCAAAGACGTCGCGATCCTTTGCGACACATGGGAAATCGCCGACGCCATCAACCAACGCCTCCACGACCGGTTCACCAACTCCGACGCACCGAGCGTGGAGGTGGCGCGAGATCAGCAGGTCCGCGCCGGGGATCTCGTCCTGACCCGGCACAACGACGCCTCCCTGACCGTCGAACCCGGCTCACACTGGCGCCGGGGTAATCGGATCGACCAGGTCCGTAATGGCAACCGCTGGCGCGTGGTCAGCGTCAACGCGAAAAACAAACGAATTGCCGCCGAGCGGCTCACCGATCGGGCCCGGGCCATCTTCGATGGCGACTACCTGCGCGAGCACATCACCCTGGGCTACGCCGGCACCGTGCACTCGGCCCAAGGCATGACCGTCGGCAACTCGAACCACTACGGTGTCTGCTGGTCGATTCTGTCCGATCGCGCCAGCCGTGCGATGGCATACGTCGGGATGACGCGCGGCCGCGATGAAAACCACCTCGCCATCTATCCGGCTGTCATCAACGAAACCCACCAACACCACCACGGCGCGGACACCGGCATCCACCAGACGCGCCGCGGCACCAAACACGCTGCCGCCCAGGCTTTCCACATCATGCTGACCGCCAACGACGACCCCGTGGCCACCATGCACAGCGTCGCCGCGCGTACTGACCGCGAACTGCTGCCCGCCGCCGTGGCGGCCCTACTGCACCGCAACGGCCAACGCCGCGCCGACCGTGCGCAGGCCTGGCGTCAGCACACCGCCCAAAACCGTGCCCGCGATGCGGCCTACCAACGCTTGACCGCCACCAGACAGCAAGCCGCCCAGCGCCAACGCAGCCGCGATCGGGGCTACGGCCTTGAACTTTAAGACCCGCAACGGCTGTTCTCCCGCTGCTGGCCACGTCGACTTCGTAGTCTCTGCCGTGGCGGCTACCGTCCGCTGACGCTCCGTCCGTTGCCACAAATCCGGAGACTCGTCGTGTGAGCCGTACCAGTTCAGCAGAGTTCACCGACAGCATGTGGTGAGGAATTTCTTTACTGCTATTAAAGACCTACCGGCGTTTCCGCGGCTTGGCGCTGCGGGTGCGTCGGTAGGGTCCGCGTCCGGACCGGTGTGGTCTGACTCGTTTCTTTACCGGCCACGAGCGTTGTGGTGT
>NZ_JAOPWB010000009.1 GCF_025965855.1 Mycobacterium sp. | reverse complement strand
GGCGGGCCGGTTCAACCGCAAGCTGCGGTTTGAGTCGTACTCGCCGGCCGAGATCGTCGAGATCGGGCACCGCTATGCCGCGCCGCGGGCGAGCCTGCTCGACGACGGTGCGCGGGAGGCTTTTTTGGCTGCGGCCACCACCATCCGCAACTACACGACTCCCGGTGGTCAGCACGGGATCGACGCCATGCAGAACGGCCGGTTCGCCCGTAACGTCATCGAGCGCGCCGAGGGGTTCCGCGACACCCGGGTCGTCGCCCAAAAGCGGGCGGGCCGGCCGGTGACCGTCGAGGACCTGCAGATCATCACCGCCGCAGACACCGAAGCCGCCGTGCACAGCGTGTGTTCGGACAACCGCGATATGGCCGCAATCGTCTGGTAGACGGGTGCCGCTAGGCGACAGGGTGCGCGCTGCCCGGGAATCTGCCCGTGGCTTGGAAGATGACCCGTCTGGCGATTTCGACGGCGTGGTCGGCGACCCGACTTGGCTCAAATTGGTGCGCATCAAATTGGTGCGCACGTCAGCGGGGATCTTGATGAGGGCCGTGGGTGTCGGGTCGGCGGCGGTGCGGGCTTGGTTGTCGGCGTTGATTGACACGATCCGATAGCAGCGGGTAGCGGAAACGAAATTCTCTATGCCCCAACCTGTTTGAGCTTCGATATGATGCTGCTAACCAATCTAGTTGGTTGTCGGCGGTGGCTGGGGCTGGAAGGGGTCATACCACCACCAGTCGGCGCGCTCGCCGGTGGGCCCGGGACATGGCGCGACAGCGGGCGGGGGACGGTTCGGCGGGCGGGCGAGCGATCCGGTACGGAGTGGTTGGCCGCAGCTATCAGTCACGGTGAGGTCGGCCGCGGGTCCGGTGATGGTGATGACGCCCCGATGGTGCAACCGGTGATGATACGGGCATACCAGCACCAGGTTGAACAACTCGGTGGGACCGCCGTCCTCCCAGTGCCGGATGTGGTGTGCGTGCAGACCGCGGGTGGCGCCACACCCGGGAACCGCGCACGTGGGATGGCGGTGTTCGAGCGCGCGGCGAAGCCGCCGGTTGATCAGCCGCGTCGCTCGCCCGGCGCCGATCAGCTCGCCGGCACGTTCGAACCAGACTTCACAAGTGGCATCACAGCTCAGGTATCGGCGTTCGGCGTCGGACAGCAGCGGACCCAGATGCAGCGCCGCGGCGCGCTGCTCCACGTCGAGGTGCACCACCACGGTGGTGTGCTGCCCGTGTGGCCGGCGGGCCGCCTCGGCGTCCCATCCGGCCTCCACCAGGCGCATGAACGCCTCGACGGTGCCCGGCAACGGCGGCGCGATATCTGATGTCCGCTCGCGGTCCTCGCGATCGAGTTTCCACTCGGCGAACAGCGCATCACGATGCGACGCCAGTGCCGCGTCGAACTTCGCCGCGTCGGGGTGCGGAAGTTTGATCCGCCAACAGGTGAACTCCTCGTCGCAGGTCTTGGTGATCGAGGACTGCGGTTCGGGTCGAGGATCGGGTTCGGGTCGCGGTTCGAGTTTGACGGCGGTGCGCAGCTGGTTGACCGTGGCGACCGCCGCCAGCTGCGCGTAGTGCTCATCGGATCCCTCGCCCGCCCGCGCCGCGATGACGCCGAGCTGATCCAGCGACAGCCGGCCCTCCCGCATGCCTTGGGCGCAGCGGGGAAACTCCTCCCACCGGCGCGCCACGGTGGTGATCGTGTGAGCGTTTCCCGATGACGAGCCGATCTTCCAGGCCACCAACGCCGCCACCGACCGCGCACCCGTAGCACCGCACAACTCGTCGCGATCCATCTCGGCGACGATCTCCACAATGCGCCCATCAATCGCATTGCGCTGACCGGTCAACTCCGCCAACTCCTCGAACAACCCCTCAAGACGCTCGGCAGGGCCGACCGCCGCGACAGGCGCTGCGCTCAAGGACATACCGTCATCATCGCAGCCGGGTCCGACAAATCTCGGCCGCCCAAAACCGCGTCGCGGTGTGACCGTCATCATTGGCCAAGAGGGACAGCCTGATTGGCCCAAACGCTCCCCACCGCAGCCATCAGCACGGCCACCTACGCTCCATCATGCGCCCAACCACGGTGCTCGACTGGGATGCGATCCACGTCGCGAAAACCGCACCATCTACACCGCGGACGCGCCGAAGGCGGTCTCCACGACGCGCACATTGGCCACCAGGGCAGCCCCGGCCCCCGACTTTAGTGCGCACAACCCAGCAGCCCAAAACCGCAAACAACAGGTCATCCCGCTGCGACTACCGCGAACCCCGAATCGTGAGCCAGTCAGGTGGTAGACGGGTGCCGCTAGCCGACGGGGTGCGAGGCGCCTGGAAATCTGCCGGTGGCTTGGAAGATGACTTGCCTAGCGATTTCGACGGCGTGGTCTGCGAAACGTTCGTAGAACCTGCCCAGCAGCGTCACATCGACCGCAGCGGCCACGCCGTATCTCCATTCGCGGTCCATCAGCTCGATGAATAGCCGGCGATGCAGGTCGTCCATGGCGTCGTCTTCGTCGTTGATGCTGCGGGCCTTGTCGGGGTCGCCGGTGCGCAACACGTCCTGGGCGGCGTTTCCCAATTCGACCGCGACGCGGCCCATCTCAGCGAAGTAGTGGTCGACCTGCTCGGGTACGACGTGTTCGGGGTGGCGGCGGCGGACGATCTTGGCGACGTGTACCGCCAGACCGCCCATGCGTTCGACATCGGCGCACACCCGGATTGCGGCGACGACGGCTCGTAGGTCGCCGGCGACCGGGGCCTGGAGTGCCAGCAGCACGAACGCGGACTCTTCGGCGGCGCCGCACATCTGCGCGAGCTGGCCCTGGTCAGCGATGACCTGTTCAGCCAGCGCCAGATCGGCCTGAAGCAGGGTTTGGGTGGCGTTCTGCATCGCCACGCCAGCTTTTCCGCACGTATCACCCAGCTGCTCATTGAGGGCGGCGAGCTGCTCCTGATAGGCCGTGCGCATAGCCCTAGGCTACGTCTGACCAGGTCGTGGTGCCTATCTCGGTCCAAACCGGCGCCAAGCCGCGTTCGCCCGCCGGGCTGTTTCGGCCTAGCGTTCGCACGGCCCGGGGGCGGCCGCTGACAGACGAAACCCCCGACTCCGTACTTCCTGCGAGCAGGCAGTGGAGGATTGCGGCTAGCCCCAATGCCTGCTCATGGCGGGCGAGCCATCCTGGCGGTAATCCGGTGGGCCGCGAGCTGGCGTTTGCTCACACAATCACCCCAACCTTGGGCCACCGGAACAACCCTCCGGTGGCCCGTTGTTCGTTAACCCTGACTCCGTCGTCGCGGGCCACCGGAGAACCCAAGGAGAAGCATGCTCGACAAAATTATCGACCGGTGGATCAGGTGGCGATACTTCCGGTGGGAAGTCCGCATCGCGGATGAGTGGGAGCGTCGCTTAGCGGCGCAAAAGCTGCGCGGCGACACCCAATGCTGATACTAAGCGCCACTGTGCTTCTCGGCCTGGCGGTCGCTCGCTACAAGCTGAAGGGCTTGAACCGCGACAAGGGGCTGCGGGATAAGCCGCTAACGGACGACCAGCCTGGCGATTGATTAGCGTTAGGAGCTAAGTTGGAAGATCTTCAGGCTCTCCTCGCGGAGCTACGGCAGGCCCGAGAGTGTGGTGACTGGCTCTCGGCGGCTCTCATCGAACACGAATTGAACTGTCTGCTGGACTCAGGTAGCGAGTAGCCGCGCTCCGTAAACCGTTGTGCCACCCCGACGCCGTGGCATAACTGGCACAAGGGATCAGCAAAATCTGAAGGTTGGGTCCACCGACGCCTAGTCCGGCGGTGCGAATGCGACACTGACCGGACCCCGTGGACCGGACCCCGTGGACTGGTCCACGGCGAACGAGCGTCGTTCATTGGGCGTAATTGTAAATGTAAGTCTCAACCAGATTTTCGCAGGGGAGAGAGGCCCGGCTTTGCATGAAGTGTCCGGCCAGACCCCCAGGGGGGGTCCCCCCCAGGCGACCGAATTTTCAAGTGAATCAAGCAGACTGGAGAAACCATGCGCTGCAAGCAAAACGATTACATCCGCCGGGCACACACGTCCGGCTTGTGCACGACACACTATAGACGCTTGCGATCTGGGCGGGACATGGACGCCCCGATCAGACGTTACGTGCGGCACCAACAAGGTGCGCATAGGGATTACGAGGCGGCGAGTATCGAGAGCGTTAGGCCGAAGCGGAAGAAGCCTTTCGAAGCTGAGTACGCGCTTCTCGCTGAGTTGGGACTTGGTCGCAACTGAGGTGGCGCATCGAGCTGGAGAACCTGACGTTACCGGGTCGCTGCATCCCGCCGTCCTGGATGCTCAGCCCTGAATGGGTAGACCCGGAGAGCCAACAGCCCCTCAGCGAGATTTTTCGCGCTGTTTGACGTTCGGCTCGAATCGGAATACGGCGAGCCGGCCCGCCAGTGCCTCGAATTCGTCGGCCGTTCCTTCGCGCACCATCCCCGAGCGCTTCGCGAACGCCACACCGACCGGCACTTCGGTTGAAAACGCCCGCAGCACCGGGCGCGCTTCCTCGGCGTCGAGTTCGACGATCCTGACTTCGCGTGACCGCCGGCCCCGGCTCAGCGTGCCGGTGCCCGCAGCCCGGGCGTTCGCCGCCCAATCGGCGCCCGGGTAGCCGGCGACCACGTAAAGGCCACCCCGAAATTCAAACGGCGTCATCGGCGTGCTGCGCGGCTGACCGGACTTGCGGCCGGGCACCGTCAGCACCAT
>NZ_JAOPWB010000335.1 GCF_025965855.1 Mycobacterium sp. | reverse complement strand
CAGATGCGGCAGGCACCGGCAGACTAGGTCAGACACTGTCGGGGGCAGCCTCTAGATTGGAAGGAGCAGTCTGGTGCCAACGTCGACGTGCCTCTTGGAGGACGAGCAGTTGACCCGGTCGCTTGCGAGTTCGGCGGCATCGACATCTGCGTCAACAACGCGTCGGCGATCAACATGGGCTCGATCACCGAGGTGCCGATGAAGCGGTTCGACCTGATGAACGGCATCCAGGTGCGCGGCACGTATGCGGTCTCGCAAGCTTGCATCCCCCATCTGAAGGGCCGGGAGAACCCGCACATCCTGACGCTGTCGCCGCCGGTGCTGCTGGGCAAGGAGTGGTTGAAGCCGACGGCGTACATGATGGCCAAATTCGGCATGACGCTGTGCGCGTTGGGGATCGCCGAGGAGATGCGCGACGAGGGCATCGCCTCGAACACGTTGTGGCCGCGCACCCTGGTGGCCACCGCCGCGGTGCAGAACCTCTTGGGCGGCGAGGAGGCGATGGGCCGGGCACGTAAGCCCGAGGTGTACTCCGACGCGGCCTACGTCATCCTCAACAAGCCCGCCCGGGACTACACCGGCAACATGCTGTTGTGCGAGGACGTGCTGGTGGAATCCGGCGTCACCGACCTGTCGGTCTACGACTGCGTTCCGGGCGGGCAGCTCGGCGTCGACTTCTGGGTCGATGGCGTCAACCCGCCGGGGTACAGAGGGCCCTAGTCATGGCCGGCGCTGCGACGCCGGCTCTCGCGGCTCTGGCCAAAGCCGGTGTGCCGCACGAGGTCGTCACGTTCGAGCACGATCCGCGAGAATCTTCGTTCGGCGTCGAGGCGGTCGACGCGCTGACCCGGGCCGGGAACATCGCGCCGGAGCAGATCTACAAGACCCTGGTCATCGCGGTGCCCGACGGGCTCGCCGTCGCCGTGCTGCCGGCGTCGGCGCGCCTCTCGCTGAAGGCGGCCGCCAACGCGCTGGGCCTGGCCAGGGCCGCCATGGCCGAACCCGCCGCCGCCAAGCGGGCCACCGGTTACGTGGTCGGCGCCATTTCACCGTTCGGGCAGCGCAAGCCGCTGCCCATGGTGCTTGACACCGGTGCGCTCGCCTGGGAGCGGATCTATTGCAGCGCGGGCCGACGCGGCTGGGATGTCGCGATTGCCCCGGGCGACCTGATCCGGGTGACGGGGGCGATCACCGCGGACATCCGGGCGTAGGGCGTGGTTCTGCGGATCCGAACCCGCGAGCGTAACGCTGCGGTCAAAAGCAGCAAGATTTTTCGCCGCAGCGTTACGCTCGCGTGCGCCGCCGACGGTCAGACGAACGCGCTGAGACCGGTCAGCGAGCGTCCGACGATCAAGGTGTTCATCTCGCGGGTCCCCTCATAGGAGTAGATCGCCTCGGCATCGGCGACGAACCGGCCCACGTTGTGTTCCAACAGGATTCCGTTGCCACCCAACAGTTCGCGCGCCCAGCCCACGGTTTCGCGCATCCGGACGGTGCAGAATGCCTTCGCCAGCGACGAGTGCCGGTCCTCGGCCAGCCCGTCATCCTGCAATTGCGACAGCCGCACGCACAGCCCGTAGGACGCGGTGACGTTGCCGAGCATCCGAACCAGCAGATCCTGCACCAGTTGGAAGCCGCCGATCGGGCGGCCGAATTGGCGTCGGCTGCGCGCGTACGCCAGCGCGTTCTCGTAGGCACCCATGGCGCAGCCGACGGCCATCCACGCCACCCCGGCGCGGGTCACGCGCAGCACCTCCGCGGTGTCTTTGAATGAATTGGCGCGCTGCAGCCGGTTGGACTCGTCGACTTCCACGTTGTCGAGTGTGATCAGACCGTTCTGCACGATGCGCAGCGCGATTTTATGCATTTGCTTCTCGACGGTGAATCCGGGCGAGGAGTTGTCCACCACGAAGCCCTTCACCTGTCCGTCGGCGACGTCCTTGGCCCAGACGACGGTCAAGTACCCGAAAGTCGAGTTGCCGATCCATTTCTTTTGGCCGTTGAGGATCCAGGTGTCACCCTCGCGTCGCGCCGTCGTCTGCAGGCCGCCCGAGGCTCCCGAGCCGACCTCCGGCTCGGTCAGGCCGAAGGACCCGATCTTGTCGTAGCGCGCCATGGCCGGCAAAAAGCGTTCGCGTTGCTCGTCGGAGCCGCACAGGTAGATCGACCCCATCGCCAGCCCCCCGTGCACCCCGTTGAAGGTGGCGACCGAGCAGTCCGTGCGGGCGAGCTCCATTGCGATCATGCCGTCGAGCAGGAAACGGCGTCCGGGGCACCCGTGGCCGTGGTACGGCAGGCCCGCGAGACCCAGCTCGCGCATCCCGGGCACGATCTCGAACGGAAAGGTCGCCCGCGACCAGTGCTCGAGGAGGACGGGCGCGACATCGGTCCCCATGAACTTGCGCACCGCATGCAACAGGTCGCGCTCATCGTCGGCGAGCAGGTGTTCGTAGGAGTAGAAATCCGACGTGTCGAAGTGGTTGTGGCTCATGGCCGTTCTCCCGGTTCGCACAAAAACTTGTCGATGACGGGCGCGAGTTCGGCGGCGTTGTGCACCAGGTCGATGTGCCCGCCAGAATGCAGGTACAGCCGCGAGTGAGGCAGCAAGGCGTGCAGGATGTGCGCGTTGGCCACCGGGATGATGGGGTCATCCGTGCCGGCGACGATCAAAGTGTCCTGCCGCACTGCGGGCAGCGCGAACAGGCTCGTCCAGACGGCACCTGCGAGCAGCTGGTGCACGTAGCCCATCTTCGAGCCGGCGCGCAGCTGCCGCACGAACAGTTGCGCCACATCTTCGCCGTGAGCCCGGACGGTGCCACCGTACAGCTCGCCGGCGATCGATGCCGCATAGTCGGGATCCGAAAACCTACGTGGTGTAAGCATTTTCAACAGCACCGCGGGATGGGCCGGCACCATCAGCGCGCCGGTACCGGTCGCCGCCAACACCAGGCGCCGACACCGGCGAGGATTCTGGAAGGCGAACTGCTGCGCAAGCGCGCCACCCCAGGAAAGCCCGAGCACATCCACCACGCCGATGTCCAACTTGGACAGGACGCGACCCAGGACCCAGGCAAGGTACGGAAGCCCGTAGGGCAGCGGCGATGTGGGCGATCCTCCGGTCCCGGGGACGTCGAATCTCACTACAGTGGACTCCATTTGCTCGACCAGCGGATCGAGCACCTCCATGCTGACCCCGATGCCGTTGCACAGCACCACTGGCACGCCCGTTCCCTGGCGCACGTTCACTCTGACGCGCTGGCCGCCGGCGTTGACGTAGCGTTCCTCACCAAGAGCGCTCACCGATGCCATCCGGCGCACGGCTCTCATTTTTCCATCACATAACTGCCCGGGGCCGGACCGAGTGGCGGGAGGCCCTCACCGCCAAGGGTTTCCGGGGCGTCGACCTGCGGGCCGCTGCGCTCGGCGAGCCAGCCTGCGTAGTCGGGCCACCACGAGTCGGGCAACATCTGCGACGACTCGAGCCACTTTTCGGGATCTTCCGCGTCGACCGGACCGGTCTGGTACGACGCCTTCGGGTTGCCGGGCGGGTTGACCAGCGCCGCAATGTGACCGCTGGTTGACAGTACGTAGCGGTTGTCCTTGCTGCCGAGCAGGCGCGCGCTGCGGTAGGTGGCCTGCCACGGGGAGATGTGGTCGGCGACACCGCCGATGACATATGCGTCCGACGTAATGTCGGACAAGTCGACCGGGCTGCCCAACATGCTGACAGCGCCAGGGGTGACCAGCGCGTTGTGCAGCCCCATCAGCACCATGTCGCGGTGCAGTGCGGCGGCCATTCGGGTGGTGTCGGCATTCCAGAACAACACGTCGAACGCCGCCGGCTTGCGGCCCTGAACGTAGTTGTTCACCACGTACCGCCACACCAGGTCGGTGGGCCGCAGCCACGCAAAAATCTCCGCCATGTCACGCCCGTCGAGGTAGCCCTTGCGACCCGAAACGCGTATCGCCGCCTGCGCCGCACGGTCGCTCATCGCCGCGGCGGCGAAGCCGGCTTTGGTCTCATCCAGCACGGTGACCGCCAAGGTGAAGCCCGCGATCCGATCCCCTTCACCGATCTCGGCGAGGTGAGCCGCGGTCAGTGCCGCGAGGATGCCGCCCGAGCAGGTGGCGAACAGATGGGTCCTGTCAACGTCGGCGATGTTCTGCACCGCGTCCATCGCCTCGACGATCGCCGCGCCATACGCGTCGAAACCCCAATCCTTGTGGCGTGCTTGCGGGTTGCGCCACGAGATGACGAACACCTGCTGGCCTTGCTGCACGAAGTACTCGATCATGCTGCGCCCGGGTGCGATGTCCAGCACGTAGAACTTGTTGATCACCGGCGGCACCATGAGTAACGGGATCGCGTTCACCGTCGGCGTCTGCGGGGCGTACTGAATCAATTCGAACATCGATGTCTGCAGCACCACCGCCCCCTTGGTTATGGCCACGTTCTCGCCCACCGCGAAGGCGTCGGGCTCGACCATCGCCGGCACCCGAGGCTTCGAAAGCATGTCCCGCGCAAAGGCTCTCGCGCCGCGCACCGCGCTCAGGCCGCCGGTGTCGATCAGCGCCTTCCAGCCCAGCGGGCTGATCAGCGGGTTGTTGCTGGGCGCCAGACCTTCCACGAAGTTGTCGACGACGAACCGCATCCTCTCGCCGTCGCGCCAGTCCAGCTGTGCGTCGGCAAGCAGACCTTCGGCGGTCTCGGCACCGGCGAGGTAGGCCTGCATGACCCTGCGCAGCAACGGGTTCTGCTGCCACGCTTGGTCGGCGAATCGCTTGTCGGACCGGGCCGGGGCACGGTGGGATTTGCCCACCGCGATGCCACCGAGCTCACGCGTGAGCGCGCCGAGCCGACCGGCCACCGCACCGGGCTGCTTGGCGAGGTTGGCGCCGAAGTGACTCCAGGTCGCGTTGGGCATCATCCGGCTGGCGAACGGCTTGGTCGCGCTGGTCAGCAGCAGGTCGAGCGGTGCGGCGAGTTCGTCTGGTTTGGTAGTCCCAGTCCCCATGGCTATCCGTTGCTTTCACTGGTCGGGACGGTGATTTCGCGCTTCAGAAGCTTGCCGGTGGGTCCCTTCGGCAAAGCGTCCACCAGCCAGACCAGACGCGGATACTTGTATGCGGCCACCCGGGCCTTGACGTAGTCACGTAGCTCGTCGGCGGTGATAGCGGCCCCTTTCTTGAGGGCGACGGCCGCACCGACTTCCTCACCGAGGGAGTCGTGCGGGATACCGATGACCGCGGCTTCGGCCACGGCGGGGTGCTCGTAGAGCACCTCCTCGATCTCGCGGGGATAGACGTTGTACCCGCCGCGAATGATCATGTCTTTGGTCCGGTCGACGATGTAGAAATAGCCGTCCTCGTCAATGCGCCCGACGTCGCCCGTATTGAGCCAGCCCTCGGCGGTGATCGTTTCCTTGGTGGCGTCCGGAAGGTTCCAGTAGCCCTTCATCACGTTGTGGCCGCGGATCTGGATTTGGCCGGTCTCCCCCTGCGGAACCTCGACTCCGTCGAGGTCGACGACCCGCATCTGGATGCCCTCGATCGGGGTGCCGATGGAGCCCGCCTTGCGCGGCCGGTCTGGATGGTTGAATGCGGCCGCCGGCGAACTCTCGGATAGCCCGTAACCCTCGAGAACCCTGCAACCAAAAGCCTTTTCGAAGTCGGCGAGGACCTGGACCGGCAGCGCCGCGCCGCCGGAGACACAGGTCCGCAGGCTCCGCGTCGCCTCCGGCGAGGCCTGGCCTGCCACACTGAGCAACGCCGAATACATCGTCGGCACCCCCTCGAATACCGTGACGGCGTCTCGCTCGATCACCTCGAGAGCCTTGCGGGGGTCGAACCGGGGGATCAGGGTCAACGTCGCACCCGCGAGGACGGAACCGTTGAGCCCGCAGGTCAGACCGAAAACGTGAAACAGCGGCAAGCAGCCCATCACCACGTCGTCGGGTCCGGTTTCGACGAGGGTCCGGACGCTGACCTCGGCATTGCGGCCAAGGTTGCCGTGGGTGAGCATGGCGCCCTTGGGCTTACCGGTGGTCCCGGACGTGTGCAGAATGACCGCGACGTCGTCGTCGTCGCGTCCCACCGGGGAGTCCTGTTCAGGGAGACCGTCGGTCAGCTTCATCAGCCCGGCATCGTCGACGAGCCAGCACTGTGCCCCAACCTCGGCGGCGCCGGCTGTGGCCTCCTCAGCGAAAGCCGGTGTCGCGAAAAACGCCTTGGCACCGCTGTTGGAGAGGTAGTAAGACACCTCGCGAGCCTTGAGCAATGGATTCATCGGGACCGCGACGGCGCCGCGGTACATGATGCCGTAGAACGCGATGGCGAATGCGGGCGTGTTGGGCAACATCAAGCCCACGCGGTCGCCCGGCTCGACCCCGGCCCGCTCCAGCAGCGTCGCGACACGAGCGGCCGCGGCGGCGAATTCGGCGTAGGTGAATCGCACATCGTCGCAGCGCAGCGCTACGCGGTCTGGGTCGCGATCCTTGGCTGCAACAAGATTGACGCTCAGTGCGGTCATGGGTGCCTCCGGGTGATGCTTGAGGTGGCTGGTTCTGGGCTCGTCGTGGGTTTTCAATCGTCCTCTCGGTAACCCCGCATAACAATGTCGCGGCAAACAACGACCGACCCGTTTACCTGTGACGGCGCACAGCACGTCGCGGACCGATGCCGCATGAGCGTTGGTTGACTGCTTCATGCGTTTGGCATGACTGCGTTCTGGGAGCGGCCATCTCGACCGGCGCGTAACTGGCACTGCTGTCAACCGGTCCGAGAGCAAGTCTGAGTGGACGGTCCTCGATCGCTAGAGGGGCGCCCGCAAAGGCGTCTGATCATCCGGGGCACCAGCTCGGGCGAATCTGGGCCCGGCTGCCAGGGCTGGCCACCGGCCTATGCCGAAGAATCTCGGCGAGCTGATCGTGGTGCCCCGCCATCGGATGAAGCCGCGGAGGAATCGGTTGAGGAATGGGCCGATTGACTGATGAAACGGCGATGCAACTGCGCTGTGAGCAGATGGATTTGACGGGTCAGTTCGGTGTTGGTCTTCAGTTCCAAATCTTGGGCCTCGAAGTCATGGTCTGCCTTTGCCTGCTGGAAAGCCGACTGCCGATTCTGACCGATCATCACGAACGCCGTAAGGAAGATTGCCTCGAGCGACACGATCAGCGCCAATGTTGGCCACGGGCTTTTCTCCAAAACCAACATCCAGACAGCGAATATCGCCGCGTGAATCCAGACGAAATTCATCGACCCCGCGAATGTAGTGATTCGATCGGCCAGCCGCATCTGGAAATTTCGCCGTCGTTTCTCGGCCTCTTCCAGTACGGCTGGATGATGCGATGCCTTGTCACGCAGCAGCCGACGCGGGACCAGTTGTGGCCCGCCGTCGGCAGCAGCGGCGCGGTGATCGGTCCCCATTGTTGTTCCTTTCGCAATAGCGCAAGCACTGGCCAATGCGAACGCTAACCGTGGATAGCCCAACGGGTGGTGTCAGCCAGCACAGCGTCGCCACCATGAAATTGTTCTCCGCAACATCGCACGAAGCGGCGATTGAGCTTCCAATACGCGATGGGTCCTACATCATCTGCTTGCCGATGTCGTCGGAGCTGACGATGACGATCAACGACCCGTCTGCGAAGCGTTCTGCCCGTCATATCGCATCTCGCCTCACGACGTCATGGCGCTCACCCAGAGCCGCGAGAGGCGCTTGCACGCACCGTCGAGGGCGCTGCGGGCAGGGGCGTCGTCACCGAACTTCCCCATGTCCAAATCAACCTTGAAAGTTGCTACCTGCCAACCTAAAACGGCAAACCGAACACTCACGCTCATGTCGTGCACACGAAAATCGCACACTCCAGGCTTGAGCACCTTGCTCTTGGCACTGGTGATGGCGGGGTCAGCGGGCGGAATCGGTCGGGACGGCAGGTGCCGCGTCATCACACGCTCCACAACTGCTGACCGAGAATGGCTTACCATGATGTCCTCACTTCGGCTGATCCTGTTTCGCGCTCATCTATTCCAGCCGATGCGTCGATCGTCGGATGAGCCGAGGCAGGCGTCGATGTTCTCTCAGACAACACATGTCACTTTGCGGTGTTGGCATCGACAACCCCGCCATGCCACCATGAGCGGCGCACGCAGCCTGTACGCCGAGACAGCGACCGGCGCGCGCCATTGTGGGCGACAACAGCGACGTCCTCGATCACAGCCACGAGGCCGTCACAAGACTCGCTGGACAACGAACATGGCCGACCAACGACCCTCATCATCCCTGACGGCACCCCGGACGACACGCTTAAAGCAATAGAGACTCACCGCGGACGTCATTGTCCTCGGCTGGTTCTCGACTGGCGCCGCCCGTCGCGGAATCATTGCACAGGCGCCCATCGAAACGGCCAACGTTGCGCCCCAATAGAATTCCGTTGACGCGAGCGCCGCATGCGGACCGCAGACGGATTGTCCCAGCGACCAACCTCCACTCGTCAATCATGTTCCGGCGAACAATGGCCAGCGGCTACCGAGCACCGATGATCACTGTGGAGGGCATGAAGTCGGCCTCAGGGTACGAACGGTTGGCGAGCAGCCTGCCATAAGAGCGATGAAGGAGTTCGCAATGGAAAACAACAATTTGAGCGATCAGTTCGAGAAAATTTCGGATAGAGCAAAACTGGCGACCCAGCACCTTCACGCGGCCAGCCAGTCCACCAGGGACCAGCTTGCCGCCGACGCCGCCAGCGCACGGAACAAGGCAATTGCAGCCGCAAATCACTTGCAGGACAACGTCGATGGCGCTCACGACAAAGCGTCGTCGCATTGGCAGGACATGCGCGTCAAGTGGCAGGCCCACGTTGCGAAGGTACGGACAAGCGCCAAGGAGAAGAAGGACCAACTTGACGCCGGCGCGGCGAACGCTGACGCGAATATCGCGCTGTCTTATGCGCTGGATGCGATCGACTTCGCACAGGCCGCCGTCGACGAAGCCGAGTACGCGTCGCTGGATGCGATGTATGCGCGCGCTGCCGCGGACTCGCACCATATGTGATCCGAAGCGACCCGGGCCGAGCGTTCCGTTCGGCTCGAACGGATCATATTGCGCCGGCACATCATCGCCGTGACGGCGACGTTGTTCCCGCGGCAACGGTAACGAGCCGCGGGCAACAATCGCTCTGTCGCAACAACTACGAATCACATAGGCCACGTTCACAAAAGGAAACTGCTATGAGCGCCATCCACCGTCCGATATCAGGCGTACTTCAGGGCATCTGGAAAGCGACGATCCCGTCCGGGCTCTTGGCCATGGTTCTTGGTGGTGTGATGCTGGCGTGGCCAGAACCTTCGGTCGTTGCGGCCGCCGTGTTGTTTGGTATGTACCTGATCGTCTCCGGCGCCGCGCTGGTGTTTCTCGCGTTCGCCCTACCCATCTCAGGCGGCAGCCGTTTCCTGACCTTCGTCTGCGGCGTAGCGTCAGTCGTACTTGGTGTTCTGGCGTTTTGTCACTTCGGTGAGGGATACGCGACGGTATTGTTAGCCATCTGCGTTGCGACCGGGTTCATCGTCCGAGGTTTCTTCGCAGCGGCATCGGCGATCGGTGTTCCCAAGTTGCCCGGACGAGGGTGGGCGATGTTTTTCGGGACTATCAGCATCCTCGCCGGTTTGGTGGTGCTCGCATACCCGTCCGATTCAATCGAGACATTGGCTCTTGTGGTCGGAGCTTGGCTCACGATCCTCGGCGCCGTCGAGGTCGTCTCGGGGTTCGCTATGCGTAGCGACGTGAAGAAGCTCGAAAAGGTGACCGGCACCGCCGCCACCGTGACTCTTTGGTAAGTCCACTCGCAAGCGCTGCACTGCAATAATTCTCGCTTCGCGCGCCGCACCTCAGCCGCGCCGAATCCCGACGTATCAGTGTTCTGCCATACCCGGAACGTTTCAAAAAGGATCTCCCGCTCCTGGTCGGGAAGATCGCCAAAACCGTCCAGTGCGGCGCCTACTGTTTGAACCATCACCTTCGGTGCGCTCACGGCAGCCGTGGCCAGCATGGAGCCGTCACCGACAGCCCAGCACCGTCGGGCCGAGGATCGATGTTCAACGCCGCATGGATGCAGTGCTAGGCGGGCCCGGTATTTCGACGGGTTGGTCAATCAGACCCACGCATGAGCTCCGTCAATTGGGCGCGGGTGTTGATGCCCAGCTTGGCGAATGCATTGTGAAGGTGGGTTTTCACCGTATGGAGGGAAAGGTGCAGCTGCTCGGCGACATCGCGGTTGGTCGCGCCCTGGGCGATCAGGTTGACGACCGTGAGCTCGGAGTCGGTGAGGCTGCCCCGGCCGGTCTTGGCCCGCGGCTGGCTGACAATGCGACGTTCCACACCTAACCGGCGCAACTCGCGGCCCACCCGGCGCGCATCGGC
>NZ_JAOPWB010000330.1 GCF_025965855.1 Mycobacterium sp. | reverse complement strand
ACTGGGCTAGATCGAGAACACGCTGCTCGCCTTCTCTGAGGTCACCCAGGCCGCCGCCACCCTCCACCACACCACCACCGGCGATCACCTGATCGCCTACGTCAGCGGTGTGCCCGAGCCCGATCCTGAGGCGGTGCGGGCCCGGGTGGGTGCGTGGTTGCCCGATTACATGGTGCCGTCCCAGATTGTGGTGCTCGAGGAGCTGCCGTTGACGTCCTCGGGCAAGATCGACCGAAAGTCGTTACCGGCGCCGGTGTTTGCCGCCACGGCTTTCCGGGCGCCGCAAACCGACACCGAAAAGATCGTCGCCGAGGTGTTCGCCGACGTGCTCAGCAGAGACCGGGTCGGGCTCGACGACGACTTCTTCGCCCTCGGCGGGGACAGCATTGTATCGATTCAACTGGTTTCGACGTGTGCGACTCGGGGAGTGGACTTTTCGGTACGGGAGGTGTTCGAGTGCCGGACGGTGGGCCGATTGGCCGATGCGGCCGAGATGTCCACGGAGGATCGCCACGCCGGCGCACTGCATGCCAGTGACCTCACGCTCGACAAGTTCATCGATGTGGGAACGCTTGCGACGGCTCCCACGCTGCCGCGCGCGAACGCACATGTGCGCAACGTGCTGCTGACCGGCGCGACGGGATTTTTGGGGCGCTTCCTGGCCCTCGAATGGCTCGAGCGGTTGGCTCACGTCGACGGCAAGTTGATCTGCCTGGTACGCGCCGACAGTGACGAGGACGCCCGGCGTCGCCTCGATAAGACCTTTGACACCGGCGATCCCGAATTGTGGGCGCACTACCGGGAGTTGGCCGCTCGCCATCTGGTGGTTGTCGCGGGCGACAAGGGCGAAGCCAACCTCGGGTTGGATAAGCGGACCTGGCAGCAAATGGCCGCCTCCCTCGACATGATCGTCGATTCCGCTGCTTTGGTAAGTCACGCCTTGCCGTACAGCCAGCTATTCGGTCCCAATGTTGTCGGCACCGCGGAGCTGATCCGCCTCGCGATGACCACCACGATCAAACCCTACACGTACGTGTCCACCATGGGAGTTGCCATGGCCGCAGAGCCGCCCGTGCTGGATGAGGAGCCGGATATCCGCGTGGTGAACCCTACCCGCAAAATCGATGACAGCCTCGCCAATGGTTACAACAACAGTAAATGGGCGGGGGAGGTGCTTTTGCGCGAGGCTAATGACCTGTGCGGGCTGCCGGTTGGGGTGTTCCGCTGTGCCACGATCCTGACCGACACGAGATACATGGGTCACCTCAACCTGCCCGACTTGTTCACCCGGCTGATCCTGTCCCTGGTGGCCACGGATCTCGCGCCCTTTTCGTTCTACGAGCGTGATGCGGACGGCAAGCGGCAACGAGCGCACTTCGACGCGCTGCCAGTCGATTTCATCGCCGAGGCAATCACTACGCTGGGCGAACAAGTGCGCACCGGTGTGGAGACCTATAACGTGATCAATCCCTACGACGACGGCATCGGGCTCGACGAATATGTCGATTGGCTCGTCGAGGCCGGTCAACCGATCGAGCGGATAGACGACAACGGCGAATGGCTGCAACGGTTCCGGACGGCGTTAGAGGGCCTGCCGGAACGGCAGCGTGAATACACGGTCCTGCCACTGCTGCACTACCTCCCGGACTATGAGCAGCCACATATGCCTCTCGGGGGTGCCTTGGCGTCGGCCGAAAGGTTCCGGGCTGCGGTGCAAAAATCGAAAGTCGGTCCAGATAAAGACATTCCACACGTCACGAAGCAGCTCATCGTCAAATACCTGGAGAACCTGCAGCTGATCGGACTGGTACAGCGCCCAACGACACTCGAACTCGAGGAGCAGAGTGTATGAACCGATGCTCTCTCGGCAGCGCTGAAAGCGCTTGCCATAGTCGCTTCTGGATTGCACTCGGAACCAGCACTATTAGGAGATTCCAATGGACGTAGGCCGTGTTGCCAGTCTGTCTATCCGCGCGATGGAGCCGATGCTTCGCGGCGACGACATCGCATTTGTCATGAGGTTTCGAGATGACTACGACCCCGACCTGCTGTGGGCATCCTACGACTCGTTGTTGCGGCATAACCCTGCGCTACAGGTAGTCCTCAAACCGGTCGGCAAGTCCTTTCACTGGGAGCCGATTGGCCTCGCGCAGCTGAACGTCGAGCTCGACGGGCAGCGCCGGCGCTTCAACCAATTTTTCTCCCTAGAGGAGTTGCTTTCGCCGGCCCAGGCAATGACACCCGAACTCCCCGTGCGCATTTCGCAGATGGGTGGCAGGGAGGTCTGCTTTCAGATAAGCCACGCATTGTCCAACGGTCGCGGGGCCCTGCAGTGGATCGACCATTGGCTCGCCGCCGCCAACGGTGGATGTGCGCCGCTAATTGACATTGCCGGCCGCTTCGATTTCGGTGTCCCTCGAGTGGGATTGGCTGTTTTGCCGTTCTATCTTTTGCGCTATCTCGCACGGGCAGGATTGAAGCAAGCCCGCGAAACCGTCGACCTTACCCACGGCAAGACGCCGGTACCCCATGACAACGGCTACGCATCCCGGATATACGCGCTCTCCGAGACGGAGACGAGTCGGATCGTAGCCAGGGCTCGCGGCCTTGGACTGTCGGTACACCAATACATGTGTATCGCGGTCGCGGAAGCGATGCTGTGCGCCCAACCCGAGAAATCACGTGTCTCTATCGCAGTGCCCACGGATCTCGCGCGTTACTCGCCGGAGTCGCCGCGCACCGTGCCAGGCAACTACACGGGCAGCCTGGTCGTTCAGCTGCGGCGCGGCGCGCCACTGCAGCCGCAAATCGCCCGTCAGTTTCGCTGGTTCCGCTACGGCGTCGATTACTGGCTTCCCTGGCTTCTCGGCGCCTTCTCCCCCAATGAGCAGAAGTTGATGACGAAGCTTGCCCGTTCCGCGTCGATTCCCGTCAGCCGCCGTGGGCCGTTCCAGAACGTTTCCTGCGCGGTGACCAACGTGGGCAATATCAACCTTCCGGCAATCTGCGATCAAATCGAGTGTGGTACCGGCACCACCAAAACCCAAACGGTTCTGTTTACCATCGGCCGACTAAACGGGCGCTTCCTCACCAACGTTACCTTCGCCCGCGACCTCTACGACCCCGACGAAGTGTTCCGCGTCGCCGATTCCGCACTGGAACGCCTCTGAAAAAGCTGGCGCCGAAATTCGTTGAGACGACGGGACAGCGAGGCCTCAGCCCGTCAAATGACACCGCCGCGCCTGCTTGTGATTCTCCAAGCAGGGCAGACCGATGACTGCGTTAACACCCTAAGCAGAATCGCGATTAAACCGGCAACACTCGACGTGAGCTTTTGGGTCACTCCACTGAATTGAAACCGGTTGAGTCACGGTCGAACCATCCTAGGCTGCTGCGCATGATAGGCAGTCAGCGCGTGCCCGCACCCGCGGCAAGCGTCCTCGGAAGCTCCGTTTAGGTGGTACGGGGGCGCGTCATGGAGCTTCACAGTGCAGACTTTTCGATAGGCATGCAAAGTTCCGCTGGGTCGCTATTAGCAGACCTTTGCGAGCGGATCGAAGGTAGGTCGACCGCGACCCCGATCATTCGGACTCGCGAAACGCTGGACGCGAGGGATCTCGTCGCCACCGGTCGCGTTCGAGCAGCGATGGCCCCGGAGCTGGCGGGTTCCGTCGTACCTATTCTCGCCGACCAGCCGCAACAGGTGCTGGGCGCGCTGTTCATGGTGGCGCTCGCCGGTGGTGTACCGCTGGTGATGAACGGACCAAAACCGTACGAGTCCGCAGCGTCGGTACAGAACCGGCTGAACGAGGTCAGCGAAACGGTCGAAGCTCGGTTCGTGTACACCCGCGGCGCGTGGCAGGAGGTATCCCGACAAACGGTACGCGAGCTCGCGTTTCCCGATACCGCTCTCCTGCAGTTCAGTTCCGGAAGTGTTGGTAACCCTCGGCCGCTGCGGATTTCGCATCGTGCGATCCGCGCCCAACTAGACATCATCGCCGATGCCTTGGCCGTCGGACCAGACGCCGTGGGCGGATCATTTCTGCCGCTCTCGCACGATATGGGTCTAGTCAGCACGTTGCTAGCCCTGTCGATGGGCCGCCCATTGCTGTTATGGAGTCCCGAAGAGTTCCTGATAGCGCCGGCGGCGTGGGTTGCGCAGATGGCACAGCACCGGGTTGGATTCTGGCCGATCATCCCCGCCGGGCTGCATGTCGCCACCAGGGCACTGGCGACTTCCGACCACGACCTCGGGGCGCTCCGAGCCGTGCTCGTCGGCGCCGATGTCATACGCCCGAAAGTATTGGCCGCCTTCGAGTCGACTGCCGGCTTGGGCCCCGGCGTAGTGCGGCCATGCTATGGCCTCGCCGATGCGACACTGATGGTCACCTGCGCCCCGGCAGATCGGCATTGGCGCACGGTGGATGTTCCCGGCATGCGCGAGGGCGACGGCCGTCCAACCGAAATGATGTCGGTCGGAAGCCCGGTTCGCAACACCGAAGTGTGGATCGAGGTAGAAGGGCATCCCGTGAACGAGTTCATCATTGGCGATGTGCTGGTGCGGTCGGCGTCTCGCTGCTCGGGTCCGTTCGGCGATCAGGTCATCGCCCCGTCTGTACCGGTGCGCACCGGGGACGTCGGGTTCATGGCCGACGGAGAGTTGGTTTTCACCGGTAGAGCGGCCGAGGTGATACGGGTGGCCGGCGAGGACATCCTCCCGACCGAAGTGGAAGATTTCCTAGTCCGCGGCGGGTTCGGCAAAGCGGGGCGCGTTGCGGTGGTCGGGATGGACCAAGAGGCAATGACTCACATGGTTGCCGTGATTGAAAGCGATTCGGCCGTCAGCGATCACGCTGCTGCCGCGGCCTGTCGTCGCGATGTCCTCAGAGCCGCCAGGCAAGCCGCACTCCCGTTGAGCGGAGTCCGATTCGTACCAAAAAACTGGCTGAGCAGGACCACGAGCGGCAAGTTGCGTCGGCGCCCAATCGCCGCATACCTACTGGAGGAGAAGAAATGACTAAATCGATTAGCGTGCCGAACGACGGTGAGTCCCAGACACATAACGGCGATCTTGCCTACCTAAAAGGGCTGCCTGACCCCCTAGAAACGGCATTCCCGGCGGCTAACCAGCCGTTGACCCAAGAGCGTGTCATTGCTGAGATCATCCAAGCCATACGCAGTATTCACACATCATTCTCCGATTGCGAATTGAACGCAGAGACGAACCTCGCTCTGGACCTAGGCTTTGAGTCAGCAACCCGGGTGGAACTCTTGCTTGAAGTGCAAAGCGCCCTCGACATTTACCTAGACATGGGACTCGCGATGATGTTCACGGAAATCACCATCGCGGAACTGGCAGACCTTATTCTTACACCGGAAGAGTGCGGCGCGGGCTGGTACACGTGACCGGCCGCATCGGAGCCTCCGCTGCGTAGGAGGCTCTGTGGTTCGGCCAGAGGTTAGCGTCCGATCGGAACAGATCATTTCTTGTCAACTCGAGACCAGCGGTCCGGTAGACCAGAAGGAGATCGCTGAGGCCCTGCGACACGTGATTTGTGAAGTTCAGACGCTGCGGGTTACCTTCGCAGAAGACCTAGAAGGACTGCACCAAACGCTCTGCGAGCCGCAGGCATGGGAACCGGACTTCTTCGACGTCAGCCATACCGCAGACCCGGGATGCGCCGTCCGCGGCCTGATCTCGGAGTTGACGCACCGAGCATTCGATCTGAGCAATGACATCATGTGTCGGGCAGACCCGATCTGCTGGCCGGGCATTGGGAGCTGATCAGTCGTTGGCGGCGGGTGCCACGGGTATTGGTGTGGGACAACGAGTCTGCGATCGGCAAGTGGCGAGCCGGTAAGCCTGAGCTGACCGCTGCGATGAACGCCTTCCGCGGCATGCTCGGGATCAAGGTAGTACAGTGCCGACCCGGAGACCCTGAAGCCAAGGGCCTAGTCGAGCGGGCCAACGGCTATTTGGAGACACCGTTTCTCCCCGGCCCGCAGTTTCAGCTCACCATCGGATTTCAACACCCAGTTGGCCGACTGGTTGGTCACCGCGAACGCCCGTCAGCACCGCGGATTGGGGTGTCGACCGATCGACCGGTGGAACACCGACTTTGCCGCGATGCTGACGTTGCCACCGACCGCCCGAGTAACGGGATGGGCGGGCACCGTGCGGCTGGGCCGCGATCACTACGTGCGGGTGGACTCCAACGACTATTCGGTGCATCCCAGCGTCATTGGCCCCAAAGTCGCTTTCCGCGCCGACCTGGAAACCGTTCAGGTGCACTGCGACGGACTCCCCGTCGCAAACGGGTCCACATTCAGCCGCCGTTGACAGCTTGGCGCGTGACGTACTGCGAGCGCGACGGCGAAGCGATGCACCGAGCCCACCGGGGCCCCGCGGGCAGCCCTGTATTGGTGTGCTTCGTGACTACCGGGCAGATCCGCACGGATACTTGCAGCGCCTGGGAGTATCTACGGCGACATTTAATCGGCTGCCGTTGCCATCGCATTATGTCGTGATTTTGACCATCCCGACCACGTGCGCCACGTCCTGAACCACCGTGACGGCGAATACAGCACGATCGGTCCCGTCGCTGCGTTGTCGTGGACGCGCTGGTTTCTCGCCAAAATCCCGAAGCTCAGCAGCGGCTCTACGACGAGATCGATGCGCTCGGTGGGGCGGCCCATCTTCGATGACCTGGATCGACTGCGTTGGGCAAGGGCCTGCTTCGACGAGGGCCAGCGGTTGCAGGACCACACCCCTTCTTGCCGCGATTTGCGATGATCGATGACATCATCGGTGGGTAGAGCATCCGTCGCGGAAACCTCATCGGGATCGCCGTACACCCTGCACCCCTGTCAACGATGGTGGGTTCCGGACCCCGGCAGCTACGACCCGATGCGGTTCTACGACAAGGACATTGTCGCGGCACGGCCGAATTGTCAATGGACAGCTGAAACTGCCCATGGGCGGACATGAGAACTGC
>NZ_JAOPWB010000326.1 GCF_025965855.1 Mycobacterium sp. | reverse complement strand
CGCAAAGGAGTGGGGACTTCTACATGGCCACCAGTGGGTACTTCCTACTGGCCACAGATGGGGACTTTCTCACGGCCATTCACAGGCGGTGGTCGACGCGCTGATGAAGGATGTTCGGCTCACGCCGCTATTACCTTCGGAGTTTTTGGGCGGCGACGAGGATAGGTTCTCCCGGTATCGGATTCCGAAAGATGCGTAATTTGTGTTCCGCCCGTCTAGCAACGGTGATGTACTCGCACCGGACGACAAGCACAAAACGGTTTTGGGGGTAGACAGTGATCAGACGTGTCCGGGGCAGCACGGGCCAAACTGGCGCGGGCCTAGCGGTGAACGTGCGCGTCTATCCGGGCACCGACGCTGAGAGTCCGGGGGTGATCGTGGAGGATTTCGGTAAATTGGCGGGCCAAGCCGTTGATCTCGGTGGCTGCCACATCGCCCCGGCCCGCCGGTGGGCGGTTCAGTTGACACCGGCAATCTGGTGTTCGTCGACACCGACCACCTCGTTCCCGACTGAGCCGCTTGGCGGATCGACCGGCGCGGTCAATCCGTAAGAGGGTGCGGTTTACCCTTTGCCCAGGTGCTGGACGGTTAGGGAGATTCGCACACCCAAGATGACCGACACATCATCCCCCGTCAGGTAGTCGTCACAATCGAAGCATTGCGACACCTACGTACCTGCGTTCAGCTGACACGGCGGGCACGAGAGCGTGGGGCGCTAAAAGCAGCCGAAAGATTGACAGGTCACCGGATCCCGCTTACATCACCTCAGTGCCAGTTTTGGTCCAAGGGGCCATTGTGCCAGTGGCCCTGGTCGCGGGCTTCACCGTCGTACCAGTGGTCGTCGTGGCAACGGCCCCGTCCCAGTTGCTACCCCAGCCCGGATCCCACCACTGTCCGGGGTACCAGTGATAACTCGGGAACGGCGCGGGCTGGGCCTCGGCGACTGCAGGCGCCCCCAAACCCCCGAGCCCTAAACCGGCGGTCATTACGGCCGTGATGCCGCGACACGTGCGATGTTTTTCATCCCGGAAGCATTCCCCGCTTCAGTGCGAACGAATCTGCTAAGGGCAGGTTTCACCACGAGAAAATCTGCGATTGCGTCCGGCCCAACGGCGTACAATCAAGCGTCCGACCAGGACGTTTACCTCTTTGCACGGTGCTGTTATCTTCGCGTCACACCCTGCCCTCTAGCAAACCGGAGGGAAAGTAAATGATCACCACCACCGTCTGCGCCGCGCTGATCGCGGTGCTGCCACTCGCACCGACGTTCAACTCCGACGAGCAGGCATACCTGCGCGAGCTGCGCAACGACGGCATCCCCGTATCCGACGACCAAGCGACGGTCACGGTCGGCCATGACGTTTGCAATCTGCTGGCCAGTGGCGGCACCAAAGAGCGGGCCATGAACGCGCTACCGTCGAACCTGGACATGGCCCAACGGCGCACCATCGTGGACGCTTCCGTGACGTATCTGTGCCCGATGTAACCCAATACTGACCAACCCTCGACCACCTGATGAACGCTCAAGTGCGCCAATGCCAGACGCCTAAAGTGCCTGTGCCGCAAACAGCTTCTATTGAGACAGACACGAATCTTTCGTGCCTCACGCCCTGGTTGACGCGAGCTTTAATCCTGGCGCAGCCAGGGTATTTCAGCCCCAGCCGTCGATCGGTTGGAGGAGAAATGACCATCACCGGCATTTTCAGCGCAATTCTCATCGGCATCGTTGTCGGGGTCATTGGCCGACTAGCTTGTGCCAGGTAAGCAGCCCATCGGGGTGCTGCTGACGATCCTGGTCGGCATCGTCTCCGCGTTCATCGGCACGGCGATCGCCCGTGCGCTCGGCATACCCACCGCTACCGGGGGCATCGACTGGCTCGAACTGCTGGTGCAGGTCGTCGTCGCGGCTATCGGCGTGGCCCTGGTCGCGGGGCTCATGGGTCAACGGAGGGGTGTGGTGGGTCGGAGGCGTTCGTGCCTCATGCGCTGACCGCTTTAACGCGGTTTCCCAGCGATCCCGGGGATGTGGGAATACCTAAGCGTTGTATTCAGTTGCGGGGGAAGCGATCAGCCCTCGTCGGGCAGGCATACGGCGGCCGGAACTTGGGTACATTTACTAGGTAGCGGTTATCTGATCGTGCCCGAGGTTCAGGTAAAAGGAGTCGTCAAGTGGGCTGGCGCCATGCAAAGCGGGCCAGAGTGGCGGGCGGTGGAGACAACCCGTGAACAGTGGGGACGACGACCGAAACCTCAATGAAGCAGCGGGGGAAACCACTACGGATTTTGGCGCCCACTTTCTCGACGAGCTGGATAACGGTCCGACCGCTACCACCGAGGCGGAAACCACCGACGGGTTGCCGAGCGGATCGGCGCTGCTGGTTGTTAAGCGTGGCCCGAACGCTGGTTCTCGATTCTTGCTCGATCAGCCAGTGACCTCGGCGGGGCGCCATCCCGACAGCGACATTCTTCTCGACGACGTCACGGTGAGCCGCCGCCACGTCGAGTTTCGCCTCGACAAGGACGGCAGCTGGGCCGTCGCCGACGTCGGCAGCCTCAACGGCACCTACGTCAACCGTCAGCCGGTGGACTCAGCGGTGCTAGCAAATAACGATGAAGTGCAGATCGGTAAGTTCCGGCTGGTCTTCCTGACCGGATAATCCTGGCCTGTCAGATCTCGCAGGCGCAACATCATCGCTGGTATTGACCGGCGGTTTGGGACTCGCAGGTCTGGGGGCGGCGGCAGTCGCCGAGGCCCAGCCCATAGCTCCGCCGCCTACTTATCACTGGTGCCCCGGCCAGTGGTGGGATCCAGGGTGGGGCGGCAACTGGGACGGGGGTCGCTGCCACGACGACCACTTTTACGACGGTGATGACCGCGCCGGAGGCCACTGGCACAATGGCCCCTACGACGGACGCTGGCAAGGCGACCAACACTGGCAGGGCGGGAACCCCGGCGATCGCGATCACTGGCAAGGCGGGAACCCCGGCGACCACCAGCACTGAGGTGATGTAAGCGGGAGCGCACGGACCTAAGCTCCGCTGCGTGACGTCGAGATCATCGACCAGATGCCTGGGGTATCAGCAGATGCGACTACTTGGAGCCTGCCTACGCACGATTGCGCGCTCGGGGATGGACAGCCGGGAGAGGGCGGCAGCGTGAGGAAGTCATCGCGCAGTTAATTGGTTGGTGATATCGAGTCCGGCGCCAGGGTCGTGGTGGTGATCGTTCGTGTCCCACCTCACACGGCAAGACCGCACGCAACTGTTGCAGTCTGTCGCCTTCACTGCCGGCACCGGTAAGTCCCACACCCTGATCGGACTCGGGACCGCGGCGATCCATGCCGGGCACAAGGTCCGCTACTTCACCGCCGCCGACCTGGTGGAAACGCTCTACCGCGGGCTGGCCGACAACACCGTCGGCAAGATCGTCGAATTCCTGCTGCGGGTCGATCTGATCATCCTCGACGAACTCCGCTTCGCACCGCTCGATGACACCGGAACCCAGCTGTTGTTCAGGCTCGTTGCCGGCGCCTACGAACGCCGATCCCTGGCCATCGGGTCGCACTGGCCTTCGAGCAATGGGGCCGATTCCTACC
>NZ_JAOPWB010000318.1 GCF_025965855.1 Mycobacterium sp. | reverse complement strand
CGCCGCGCCGGCACCGGCTCCCGCACCGGCGGCAACACCGGCACCGGCTCCCGCGCCGGACGCCGCCGCACCGGCTCCCGCGCCGGGTCTGGGTCCTGACGCGCCGCCCACGCAGGACTTCATGTATCCCTCGATCGGCACCAATTGCCTTGCGGACGGCAGCAGTTCGATCGCCACCGCGCTATCGGTGGCGGGACCGGCCAAGATTCCGACGCCCGGCCCCGGACCCGGCCAGACCGCCTATGTTTTCACCGCGGTCGGCACGCCTGGGCCCGCCGAGGTGCAGAAGCTGCCGTTGAACGTCACCTGGGTGAACCTGACCACGGGCAAGTCGGGAACGGTCGCGCTCAAGCCGCGCACCGACATCAACGGGGACGGGCCGACGACGTTGACGGCGATCGTCGACACCGGCTCGGGCAGCATCATGTCGACGATCTTCGGGCAGGTCACCACCAAGGAAAAGCAGTGCCAGTTCATGCCCACGATCGGCTCGTCGGTGGTGCCCTAGCACGGGGCTGGCGGCCTGTCGTCCGCTCAGGGTTTCCAGTCGGGCGAGCGGCCGAGGTGGCCGAGGATGCGATCGAGGTCGGTTGCGCCGTCGGGCGCCGCGACGGCCTGCCCAAACGGCGCGCCGTCCATGGCGCGGTAATCACCATCCGGAATGACGAACACCAGTGGTAGCACCGCAGCTACAACGTGGTGCGGGAGCGCAAAGGGGGCGCCGATGCTCCGGGCGACATCCCAGCCGTGCACAACATAATCCACGAAGTGAAAGCCGATCGCTATCGCGCCGGGGAAGGTCGCCCCGGGGCCGAACTCGGGCAACGAAAACGTCGCGCCGAGCACCCGGTCGGCGGCGAACGCATCGAGCACGTCGGCAGCTGCCGCGGCATAGGTGCCGCCGGGATCGGCCGCCACGGCGTCGGCCACCCGGTCGGACGCCCATACCGCCGGGCTGTCGCCTCCGCCGCGCGCGGCCGCGGCGAACCCATGATGCTGCACGGTCATGTGGGCGAGCAGGTCGAGCAGGTTCCAGTCCGCGCAGGGCGTCGGCCGGGGCAGATCGTCGCGTCTCACCGCCGCGACGACGTCGACGGACGCCAGCACGGCGGCTCGGTGGAACGGTCGGACATCAGAAATAGTATGCATTCGCATATCGTAAGTATCCGCATATCGTATGTCAACGGCTACGCTTCCCGCATGGCACCGACGCGTCCTGATCTCGCGGCGATGCTGGGGCCGCTGGTTCGCGAGATGATCGCCGCCGAAGTCCCCGTGCTGGAAGCGCATGGATTGTCGATGTGGGGCTACATCGTGCTCAGCGCGCTTGATCGCTCGCCGGTACGCAGCCAGGCCGCGCTCGCGGACGCGATCGGCGCCGACAAGACACGCATCATCCCCACACTCGACGACTTGCAGGATCGGGGTTATATCGAGCGCCGTCCCGACCCGGACGACCGGCGCGTGCGGCTGCTCGCGCTCACCGAGGCGGGTCGGGCCGCGAAAGATGGGGCGCAGCACGACATCCAGCGCGGCGAAGAGCGCTGGCTCGGGAAGCTATCGCCCGACGATCGTCGCCTGTTCCTACGCGTCCTGCGTCAGCTGTCGGACACGGACGCCGGCTATGTCGGCTAGTACGCCATGAAGAGAATGGCGTCGCGGTCGTACTCGAGGCCCGGATGGGCGCTGGCGAGGTGACCCTGGGTGAGCTCGACCAGCTCGTCCTCGTCCTTGCCGACGATGGCTTCGCCGCACGGACACGTTATGTGCGTCTTCACGTTGCCGCCTTTCCCTTCGCTGCTGCCTTCATCTGCTTCTTATGCGATCGCACCTGTCCGAGCGAACGGGCGTCGACGATGTCGGCGACGGACAGGTGCGTTCCGGGCTTGCCGAAGTCTCCGGCCGCCTCCCGCCAGCCCGTCGGCATCACGCCGTACTGCTTGCCGAGCAGCGCCAGGAAGATCTTCGCCTTCTGCTCGCCGAAACCGGGTAGCGCCTTGAGCCGCCGCAGCAGCTCTTCCCCGTCGGGCTCACCGGCCGTCCAGAGCCCGGCCGCGTCGCCCTCGTAGCGGTCCACGAGGATCTGCGCCAGGGCCTGGATCCGCTTGGCCATCGATCCCGGGAAGCGGTGCACCGCAGGCCTTTCCGCGCACAGCGCGGCGAACTTGTCCGGGTCGTAGGCGGCGATCTCGCCGGCATCCAGGCCGCCCATCCGGTCCGCGATCTTCTTCGGTCCCGCGAAGGCGGTCTCGAACGGCACCTGTTGGTCGAGGAGCATGCCGACTAGCAACGCGAACGGGTCGCCGTCCAGCAGCGCATCGGCGGCCGGATCTTGGGCTAGCTGCAGTCTGGGCACCCGCACAGTCTAAGACTGCGCGGCGGTCAGGCAGCACACCGACGGCCGCACCATCAGTAAATGACGCCGGGAGGCTTGAGGGGAGGCGTACACGCTCCGCGCACAGCGTGGACACCCGCGGGGCAGCGCGCAGCCCGGGGCATCCGCAATCACCCCGGGCCGCAGGGATTTCGAGACGACTACCCGCTCTTACGGCGGAATTCGCGACGGCTCTCCACCGGACCGTGTGCGCGCGCCTGCTTGTCGCCGCCGCCTTTGGGATCCGAGCCCCCCGCCGTCTTGGCCTTCTTGCGATCGAGGGCCTCGCGGAACTTGCGCTTCGTCTCGTCCTCTTCCCGGGACTCGGATTCGGCCATACCGGCAGCCTAGCCTGCGCGGCCGGGCCCGGCTCGTGGTTTTACCGCTTGCCCGGGGGCATGCCGTACACGTGCGAGATCCGCAGCGTCATCAGCACCCGCCGGTCGGTGACCATCGCCTGCCGGTACTCGTCCCAGTCCGGATGCTCACCGGCGATGTTGCGATACAAGGCAATCAGCGCCTCGACGGTGCTATCGGACGGCGCCGCCGCCGGGGGCGTCAGCTCGGCGGTGCCCTCGGCGACCGCATACGACCATCCGTCGTCGGCGTCGACCAGGATCGAGGCCCGCGGGTCACGGCGCAGGTTGCGGGTCTTGGCCCGCGGCTCGGTGATCGACACCCGCACCGCCATCTCGCGCGGGTCGAAGTGATAACTCACATTCGACAGTTGGGGCCGCCCGTCGCGCTTGATGGTGGCCAGCACCCCGAGGGAATTCCCGCTGATCACGGCCAACAGCTTGTCGTCGAAGACTTGGCGTCCCATGTCGAAAGCCTACGTCGCGCACGCCGGCGCTCGCCGATCTGGTGGAATCGGGAGATGACCGAGTACGCGGCGCTCCTGCGCGGCGTCAACGTCGGCGGCGTCAACCTCAAGATGGCCGAGGTCGCGAGCGCGTTGGCCGACGCCGGATTCGCCAATGTGCGCACCATCTTGGCCAGTGGCAACGTGCTGCTGGAGTCGTCGGCCGGGGCGGCCGCGGTGCGCAAGAAGGCCGAAGCCACGCTGCGCGAGAGGTTCGGCTATGACGCGTGGGTGCTGGTGTACGACATCGATACCGTGCGTGCCGTCGTCGAGGCCTACCCGTTCGAGCCCGAGGTCGACGGTTATCAGTCCTACGTCACCTTCGTCGCCGACAAAGCGGTGCTCGACGAGCTCGCCGGGTTGGGCGAGCGTGCGGACGAGAAGATCAGCCCCGGCGACGGCGTCGTCTACTGGCAGGTTCCCAAGGGCAGCACCCTGGACAGCACGATCGGCAAGACGATGGGCAAGCCGCGCTACAAGTCCTCGACGACGACCCGCAACCTGCGCACACTGGCAAAGGTGTTGCGCTGATTGCATTGCGCGCCAACGTCAGTCGTCCGGCACGTTGGTCAGGTAGCGCATCGCGTCGGACTTGGTGAGCCCCAGCGCCCGGGCAACGTCGACATACTCCTGGGCGGCGGCGGCCATCGCGGCGTCGGTCGGATCGAAGCGGGAGATGAAAGTGCCGAAGCGCCCGCGGGTTTCGACGATGGCCGCGGACTCCAGCTCGCGGTAGGCACGGGCCACGGTGTTTGCCGCGACCCCGAGCTGGCCGGCCAGGTCACGCACCGTCGGGAGCCGGGAACCGGGCGGCAACGCACCGGCCCGGACCCCGTCGATGACCTGGGTTCTGAGCTGGTCGAACAGCGGTTTTCCCGCCTTCCCGTCGACCTTCAGCCAATCCCGCAGCTCCACATCTTCAGTATGTCCCAAGCACGACTATGTTTGGGGGATGCGAGTAACTGTGCTGAGCGGCGCGGGGATCTCCGCTGAGAGCGGCGTGCCCACATTCCGTGACGACAAGAACGGATTGTGGGCCCGCTTCGATCCCTACGAGCTGTCCAGCACGCAAGGGTGGCGCAAGAACCCCGAACGTGTCTGGGGCTGGTATCTGTGGCGCCACTACCTGGTGGCCGACGTCGAACCCAACGCCGGGCACCGCGCGATCGCCGCCTGGCAAGACCACGCCGAGGTCACCGTAGTCACCCAGAACGTCGACGACTTGCACGAGCGCGCCGGTAGCGCCCCGGTGCACCACCTGCACGGCAGCCTTTTCGAATTCCGTTGTGACCGTTGCGATATGGACTACGCCGAGCCGCTACCTCGAATGACCGAGCCGGCGGTGGAGGTCGAACCTCCGGTGTGCCGCTGCGGCGGCTTGATCCGGCCGGACATCGTGTGGTTCGGTGAGCCGCTGCCCGACGAGCCGTGGCAGAGTGCGGTCGAGGCGACCCAGGCCGCCGACGTGATGGTCGTGGTGGGGACCTCGGCGATCGTCTATCCGGCGGCCGGCCTACCGGATCTGGCGCTGTCCCGCGGCACGGTCGTCGTAGAGGTCAACCCCGAGCCGACGCCGCTGACTCCCAGCGCCACGATCAGCATCCGTGCGAGTGCGAGCCAGGCGTTGCCGCAGCTGCTGCAGCGGCTGCCCGCCCTGCTGAGGTAGTTCTTCCGCGCCGAGCCTGCGCACAGATCGCGGTTCGTACACAAAATTGCGCGCTGAGCGCAGTCTCGATGTCTATCCGTCCGAGTCATCGGCGAGCGTGCGCTCATGACGAGCGACGAACCTTCACCCCCTTTTCGAGGCAGCGAGGCGGTGAAATCCGGAGCGCTGCGGAAGCATCAGCTGCGCTCTCGATTCCGCGCGGTGTTTCCCGACGTCTACGTGCGACGCGATCACCAGCTGACGTTGCGCGACCGTGCGGTGGCGGCCTGGCTGTGGTCGTACCGGCAGGGGGTGCTCGCGGGGGTGACCGCGGCTGCCTGGCACGGCTCGAAGTGGGTGGACGACGAGCTGCCCGTCGAGTTGGTGTGGTCGAACGCGCGCCCGCCGCGCGGCCTGCGAACCTACGACTTCAAGCTTCTTCGCGACGAAATCCGGGTGGTCGCGGGCGTTCCGGTGACGACGTCGGAGCGCACGGCATTCGACATCGGTCGGCGCAAGGCGACGGGTATGGCGATTGCATATTTGGACGCCCTCATGCGAGCGACCGGCACCAAGGTAGACGAGGTCCGCCAAATTGCGGACCAGCATCGCGGCGCACGGGGGCTCAGGCAGCTGCAAACAGCGCTGGAGCTAGTCGATCCCGGTTCGCAGTCGCCGAAAGAGACGTGGCTGCGGCTGTTGTTGATCCGCGCGGGCTTTCCGCGGCCCACGACCCAGATCCCCATACTCGCCGCCGGCGGAGCGCAGGTGTACTACCTCGACATGGGATGGGGGGACCTCATGGTCGCCGTCGAGTATGACGGCGAGCAACATCGCCTCGACCGCTGGCAGTACACAAAAGACATTCGCCGCAGTGAGGCGTTGGAGCGGCTCGGCTGGATCGTCATCCGGGTGACGGCATCGGATCGTCCTGCCGACATCATCGCGCGGGTTCGGGATGCGTTGACCTTTCGCGAATCCGCCGAGTCTGCGCACAGATCGCGATTTGCCCGTCGACGCACGCGCTGAGCGCAGTCTCGGCGCACGACTTAAGGCCGGCGCGCCCGGCCCAGCGCCAGCTCCGACACCGGCAACGGCGCCCACACCGGCAACGTCCACTCCCGTCGCGACGTGTCCACCTCGAACCCGGCGTCGACGATGGCGCGCTCGGTATCGCGATGGGTGTGGCAGTTGCCGAACAGCCTCGGCCACAGCGTCGCGTCGGCAACCCGCTGCAGCCGGCCCCGCGCGCCGGCGCTGGCCACATGCTCGAGATACCGCAGCTGCCCACCCGGCCGCAGTAGCGAATACATCCGCCGCAGCACGCCGGAGACGTCGCGCACCGAGCACAACACCAGCGAGCACACCACCGCGTCGAACGGCTCTCCGTCGCTGAACGCCTCCGCGGTCTCACCTATGACGACGACCGGCACGGGT
This sequence comes from Mycobacterium sp., assembly GCF_025965855.1. GTDB lineage: Bacteria > Actinomycetota > Actinomycetes > Mycobacteriales > Mycobacteriaceae > Mycobacterium. The sequence continues at coordinate 48,986 of NZ_JAOPWB010000318.1, read as the reverse complement.
GCCACGGTGGCCGCGGCGCGCGCATGCGCCCTCAGCCGCGGCTCGGGCTCGACGGCGACCACCTGCTCGACCGCCGGCGGATAGTTGGCGAAGTTCGTCCCGACGCCCGCCCCCATTTCCAGCACCCGGCCCGACAGGCCGGCCAGGTTCTCCCGGCGAAGCGCCCGCACCGCGTCGGTCTCGTGGGCGGCGACGACGGGCCAAACGCGCGCGAAGAACGGGTGGTCGATCGTGCGCTCCACCGCCTGCGTCATATCCGCGACTCCCCCGGCGGCCGATGCGCAGCCACCCATGCCGCCAACATCTGGGGTGTGGCGTCCCGGCCGCAGTATCCCATCACCAATTGCCCGCAGAACACCGAGGACAGGACCCGGTCGGCGAACGCCTCGGCATCGCCAAACGGCAAGTGCGGCTTGGCGATCAACATCGCCGCGACCCCGTGCACCGCGCTCCACAGCTCCAACGCGACGGTGGTCGCGTCGACCGGGCGGTAGGTGCCGTCGTCCGTCAGGCGCTGCACGGTCGCGCGGATGTGCTTGAACGCCGAGTTGTTCAGCGTGGTGTCGACGCTGCTTCCGGACCGCCACTCACCCATCGTGGCGATCCGGTACAGCTCCGGGGTCTGGACCGCGAAGCGCACATAGGCGAGCCCTTGGGCGCGCAGCACCTCCACCGGGGAGTTGTGCTCGGTGGCCAACCGCCGCATTTCCGGGTCGAGCTTTTCGAAGTAGCGCGCGCACACCGCGTCCATCAGGGCGTCTTTGTCGGCGAAATGTAGATAGATCGACGGCGGCGTGACGCCGACCCGTTGTGCCACCGAACGAATCGACACCGATCGGGCGTGCCCGGTTTCCAGCAGCAGCTCGGTGGTCGCGTCCAGAATCTCGTCGCGGAGCCGCTCGCCGGAGCCGCGGGGGGCCCTGGCGCGACGCAGGCCTTCGACCGACACGTCAACCAATGTTGGTCACCCACTCCCTGATCGGGTGCCCATTGTGCTGCACCGGCTCCTCGTTCGGCTCGGCGTCGGCGACGATCTGGGAGGGCGCCTCGCTGATGCCGAACCGCTCATGCAGCCACACCAAAGGCTTTGGAGCCCACCAATTCCAGCGGCCCATCACGTGCATGAACACCGGGACCAGGACCATCCGCACCAGGGTGGCGTCCACGAACACGGCAAGCGTCAGCCCGAGGCCGAACATCCGCATGAACGACACGTGTGCGGCGATCAGCGCCGCGAACGACATCGACATCACCAACGCGGCCGCGGTGATCACCCGTCCGGTGCGGGCGACGCCGTGCGCCACCGCTTCGTCATTGGCGGCGTGCGCCTCTTTTGCGGTCGACTTCGCCGGCCGGTACTGCAGCCAGTACTCCCGGATCCGGGAGATCAGGAACACCTCGTAATCCATCGACAACCCAAAAGCGATGCAGAACAACAGCACTGGCATGTTCGCCACCAGCGTCCCGCTGGGGGTGGTGCCGAGGGCGCCGAGGTGGCCGTCCTGGAAAATCCAGACCAGCGCCCCGAACGCCGCGGTCAGCGACAGCATGTTGCACACCAGGGCCTTGGCGGGCAGCACCACGCTTCCGGTGAGCAAGAACAGCAGCACGAACGTGACGGCGGCCATCAGCCCCAGCACGAGCGGAAGGCGATCCGTCACGGCGTCGACGCTGTCGCGGTTGATCTGCGCGACGCCGGCCATGTCGACGGATCTCCCGGCGGGCCCGGCCACCTCATGCAACCGCTTGAGCTGGGTGTCGGAGGCGTTGGAAAACAGCGGCGCCGCGCTGTTGACGGTCAGGAATGCGCTGCCGCCGGCCAACCCGGTCGCGGCCGCCGGTGGCCCCGCCGGGCTTCCATTCACGAACGTCCCACTCGGGGCCGACACCGCGGACACGTCGGGCACACGCGACAGGTCGGCGGCATACCGGTCGATGTCCGCCGGGCTCAGGTTTTGGGCGTCGGGGATCACGATGGGCACCGCGGTTGCCGAATCGTGGGCGAATCCGCTGCGCAATCGGTCACCAACCTCATGCGACGACGCCGAGCGGGGCAGCACCCGGTCGTCCGGGAAACCCCACTTCACCGAGAAGAACGGGAGTCCGAGCAGCAAGAGCAGCGCCATCACGGCCAGCCCCACCGGCGCCCAGCGGCGCATCACGAACTTGCTCGACCGGTACCAGAACCACTCCTCGACCGGCCTGTGCAGCGGATCGCGCCGGCGCAGAGTGTGACGCAGCAGGCGGCGCACGTCCATCGAGTCCAGCCGGTTGCCCAGCAGCACGATCGCGGCCGGGGTGATCACGATGGACGCAATCGCGACGAAGGCCACCGAGGCCATGCCGGCGTAGGCGAACGACTTCAGGAAGTACATCGGGAACAGCGCCGTCGCCGACATCGACAACGCCACGGTGATCGCCGAGAACAACACGGTGCGACCGGAGGTGGCCATGGTCCGGATCAGCGCCTGCTCCGGGTCACCGCCCTCGGCCAGCTCGTCGCGATAGCGGCTGACGATCAGCAGCGTGTAGTCGATGGCCAACGCCAGGCTCATCGCGGTGCTCAGGTTGAGCGCGAAGATCGACACCTCGGTGGTAAACGTCACGAGCCGCAACACCGACATCGAACCGACGACGGCCAGCGTGCCGAGGGCGATCGGCAGCGCCGCCGCCAGCAGCCCGCCGAACACCCAGATCAGCACCAGGAAGCTCAGCGGGATCGCGATCAGCTCCATCAATAACAGGTCTTCCTGGTTTTGCTTGTTGATCTGCGCGTACTGCATCGCCGGGCCGCCCGCACGGACGGCGAGGCCGTCGCGGTCGTGGACGAATTCGTCGGCCAGAGTCTGCGCATTCTTCTGCGCGTTGTTTTCGCCGCCCTTGAGGTTGACCACGATCAACCCCGACTTGCCGTCGGTGCTGACCAGGTCCGCGGCGGCCTGCGGCGGTGCCGTCCACGCCGAGGTCACGTTGTAGACCAACGGCGACCCACCCAAATCGGCGGCCAGGTCCGTGCCCACCTTGCGCGCCTGATCGCTGTTGGCCCCCGCCGGCGACGTCACCATGATCAGCATCTGCTGCCCGCTCTGCCCGAACTTGTCGGTCAGGATTTGGATGGAGCGGGCCGATTCCGAATTCGGGTCCTGGAAGCCGCCCGGAGACAGAGTCTTGGCGACCGGAATCCCGAAGACCGCAGCGGCGATGAAGATCAGAATCCCGACCGCGATTATTCGTCGTGGCGCCGCTATGGCCAGTCGGGCGATCGCTTGCAGCATATTTCCGGTCCTCCCGCCGCCGTGCCGGTCACGCTGGTCCGCCACTTACCCGCGGTAAGTTATCAGCGGTAACTGACAGGTGTCAAACAACACTATCTATTAATACGGCTGCCCGAGGCCACATGGTTCAAACCAGTTCGGGAGCGGCTCAAACCGGTGCGGCGGCACGAGTCGAGCAAGCAAAATGGCCGGCATGTCAGCCGCTCATGCCCCAATCCGGCGCATCACGACCCAGAACTACCCGCCGGAAACCTACCCGCCGGTAAATTGCCACCATTTTCCGAATCGTGACTCAAAGATTCCTTAGATGTTGCCCATACGCTCATAGTCATGTGGATCGACGACTCGAGTGCCGACGTCATCAAAGCTGACTTCGAGGCCCTCTACCACGGCGACGTGCTGGTGGAAGGCGAGACCTCCGAGCAGTTCGAAGACCAGCACCCGCTCCCGACGGCAAGCTGACCGCCCATGAGTGTGTTAGCGCGGCTACTTATGGCCGAACCCGCCATCACCCGATGGTTCCGTCGATAACCCATCGAACTTGTCTAAAACGAAAACCCCCCGCTGACCGCGGGGGGTTTTCGTTTGTCCGCCCCCGACTGTCCGCCCTAGCGGGGAGCCATGCGGATGGCGCCGTCCAGACGAATGACTTCCCCGTTGAGCATCGGGTTTTCGATGATGTGGACGGCAAGGGCGCCGTACTCGTCGGGATCACCCAGCCGGGCCGGATGCGGCACCTGCTTGCCCAGCGACTTCTGTGCCTCCTCGGGCAGCGAACCCAACAGCGGGGTCTTGAACAGGCCCGGCGCGATGGTCACCACCCGGATGAGCTCGCGCGACAGGTCGCGCGCGATCGGCAGCGTCATGCCGACCACACCGCCCTTGGACGCCGAGTAGGCGGCCTGGCCGATCTGGCCCTCGAACGCGGCGACCGAGGCGGTGTTGATGATGACGCCACGCTCCTGTTTATCTGGCGGACCGATGGCCTCCGTCTTGGCGATCCGCTCGGCGGCCAGACGCAGCACGTTGAACGTGCCGATCAGATTGACCCCGATCACCTTCTTGAACCCGTCCAGCGGGAACGGGCCGTCCTTAGACAGCGTCTTGATGGCGTTGCCGATGCCCGCACAGTTGACGTCGATGCGCAGCGGGCCCATCCCCTCCGCCGCATCCAGCGCGGCGCCGACGGCGGCCTCATCGGTGACGTCGGCCTCGACGAAGCGCGCGCGGTCACCGAGCTCGCGGACCGCCTCTTCGCCGCGGAGGTCGATCACGACCACGTGGGCACCGCGGTCGAGCAGTCGCCTGGCGGTGGCCAGGCCCAGCCCTGACGCGCCCCCGGTGACGACGGCTACGGCGTCTTTGATCTCCATGGGAGTCCTTCCCTCTCGTCCAGCCAACCAGTTGGTTGGGGACTATACCCAGTCCGTGAGGACCGCTTCGGCGTCGGTCTCCGGGTCCGCCGGGCGGGGTATGGCCGGTGCGGTGCGGGAGAACCGCGGCGCCGGCAGCGGCTGCAAGGCCCCGTTCACCTCGTAGAAGGTGTTGCGCTCGGTGATGTGCGGCTCGCTCTGCACCTCCCCGAATGCCAGCACCGGCGTCACGCAAGCATCGGAGTCGGCGAACACCTTGGCCCAGTGGTCCCGGTCGCGACTTGCGAACGTCTCGGTCAGCACCGCCCGCAGCTCGGGCCAGCGGGCGGCCTCGTTCTGCGGCGGCAGGTTGGCGGCGTCCAGGCCCAGTCCGGCCAGCATCGCCGCGTAGAACTGGGGCTCGATGGCGCCGACGGCGACGTAGCGGCCGTCGGCGCACTCGTAGGTGTCGTAGTAGGGCGCGCCGCCGTCGAGCATGTTGGTTCCGCGTACGTCGGTCCACATGCCGGAGGCGCGCATCTGCCACATCATCTGGATCAACACGCTGGACCCGTCGACCATGGCGGCGTCGACCACCTGACCCTTGCCGGAGTTCTGCCGCTCCCACAGCGCCGACAGGATGCCGACCAGCAGGAACATCGAGCCGCCGCCGAAGTCGCCGACCAGGTTCAACGGCGGCACCGGCCGCTCGTTCACCCGGCCGATGGCGTGCAGGATCCCGTTCAGCGAGATGTAGTTGATGTCGTGGCCCGCCTGCTGGCTGCGCGGGCCCCTCTGGCCCCAGCCGGTCATCCGAGCATAGATCAGCCGGTCGTTGACCTCGGCGCACTGCTCGGGGCCGAGGCCGAGGCGCTCCGTGACGCCGGGACGGTAGCCCTCGATCAACACGTCGGCTTTGGCGATGAGCTTGAGCACGAGTTCGCGTCCCTCGTCGGACTTGAGGTCGGCGGTCACGATGCGCCGGTTGCGGCTCATGGCGTCCTTGACCACACCGCCGGGACTCCGAGAGGGCCGATCGATGCGGACCACGTCCGCGCCGAGGTCCCCCAGGATCATCGCGGCATGCGGGCCGGGCCCGATGCCGGCCAACTCGACAACACGCAATCCCTGCAGCGGTCCCGCCATTGGTGCACCGACCTTTCGTCCGCTATGACGCCCCTGACGATGGGGTAGTTCGCATCTTCGCAGCCGCGCCCGGCGGCCGCGCAGCCCGGTCGCTTGGGCGGTTACTAGGGTGGGCCCATGCCGGATTCTGGAATCGACACGCTCGCGCCGGTCGCGGGTCTTGACGTCACGCTGACCGACGGCGTGCTGTCGGTGACCATCGACCGCCCCGACAGCCTGAATTCCCTGACCATTCCGGTGATCACCGGCATCGCCGACGCGATGGAACGCGCGGCCACCGACCCCGAGGTGAGGGTGGTGCGGCTCGGCGGCGCCGGCCGCGGCTTCTGCTCCGGGGCGGGCATCAGCGCCGACGACATGTCGGGCAGCGGCGGAATCCCGCCGGACGAGATCGTCCTGGAGATCAACCGGCTTGTGCGGGCCATCGCCGCCGTGCCGCACCCCGTGGTCGCCGTCGTTCAGGGGCCGGCGGCCGGCGTGGGCGTTTCCCTCGCCCTGGCCTGTGACGTCGTATTGGCTTCCGACAAAGCGTTTTTCATGCTCGCCTTCACAAAGATCGGACTGATGCCAGACGGTGGCGCGTCGGCGTTGATCGCGTCCGCGATCGGCCGGATCCGGGCGATGCAGATGGCGCTGCTGCCCGAACGGCTGCCGGCCGCCGCGGCGCTGTCCTGGGGCCTGGTCACCGCGGTCTACCCGGCGGACGACTTCGACGCCGAGGTGGACAAGGTGATCGCAAGGTTGTTGGGAGGCCCGGCGGTGGCCTTCGCCAAGACCAAGCAGGCGATCAACGCGGCCACGCTCACCGAGTTGGATCCCGCCTTGCAGCGCGAATACGAAGGGCAGTCGCGCCTGCTGGTGTCGCACGACTTCAAGGAGGGCACAACGGCTTTCCAGGAGCGCCGCACCCCCGACTTCACCGATCGCTGAGAGGCCGGCCGCCGCCGGATCGCGCGGCCAGTCAGACGCCGAACAGCGGGGGCAGTGCGAGCACCATGATCAGGCCCCACACAAGGTGGGTCAGCACCGGCGCCAGCACCCCGCCGCTGGCCCGGCGTTCCAGCGCGCAGACCGTCCCCAGGATGACCGCGGCGAATCCCAGCATCGGGTTGCCGCTGGCCATCGTGGCGCAGGTGTACAGGAGCGTCGAAATGACCACCGGGTGGTAGCGGCCCAGCGCGGTGTAGAGGGCGCCCCGGAAGAAGATCTCCTCGGCTACACCGTTGATCACGGTGATCGCCACGATCAGCAGAAACGACCCGTGATGGGCGAACAGCAGCACCCGGGTGATCAAGGCGGCGACAGCCGGGATCTCCCGTGCGATCAGCCCGCCCCCCACGAAGGCGCCGCCGAGCAGCAGGCCGACAATCGTCCCCGTGATGACGGGTCGTTGGTTGCGGCCGCGCCAACAGATGCCCCCTAGATGCAATGGACCCGAGAGGAATCCGCCGGCGATCCACACCGCCGCCAGCACCAGGGTCAGCCAGTAGAAGCTCGACTCCCCCGGGTGGCGGCGTAGCGACAAACCGAGGACCGCGGCGCCGATCAGCAGCGTGATTGCCACGACGACGCGCCGGCGTCGCACCACGCCGGGCGGTTCGTTATGGGGCACAGCCACATTGGTGATCGCACGGCGCAATTCGGAGGCGACGCCGGCGCGATACGGCGTGGTCGACTGGCTCACGCGGGACGTACCTTCGCGTTCAACGCGAACAGGATGTCGAGACCGGTGCGCAGCGCACCGGCGAGCGGGCCGGGGACGCTGTTCACCAGCCGCAGCGTGGGTCGCGCGACGGGCGGGGTGATCGCGCGGGCGAGCCGCCGGATGCGCAGGGCGTCGCCGCCGGCCCATGCGGGATCGCTGTCGGCCAGCTGATGGGGGTCGGTCAACGCGTTGACGGGCTTGGGCCGGTGGTTGGACCGGTCGGCCAACGCCAGGGCAATGGCGTCCTCGACGCCGAGCAGTCCCCCCGGCGGGTCGGGCACTCGATCGCGCAGGCCGCTGACGGACGCGACCATCGGATGGTCCAGCGACTCGACCAGGTCTGCGGCCAGGCCGGGGGGCACCGGCAGCGCGACCCCCGTGACCAGCGATGCCAGCCCCGTGTCGACCCTCCCGACGGGCAACGCGGCGTGCCACCTGCCGCCGATCCGCGCGTACGTCTTGAGCAGCTCCCGGTAGGAGGTGGTCGTGGTGCCGGAAATGTCATAGGCGCCCGGGGGCACCCGCTCAGGGTCCGCCGCGGCGACGAGATAGTGCAGGACATCGCGGATCGAGATCGGGTCGACCGGGTTGTCCATCCAGCTCGGAATCGGAATGAGTGGGAACCGGTCGCCCACGTAGCGCATCATCTCGAACGACGTCGAGCCGGCGCCGATGATCATCGCCGCGCCCAGCCACACCAATTCCGGGCCGCCCTCGACCGTCAGGGCCTCGGCCACCTCGGCCCGGCTGGTCAGGTGCTCCGACAGTGCCTCGTCGGCCGGCACGAAGCCGCCGAGGTAGACGATGCGCCGCACTCCGGCGTCCCTGGCCGCCACCGCGAGGTTGGTGGCCGCGGCCTCATCGGCGTCGCGGAAGCCGGGCTGACCGATCGCGTGCACCAGGTAATAGAGCACGTCGACCGGGCCCGCGGCGTCCATCGCTGCCCGCACCGATACCGGATCCGACGCGTCGAGTATGACGGGCACCACGTCGTGAAACCAACCTAAACTCTTGAGACGCTCCGGATTTCGGGTGGCGGTCACGACCTGATGCCCATTCGTCAGCAGCGCAGTGACCAGCCGCGATCCGACATAACCGGTGGCGCCAGCGACCAGAATCCGCATACTCCCGACACTAGCCACTGAACCGATCGGGCGTCGGCAACGTGACCCCGAGTATGGAGGATAATAGTGGGGTCAGTTCCGCTTGCGTGGGTGTCAGAACACCGATCGCGAACCCGTCGGTCGCAGCAGTTTCAGTAAAGTTCCCGCCCAACCGGTACAGCCAGGACGAAACCACCGGGGCGCTGACCGAGTTCGCCGGTCCGGAATTTCGGAAGTTCGCCCTCACCAGCGGGGTCGAATTCCGAAACTTCGCGCTGCCGGTGTCGCGATACGGCGAGCTGAGCGGCTTCACCGAGGCAAACGACGCCTTCGTCGAAATCGCCCTGGACCTGGCCGAGCAGGCGCTGCTCGCGGCGCTTGACGAGGCGAAAGTCAAGCCCTCGGAGGTCGACATCGTGTTTTCGACGACGGTCACCGGGCTCGCGGTACCCTCACTCGAGGCTCGGCTGGCCTCGCGGGTGGGCTTGCGCCAGGACGTCAAACGCGTCCCCCTGTTCGGCCTGGGCTGTGTGGCCGGCGCGGCCGGCCTAGCGCGGGTGTATGACTACCTCCGGGCATACCCCGAGCAGGTGGCGGTGCTGCTGGCGGTTGAGCTGTGCTCGCTGACCGTTCAGCGCGAAGACAGTTCGATCCCAAATCTGGTCGCTTCCAGCCTGTTTGGTGATGCCGCCGGCGTCGTCGTGGCAACGGGAGCAGACCGGGCACCGGTCGGGCCGAGGATGCTGGCCACCCGCAGCCGGACCTACCCGGACACCGAAGACGTGTTGGGCTGGAACATCGGCAGCAGCGGATTTCAGATCGTCCTGTCCGTCGAGATCTCGACCATCGTCGAGAAGTACCTGGGCGACGACATCCGAGACTTCCTCGCCGACCACGGCCTGAAGACAACCGACGTCTCTACCTGGCTGTTGCACGCGGCCGGACCGAAGGTGATCGACGCGGTCGAGAACGCGTTGGACCTGCCGGCGGATGCGTTAGACCGCACCAGAAATTCGTTGCGCGACAACGGAAACCTCTCGTCGGTTTCGGTACTTGATATACTTCACGCCACCATGGCCGACCCACCGTCGCCGGGTTCCATCGGGCTGATGATCGCGATGGGACCGGGCTTCTCCGCCGAACTCGTCCTGCTGAGCTGGTAGGGCGCGATAAAGCTATGTACTACTTGCTGATCCTGGCGGTGGCCATCGAGCGGTTGGCGGAGCTGGTGGTTTCCAGGCGCAACGCGCAATGGTCTTTTGCCCACGGCGCCAAGGAATTCGGCCAATCTCACTATCCTGTGATGGTCTTCCTGCACACCGCGCTGCTGCTGGGCTGCGTCATCGAGCCGTGGGCACTGCACCGGCCGTTCATTCCGTGGCTGGGCTGGCCGATGCTGGCCGTGGCGGCGCTGAGCCAGGTATTGCGCTGGTGGTGCATCACGACGCTGGGTCGACGGTGGAACACCCGGGTGATCGTGTTGCGGGACGCGCCGCTGGTGCGCCAGGGCCCCTACCGGTGGCTGCACCATCCCAACTATGTTGCAGTGGTGGCTGAGGGGTTCGCGCTGCCGCTGGTGCACACGGCGTGGCTCACCGCCGCGATCTTCACACTGGCCAACGCGATGCTGCTGGGAGTGCGCCTGCACGTGGAGAACTCGGCTTTGGGTTATACATGACCGGCTTCGACACCGATCTGCTGATCGTGGGCGGCGGTCCCGGAGGTCTCGCGACGGCGTTACACGCTCGCAGACAGGGACTTTCGGTCATCGTGGCCGACCCGCGAGAGGGCCCGATCGACAAGGCGTGCGGCGAGGGGCTGATGCCCGGCGGTTTGGCCGAGCTGACGTCACTCGGCGTCGACCCGGCCGGCATGCCCTTCCACGGGATCGCCTATGTGAGTGAACATCGCCGGGCCGAGGCGCGGTTTCGCGGCGGCCCCGGCAGGGGCGTGCGACGCACCACGCTGCACGCGGCGCTGGCGGCGCGGGCCAAAGAAGAAGACACCGAATGGATTCGCGCGCGCGTGACAAGCGTCCAGCAAGACGCCCACGGCGTGACGGCCGCGGGTGTGCGCGCGAAATGGCTGGTGGCGGCCGACGGACTGCATTCGCCGGTGCGGCGCGCCATCGGAATCGAAGCCACGGCCGGAACGCCGCGGCGCCACGGGGTGCGGTGGCACTTCAAGGTGCCGGTGTGGTCGGAGTTCGTCGAGGTGCACTGGTCGCGCTGGGGTGAGGCCTACGTGACGCCCGTGGAACCGGACCTGGTCGGCGTGGCGATCCTGTCCGGCGGGCGACCCGACCTGGCCTGGTTCCCGTGGCTGGCCCGGCATCTGGAGGGCGCCGACCGCGGGCAGGCCCGCGGCTGCGGCCCGCTGCGTCAGGTGGTCTCCCGCCGCGTCGCGGGACGGGTGCTGCTGGTGGGCGACGCGGCCGGATACGAGGACGCGCTGACCGGCGAGGGCATCAGCCTCGCAGTCAAACAGGCGGCCGCGGCGGTCGACGCCATCGTCAACGACACACCGTCGTCCTACGAGGCCGCGTGGCACCGGGTCACCCGCAATTACCGGCTGCTAACCCGGGCACTGGTGCTGGGCAGCGCGCCGCGCGTGGCCCGTCGCGCCATCGTGCCGGCGTGCACGCTGCTACCGGGCGTCTTCCAGCGCGCGGTGAACACCCTCGCCTACTAGCGCGCCTTCCAGACCGGCTCCCGCTTGTCGGCGAACGCCAGAGGTCCTTCCTTGGCGTCCTCGGATCGGATCAGGGAACGCATCTCACGCATGGTGCGCTCCCAACCGGGTTCGTCGCCGACGATGACGCCATCGTCAACCCCGTAGGCGACGCGCTTGCTGGCCTGCACCGACAGCGGCGCGTTGACCGTCACCCGCGCGGCCAGGGCCAGCGCGGCGTCGAGGACCTCGCCCTTGACGACCCGGTTGATCAGGCCCCATTCGAAGGCGTCGGACGCGGTGATCGGCTCGCCGGTCAACAGCAGCTCCATCGCCACCTTGCGGGGCAGCTGATCCATGATCCGGAAGACGCCGCCGGCGGCCGCAATCAATCCGCGCTTGACCTCGGGCAACCCGAATTTGGCCCGCTCGTCGGCGACCACCAGGTCGCTGGCCAGCGCGAGTTCCGTGCCGCCGCCCAGTGCGGTGCCGTTGACCGCGGCGATCGTGGGCTTGTCGATGAAGTGGTGCACGTAACCCGCGAAGCCCCACTCCCCGTGGTCGGGGTGGTACAGGTTCTCCCGGCGCGAGATCGCCTTGAGGTCTGCGCCGGCGCAAAACGACTTGTCTCCAGCGCCGGTGATCACCACCGCCCGCACGTCCGGGTCGTTTTGCGCTTGCTCCAACGCGTCGCCGACGGCGGTGCTGACGGCCCCGTTGACCGCGTTGCGGGCTTCGGGCCGGTTGATGGTAATGACCATCACGTTGCCGCGGTGCTCGACCAGCGCCCCCGGCTGGCCGTTGCCGCCGTCGGTCACAGGAGCTCGACGATCGTGGCGTTGGCCTGGCCACCGCCCTCACACATCGTCTGCAGGCCGTAGCGAATCCCCTTGTCCCGCATGTGGTAGAGCAGCGTGGTCATCAACCGCGCCCCCGAGCCGCCGAGCGGGTGGCCGAGCGCGATGGCCCCGCCGTTGGGGTTGAGCTTCTTCTCGTCGGCCCCGATGTCTTTCAGCCACGCCAGCGGAACCGGCGCGAACGCCTCGTTGACCTCGTATGCGCCGATGTCGCCGATGCTCAGCCCGGATCTCTTGAGCGCTTTCTGGGTCGCCGGAATGGGCGCGGTCAGCATGATTACCGGGTTGGCCCCGGCCAGTGTCGCGGTGTGCACCTTTGCGATCGGCTTGAGCCCCAGCGACTTTGCCTTCTCGGCCGACATGAACAGGATGGCGGCCGAACCGTCGGAGATCTGCGAGGAGTTGCCGGCGTGGATCACGCCGTCCTCCTTGAACGCCGGCTTCAGCGACGCCATCTTTTCCATCGGAGTACCGCGACGGATGCCTTCGTCCTTCAGAACGATGTTGCCCTCCTCGTCCTTGATGCCCACGATCTGGTCATCAAAGGCACCGGAATCCTGTGCGGCGGCGGCCTTTTCGTGTGACCCTAGAGAGAACTCGTCGAGCGCGAGGCGGTCCAACCCCCACTGCTCGGCGATCATCTCGGCACCGAGGCCCTGGTTGGGTATCTGGCCCTCGTAACGGTCGATGAAGGTCTGCGGATACGGTCGGCCTCCGTTGGCCAGCGATGCGCCCATCGGGGTGCGCGACATCGACTCGACGCCACCGGCGACGACGACGTCGTAGTGCCCCGCCACCACGCCGGCGGCGGCGAAATGGATGGATTGCTGACTCGACCCGCACTGGCGGTCGACGGTGACCCCGGGGACCGTCTCGGGCCAGCCGGCGGCCAGCAGGGCGGTGCGGCCGATGTCAAGGGCCTGTTCACCGGCCTGCATGACGCAGCCCCAGATGACGTCGTCGACGATTCCCGGGTCGATGCCCGCCTTGTCGGCCAGCCCATTGAGGACCTGCGCGGAGAGGTCGGCCGGATGCACGCCCGACAGACCGCCGTTGCGCTTGCCGACCGGTGAGCGGACTGCCTCGACGATGACGGCTTCAGCCATGAGTGGGTCTCCTTTGACAGATGAATTTCGGACGAAGTGCTGTTGAGTGCATTGTCAACCAACGCGTTGGGCGGTCCGGGAGCGGGGTGTCCTGGGGCCCGTTTGTCGGCTCTACCGCCTCGTCACCACTTCTGGTGCCGAACCAGAATTTTGTTCTCCACAGTGGCCGGGCGTGGCGATAATGGTTGAGTGAAGCGGCTCAACGGCATGGATGCGATGCTGCTGTACAGCGAAACCCCGAACCTGCACACGCACACGCTGAAGGTCGCAGTCGTCGACTCTGCCGAAAGCGAGTTGAGTTTCGACCTGTTCCGGCAGACGCTAGTCCGTGTAAATTGTCGCGCTCGTCTTGCACGGGCCCTCGGCGCGCTGACGTAGGTCGCGGACCCGACATACCCGGTGCGCCCGTTGAAGTCGATGACGTTTTCGGCCAGTGTCGGCCGGTACGCGTCGTAGATTCCGCCGGGGAATACCAGCACAACGCGGCCGGACCGCAGCGCGTTCGCGGCATTGCGTGTGCTGGCGTGGATCACGCCAAGGCGGGTCAACAAACCGGCCATCGGGCCAGCGAACATCCCGTCGTTACCCAGCGTGTACAGCGGCCGATCGTAGCCGAACTCGCCGTAGAACGCTGAGGCGAAGATCAGCACATCAGGCGTCAGCATGCCGCCCGAGTGGTTAGCCACCACCAGCGCACCGCCTTTTGTCGGCAACGATTCCAGCCCGCGCACCTCAAAGCGAAACCAGCGCTTCGCAATCGGAGCCGCCGCATTGACCAGTCGTTCGGTCAAGACGGGGTCCCACTCGCCGATTTCGGCGCTCACGCGATCGGGCTGAATCCTAGGTGCAGCTCGGTGAGGCCACGCATCTGCCAGGTCGGTTCGTAGGTATAGCGGCGGGCATCCGGTGGACCGTGGTGCCCATCGGCAATGGTGATGTCTGCCATCCGGTCGAGAACGCGGTTAAGCGAGATTCGTCCCTCGGCTCGAGCCAGCGGCGCGCCGGGGCAGGAGTGGTTGCCCCGCCCGAACGCGACATGTTCGCGAACATTGCGGCGGTCAATATGAAACTCGTTGGGATCGTCAAATTTACGGGCGTCCCGGTTGCTTGCGCCTGGAAGCAGCATCACCGTGCTGCCGGCCGGGACCTTGATGTCACCAATCGACGTCGATGTCCGCGCCATGCGGAAATGACACTTGACCGGGCTCTCCAGGCGTAGCGTCTCCTCGACGAAAGTCGGTATCTTGCTTCGGTCTTCGCGAAGCAACGTTTGAAGCTCTGGATGTTCGGCGATCATCCGCACGCCAAAGCTGAGCAACTTGGTGGTAGTTTCCTGGCCGGCCGCGAACAGGAAGGTGGCGAGCCGGACGACGTCGATGACCTCGGGAGTCGAGCCGTCGGGATACTTCGCCGCCGCCAGCTCCGTCAGCACGTCCTGACGTCGCTCACGCCGGCGTTCGGTGATGTGGGTGGTGAACTTTTCCTCGAGGTACTCCAGCGGATTGTGCGCACGCGTCACCGAATCGTCCTCGATCCCTCCAACGACCTTGCCGGAAAAAACCGACCGAAACTCCTCGTGGTCTTCTGGGGGAACTCCCAGCAGATCGGCGATCACCAATCCGGAGAAGGGTCTCGCGTACTCATCCAGGAACTCACACGTTCCTCGGGAGACGAATTCGTCAAGCTGCTCATCGGCGAGCCGCCACATGAAAGCTTCATTTTCCTTGAGCCGCTTGGGAGTCAGTAGGCGGCTGAGCAGCCCGCGCGTCCGAGTGTGGTCCGGGGGATCTTGGGTGACGATGTGTTCGCTCATCGGGATCTGCGCGCGATGCTGCGCGATCAACTCGCCGATATCGTCGCCCACGGGCTCGAAGGGCAGGCCCGAAAAGGGGCCGGCAACCGAGACACATGAGGAGAAGGCCGGATCCTTATACACCGCGAGAGCTTCTTGGTGCCCCGTTATCGTCATGACGCCCTGGTCGGATTGCGACATCACCGGGCAACGCTCGCGCAGGTGGTCGAAATAGGGGTATGGATCGGGGATCAGGGAAGGGTCGGTGAAAAAATCGACCGATTCGAAATCACTCAACAGAGCTCCTAGGCATCCAGGTAACCGCCCCCATGCACGTCGACCTGGGCGACGTAAAGTTATATTCGTAATCTAGGGCTGAACAAATATTAGGTCAAGTCTATCTTCGCGTCAGCTGGACAACCACTGACACAGCGTTGTCAACCCCGGCCCATCGAGCAGGTTTAGTGGCGCGGTGCGGCCGCTGACCGCCATCATCAATGGTCGCGATCGCGCCCAAACCACAGGCCCCACAGCAATCGCGGCGCTTTTAGCAGAGCCGGTTAGCCAGCCGGATACCCGACGGATTTGATTTCGGTGTACTGGTCGAACCCGGCCACACCGTTCTGCCGGCCCACCCCGCTGTACTTGTAGCCGCCGAACGGTGTGTCGGCGCCGTAGGGGGCGCCGCCGTTGACGCCCATGAACCCGGCCCGGATCCGGCGGGCCACCGCCAACGAGTGCTCCAGGGAGCCCGACATGACGTTGCCCGCCAATCCGTACCTGCTGTCGTTGGCGATCCGGATCGCGTCCTCTTCGTCGTCGAACGGGATGACGGACAGCACCGGGCCGAAGATCTCCTCCTGCGCGATCGTCATGGAGTTGTCGACATCGGTGAAAAGCGTTGGCCGAACGAAGAATCCCTTGTCGAATCCGGTGGGCGCATCCGGGCCGCCGACCAGCGCCGTGGCGCCCTCCTCGACGCCCTTCCTGATGTAGCCCATCACGCGGTCGCGCTGCAGCTCCGAGATCACCGGCCCGCACAGGGTTCCGGGATCCTGCGGGTCACCGCACGTGACGTTCTCGTAGATGCTCTTGAGGATCGCCACTCCCTCGTCATAGCGGGACCGCGGCAACAGCATGCGGGTGGGGTTGGCGCAGCCCTGCCCGGCGTGCATGCACGGCGCGATGCCGATCGCGCAGGCCATCCCGAAGTCGGCATCCTCCAAGACGATGGTGGCCGACTTACCGCCGAGCTCCAGGAACAGCCGCTTCATGGTCGCGGCACCTTTTTCCATGATCCGCTGGCCGACCACGGTCGAACCGGTGAACGAGATGAGGTCGACCTTCGCCGACAGCGTGAGTTCCTCGCCGACGAAGTGATCCGACGCCGTCACGACGTTGACGACGCCCGCGGGAATGTCCGTCTTCTCGGCGATCAGCCTGCCGAGTCGGGTCGCATTGAACGGCGTGTTGGGCGCCGGCTTCAGCACCACGGTGTTGCCGGTGCCCAGCGCCTGGCCCAGCTTGTTGAGGGTGACCTCGAACGGGAAATTCCACGGCACGATCGCGCCGACCACGCCCACCGGTTCCCGCCAGACCTTGCGGGTGGTCAGCGTTCCGGTCAGGCTGATCACCTTGTCACCGAGGTCGGTTTCCCAGGCGTACTCGTCGATCAACCGGGCGGGATACTTCAACCCGTCTTCGAGTGGGGCGTCCAACTGGGGGCCGAAGGTGATGGCCCGTGGTGAGCCGACCTCGAGGATGAGCTCCTCGCGCAGCTCTTCCTTCTCCGATTCGATCGCCTCGTGCAGCTGCAACAGGCAGCGCTGGCGCAACTTGTGGTTGGTCGACCAATCGGTCTCGTCGAAGGCACGGCGCGCGGCGTCGATGGCCCGCTGCATGTCTTCCTTCGACGCGTCCGCGACCTCACCGAGCGGCTCCTCGGTCGCGGGATTGATGTTGGTGAAGGTGCCGGCCCGGCCCTCGACGAGCTTGCCGTCGATCATCATCTTGGGCTCGAAGCGGACCTTTACAGCCTCAGTCATGTTTGTCACTCTCTTCTGAGTCGTTGAGGGGCTACAGAGAGCCTTACTGGAAAGTAGCCGATTGGCAATATCCAACCTTTGGGAGGGCTGGCTATCGCGGATCGAACAGCACCGGTAGTGAGGTCGGTGACCGGAATACCTGCCCACGGATGTGCGGGTCGTCCCCCTCGGGGTCCAGCCGAAGGTTCGGCAGCCGGTCGAGAAGAAGGTTGACGGCGGTGCGCATCTCCAGCCGCGCCAGGTGCATGCCGAGGCAGACGTGCACGCCGTGGCCCCAGCCGAGGTGTGCCCTGGGTGAGCGGAAGATGTCGAATGTATCCGGATCGGGGTAGCGGTCTTCCTGCCGGTTGGCGGCTCCCAGCATCGGCATCACCGTCGAGCCGGCCGGTATCGGCACCCCGCCGAGTTCGGTGTCACGGGTGGCCATCCGGGTGATGGTCAGCAGGGGTGGTTCCCACCGCACACTCTCCTCGATGGCCTGCGGCAGCAGCGACCGGTCCGCGCGGATGGCATCGAGCTGCTCGGGATCCGACACAAGCGCGAAGAGCAGGCTGCCCAGCGCCCGGTACGTCGTCTCCACTCCGGCGGGCAGCAGCAGCCGCAAGAACGAGTAGATCTCCTCGTCCTCGAGCTTCTCGCCGTCGATTTCGGCCTGGGCCAGCGCGCTGATCAGGTCGTCCCTCGGTTCGGCGCGGCGGGCCCGCAGGATCGGCGCGAAGTAGTCACACAACGCGGCCGACGCCGCGAGGCCGCGTTCTGGGTTCAGGATCCAGCTCAGCAACGATATGGACCAGCGCTGGAACTGTGGGTAGTCCCTCTCCGGCAGCCCCAGCAGGCCGGCGATGATCTGACTGGGGTAGTCGAAGGTGAACTCCTTGACCAGGTCGGCCTTGCCGTTGGTCGCGAACTTGTCGATCAAACCATTGGCCACCCGCCCCACCAGCTCGTCTTCCCAACGCGCCAACGCCTTCTGCGAGAACGCCTTTGACACCAGTGAGCGCAGCCGGCCGTGCACCGGTTCGTCCATGCCGAGCATCACACCTTCCCCCAGCACCGGGCCGAACGCCGCGATGACGGCCGCTGACGAGAACGTCTCGTTGTCGCGCAGCATCTGCTGGGCTTCCTCGTGGCGGTAAACGATGAAGACCGGCTTGGATTCCTCATGGGGCATCCCGGAGGTGTCCAGGCGCTGAATGGGCTCCTCGCGTCGCAGGCGCGCCAATTCCGTGTAGGGGTCGCGAACGTCGCCGGAGACCGCGTCGTCGAAGGCGCCGAAGTCTTCCAGGTCGTCAAAAAGCTGTTCCATCAATGCTCCTTAAGATCCTTGACGTCTTGCGGCTAAGCGCTGTAGCACCGGCTGCGGAAGTATGCGCGCGGCAAGCACCGCTCGTTGGGCCGCCGTCAATGGCCACGCCCCGCCGCGCATCGAACCCTGTCTGGGTATGCCCAGCACGATCCGGGACACGTGGTGCATGGCGGAAGCCGGAAGGATCCTGTTGGCAGCCAGCAGCATCGAGGCATCCGGGCCGACCGCGCGGCGGCGGAACGGTCTCCGGTCACCGAGTGCCTTGAGTAGGCCGTCGGTGAACCGCTCGGGTGGCCTGGCGAACCTGATCGCGAACCGACCGCGGGTGTTCATGGTGTTGTGCAACCGGGCGTAGGGGCCGTCGAAATTGCGCTCATCGGTGGTGCCCGCGTCGGTGATGATCTCGGTGTCGTACATGCCGGCCACCACGACGGTGACCCCGAGACCGAAGGGCGCGATCTCGCAAGCCATCGACTCACCCCAGCGCTCCAACGCCCCCTTGGCCGCGGCGTAGGGTGCGGTGCCCGGCTGACCGCGGACCCCGGCCGCGCTGGATACCAGCACGATGCGCCCCGCGCCGGCCGCCCGCATCGACGGCAGCAGAGCCTGGGTGAGCGCGACGGGGCCCAGCACGCTGGTGGCGAACATCCTCTGCCACAGCGTCATATCACCCTCCTCCACCATTCCGGCGGCGGAGATCCCGGCGTTGTGCACCAGCGCGTAGGGTGCGCCGACGGCTTCCTCGATGGCTTTGGCCGCCGCTGCGATCGACGCGGTATCCGTTAGATCGAGCTGCACACCGATCAGCCGGTCGTCGTCCTCCCGAGCTCCTGTTGCCTTGCGCAGCAGGGCCATCCCTCGGTCGGGTGTCCGCATGGCCGCGACCACGCGCCACCCCTCGCGGTACAGGCGCACGGTCGATGCGAACCCCAGCCCGCGAGACGCACCGGTGATGACGACTGTGCGTGGCTCAACCATTCTTGCTCGGTGAAGATGAAGTCGCGCATGCGCCTTGACCCGGCGGCGGGTCGACATGGGGCCGCCCGTTTGGCTCGCCGCTCGCCCATGTCGACCAGATGCCGACCGAGTACGGGCCCTGGGCGCCCGCTTTCTCGTAAAACCCTTGTGGATCATAGACTTTGGCCTCAGGGTAAGGCCATGGGCAGGCGACGGAGGTCGCCGCATGACTGGCTTTGATGGCCCAGAACCATGCTCCGTAAGCAAAGTACGACACGTTGATGATGACAAACATCACGAGGAAGGTGCCGAGCACCGGGCGGGTGGGGAAGATCTTCGCTTTCGCGGCCAGCTTCTCGGCCACCGACTTTCCGGTGTCGTCGCGATAGCAGAGGATAGCCGCGGGCACCATCACGAACGTCACCGAGAACGACTCCCAGATCAGCGGGAATTGGAATGGCGTGCCGGTGAATACCGAGCCCCACGGAATCACCTGGGAGTAGATGTACATGCCCCAGTGGATGAGGGTGTTCTCCAGAAACGCATCCATGACGAAGCCGATCGCCATCGTCACCAGGCCCAGGCAGACCAACGGGTGCCGCGACACGAAAGCCTCGGGTCCATATTTGGCCTGCAGTTTGCGCAGGATCCAAACCGCCGGGAAGTAGGGGCCGAAATAGAACATCACGTAGCCGAACACCACGAACGGTTCCACGGTCGGTGACAACGACACCAACGGCCAAGACTCCGGCCAGTGGACGAGATCGGGGTTGTAGACCGCGAACGGCGACCAGTTCATGATCGGGTCCTGCCACACGATCAACGAGGTGCACAGGAACATCAACATCACCGGGCTGCCCGGATTCCGTCGCCAGCCTCTGATAAAGACCAGCAACAACACGATGAGCGCCACCACAGTGGCACCATCCAGGAACCCGATGTAGTCCAGCCCGAAGGCGAACCCGACGGGCCGTGGCCGGCCTTGCACGTTCGGGTTGGCGACGCGCGGGTCGAGGGCGACGCGGCAGTTCGCGATGAAGAAGAGCGCGAACGCCGTCAGGGCGGCGCCGGCGACCCAACCCCCCCAGCCGCGCCTTTCGCGTCGCCGCGGGGCTGCCGGCTTCTCGTCCGCGGCAAGCGATGTGGACAGTTCCTTGGAGACCGAGTCCGTCATGGAGTCAGCCTTCCTCTCCGAAGCGATCGACCAAGTGCGAGTTGGTGCCGTCGGCGTCGAGGGTCCGCGCCACCAGATAGCCGGCGCCCATCCAGGCCCGCCGCGTCCACTTGCCGAACGACACCCGGGTGCCGGGCGCGCCCGCGGCGGCGGGCATCATCTTCACCCGCTCCAGCGCCTCTTTGACCCCACGCGGGCTGAGGGGATGCGCGTCGGTGAAGGCGCGCACGAGTGTGGCGGCGACGTCGCGGTTGACCACGGGCACGCAATACTCGGGGCGTCTGCCATCGTATTTCGTGGCGTACCGGTCGAGGAAGTCCTGGCCGAGCCGGTTCTCCTCGTCGTACTGGTCGACCCCGATCCAGCCCATGAACGCGTTCCACATGATCGGGTTCACCCAGGCGTTCTGGAACGCCGTGGTCGTGAACCGCGGCGGGTCCCAATCGACGGCCTGCAAGGCGGGGTTGATGAACACGATCCCGAAGCCGAAGCCCAGATGCACGATCGCTTCCGCCTTCGCGTCGTGAAGGGTGCGCACGGCTTCATTGATGTCCTGAGCGGTCTGGGCGATCGCCGCCTCCGCAACGATGCGAATGCCCTTGCGCCGGCACGCGCTTCGCAGATTTTTCAGGTAGCTCTCGCCGATCAGATTCTGCTCGACGAGGACCCCGACCTCGGAGAGCCCGCGTTTGGCGAGGAGGTCCGCGATGAAGATCGGCTCGTCGGTCATCGAACCCTGGGGGAAGGAGAACGTCCATTCGCCCAACCAGTCGTCGGTGCCGGTGACGCTGATCGCGGGAACCCTGAACCGCTCTTCGATCGCTTCGCGGGTGGGCACGCAGTTGTCGGTGATGTGTGGTCCGAACACCACCAGAGCGCCTTCGTCGACGAGCTCACCAAATGCATCGATCACGGCCTTGACCGATCCCTTGGGCAACCCCTCCACTTCGCGGTAGATCATCTGGACAGGCCGGTCCATCAACCCGAGCTCGACGGCCTCCTCGAATATGAGGTCGAAGCACCGCGTGAAGTCGGCCAGCATCTCTTCGGGAAATCCCGGTGGCAGCGTGAAGTCCATGAGGTAGCCGACCTTGATCGGTTCTGCGCTGCTTTCGTAGGACATCTGACCTCCCGGGCGACCAACTCACGGGCGCGACCCTAAACCTAATATTTGTTCTGACCCTAGCGGCGGGGGTGTGCAGCGTCAATCATCGGACCCATCGGGCCCGCCCAGATAGATGTCGATCATCTCGCCCAGGCCCCTGCCCACGGCCGCGTCGTCGGTGAGCGGCCCCGCGATCGCGGCGGAAGCCGCCTCCCGCATCGTCAGGCCCTCCGCAACAAGCCTGCCCGCCGCGATCAGCACGCGCGTCGACGCGACCTCACGCAGCCCACCGGTTTCCAGCCGGCGGATGGCCTGCCCGAAACGCACAAGCTCGGCCGCGATGGCGCCGTCCACGCCCGCCTCGTGCGCAACAATTGCCTCTTCGACATCGGCTGCGGGAAAGCCGAATTCGATGGCGACCATCCGCTGCCGTGTCGAATCCTTCAGGTCCTTGAGCACGCTTTGATAGCCCGGGTTGTAGGACACCACCAGGCCGAATCCGGGCGCCGCGTCCAGCGTGATACCGAGGCGCTCGATGGGCAGTTGGCGCCGGTGATCCGCGAGCGGATGCAGCACCACGGTGGTGTCCTGCCGGGCTTCCACCACCTCGTCGAGATAGCAGATCGCCCCCTCGCGCACCGCCCGGGTCAGCGGTCCGTCCACCCATACCGTCTCGTCACCCTGCAACAGATACCGACCGACAAGGTCCGCGGTGGTGAGGTCGTCATGGCAGGCGACGGTGATGAGCGACCGGCCGAGATCGTAGGCCATCGCCTCGACGAATCGCGTCTTGCCGCAACCCGTCGGACCCTTCAGGACGAGCGCCAGGCCCTGCCGATACGCCGCCTTGAAGATGGCCTCTTCGCCGCCGATCGCCTGGTAATAGGGCCGTACCATCTCCGCCTCGGGGATCGCGCCGTCCCGGTAAGCAAGTCCGGTCTCGTTGGCCATAACTTCCCTTCTGCCGCCCACGCTGATTGGAGCCTAACCGGAACAGATGTTTGTTTCAACGACCGCGAGCGTGCGCAGATGTACGCGGCTGGCGGCGTGTCGTCGTACTGACACGCACGTTCGCGGCAGTTCGACGGCGGACCTCGACCGAGCGCAGCGCGGACCGGAACAGCGGTCCGATGACGCCGGCGAGTTGATCCGGGCGCGCGATCGTCGCGTGCGCGGTGCTGCCGAAGACCCTGCGCAGCGATCGCACGTCGGTTCCCGCGCCGATCGTCAGGCACACGCAGCCGGTGCCGCGGCGGCGGGCTTCGGTCAAGGCGCGGCGCGCGTCGGCGGCGCCGTAGGGGCGTTCGTATCCGTGGTCGTACGCGAGCCCGTCAGACAGCACCACCAAAAGCCGCCGGGGCGTACCTCCGCGCGCCTCCAGGACCGCCGAGCCGTGGCGGATGGCCGCACCAAGCCGCGAGTACGCGCCGGGTTCCAGGCTGTTCAGCCGCCTCATGACGAGCGAGTCGAGGTGGTCGTCGAATCGTTTGACGGGCACCATGCTCACCGCTCGCCGGCCCTGCGAGTAGTAGGCGTACAGCGCAACCCGGTCGCCCAGGTCGTGCAGCGCAACGGCGAGGTTGGCGACGGCCGCGCGCTGTTGCTCGTGCACCGTCCGCCCGACCGTTCCGGGCTCCGCCGCGGACCCCGACACGTCAAGGAGGAGGAGCACCGACAGGTCGCGCCGCCGGCGCGGGCTGTCGAGGTAGACCGCCTCGTCGGGCACCGACCCGGCCAGCACCGCCACGCGGGCTTCTACCGCCGCGTCGATGTCGATGTCGTCGCCCTGCGACTGGCGGTGGCGGCGGTGCAGACCCATCCCGAGCCGTGACAGTGGGCGCCGCACGCCGATGGCGTCGTCGATAGCCTGGGTCGCCGAGACCTTGATCGTCGGCTCGACCTCGCGCACCGTGCACCACGCGGGCCGGTAGCTTTTGCGCGTGACGTCCCATTCGGGATATCTCACGCCGTCCGCGACGGCTTTGGCTTTGTCGTCGGTGATTTCCTCGCTCGAGGTCGACGCGAGCGACGACACGGCGTGCAAGCCGCGGTTCGCCGAGTTCGTCCGGTGCGTCGGGGTATCCGCGCCGGGCGGTCCGCCGCCACTACTACGCGACTTCCGTGTTGAAGACAGCATCTTCTTCAACCACTTGCCGATGAAGCCGCCCCCGCCGACGGGGCTGGTGAACACATCCGGGTCGTCGGAATCGTCGATCTCCCCGTCGTCCAGCTCCTCCAGTTCCCGTCCCTGGCCGCGCGGGACATGTCGCGAATTCGCCCGCTCTTGTGTGGCCGTTCGGGAACACACCGCCAGCACCTTGGCCGCGCGGATCACGCCGAACTGCGGCGCGGGGTCGTCGATCGCGGACCGCCCCTCGGCAATCGTCAGCGACGCGGCCGGCGAGTCACTGCGGCTCGCGATGCCGCGGTTGCCCGCCGACGCCACGATGCCCGGCAGCAGGTCGCCGTTGGCGACCAGCGCGCGGTGACCCTCGACCGCCAGGTAGCGCCTGGCCAGCCGAGGATGCCGGACCAGCGCACGCACGACGCCGGGGTCCAGGCTGCCCGCCGCGATCATCGAGGCCTGCACGGCGATCGCCTCGATGTCCGCGCGGGCGGCGGCGTCGACGTAGATCGTCTGGCCGTCTGTCCACGGCGGTTCACCCGGTTGCAGGTCGGCGACCGCGAGAGGCCGGCCCGCGAGCGCGGACGCGAACATGCCGAGGGCCTGCAACCGGTCGCCACGCGCGTCGTTTGCCATCGACCTCCGAACCACAGGAGCTTGTTGACCAAATATCTGTTCCAGCGTAGGGTCCGGTTCCACCTGCGGTCAATCGTCCCAGCGGGTTAGCCGCACTTGCTAAGGAGCACACCATGATTGACTTCACCGACCGGGTGGCGGTGGTCACCGGCGCCGGCCGCGGACTCGGCCGGCTGTACGCGCTGGACCTGGCGCGCCGAGGCGCCGCGGTGGTGGTCAACGACCTCGGCGGCTCGATGCGTGGTGACGGCGCCGACTCTCGCGTCGCCGACGAAGTGGTCGACGAGATCACGAAGGCGGGCGGCTCGGCAATCGCCTCCTATGACTCGGTCGACAGTCCGGCGGGCGGGCAAGCGATCATCGACGCGGCCGTGGCGGCGTTCGGGCGGCTCGACGCGGTCGTCAGCAACGCGGGAATCTTCGGCAGTGCGCCGTTCGAAGACCTCTCGCCCGAAGAGTGGACGCGAATGCTGCGCGTGCATCTTGACGGCGGCTTTTATCTATCTCAGCCCGCGTATCGCGTGATGAAGAACAACGGCGGCGGAAGATTCGTGTTCATCTCGTCCTCCGCCGGAATCTTCGGTCAGCCGATGGAGGCCCACTACGCCGCGGCCAAAGCCGGCCTGGTCGGGTTAACCAACGTGATCGCGATCGAAGGCGAAGCGCACGGAATCCTCGCCAATTCGGTTATGCCCACCGGCTTCTCGCGCATGGTCACCGAGACCGTCGGCGACGAGAAGTTCCTCGCCGAATCCGGCTTCCTGCGGGCCATCCGGCCAGAACTCGTCGTGCCGCTGGTGGCCTTCCTCGCCAGCACCGCCTGCACGTTCACCCACCGCAACTATTCGGCCGCCGCCGGACGCTACGCGCGGGTGTTCGTCGGCCTCAGCGAAGGCTGGCTGGCGGACGCCGCGAGCCAGCCGGCGGCGGAAGACATCGAGGCACATCTCGAGCAGATGTCATCGACGGACCGGTTCCTCGTGCCCACGTCGATCGTCGACGAGGTGCTGGAGGTCTGTGAGCGACGCGGCGTCAACGCGATGCCCGACGAGGCCGTGGATACAGCCAAGGCCGCATTCCGGCGAACACCAACGCAATAGGGGTTGACCCGGTGCGTAGTTGACCTAATATCTGCTCCAACGTAAAGTCCGCAAAAATGGACTTCTCGTACCCGGCGGAAGTGGAACAGTTCCGCACCGAGCTGCGCGACTGGCTGTCCGCGAACCTTACCGATGAGCTGGTGGCCGCGCGTCGGCCCGCTGGGCGCAACGACGCGGGAATCGAGCTGCTGCGGGCGTGGAGCCGGACGATGGCCGACGCGGGGTGGGCCGCCGTCTCCTGGCCCCGCGAATACGGCGGCCGCGGGGCGACCGTGCTCGAGCAGCTGGTCTACACCGAGGAAACCACACGCGCTCGGGCCCCGATGCCGCTCAACGTCATTGGGATGAACAACATCGCTCCCGCGATCATGCAGTACGGCACCGAAGACCAGAAGAAAACGCTGCTCCCCCGCATGATGCGCGCCGATGACATCTGGTGCCAGGGAATGTCGGAGCCCGAAGCGGGATCCGATCTCGCCGCGCTGCGCACCCGGGCGGTGCGGGATGGTGACGACTTCGTCGTCAACGGCCAGAAGATCTGGACGTCGCTGGGGCATCGTGCGGACTGGTGCCAGCTGTACGTGCGCACCGATCCCGACGCGCCGAAGCACAAGGGGATCTCCTGCCTCATCGTCGACATGGCGTTGCCCGGCATCGAGGTCCGCCCGCTCGTCACGCTCAACGGCGACGCCGATTTCGCCGAGGTGTTCTTTCGCGACGTCCGGGTGCCGGCTGATGCGCTGCTCGGACCGCTGAACGCCGGCTGGCAGGTAGCCACCACCACGCTCAGCCACGAGCGCGCCGGGGCGGCCCGGCTGTACGCCGAGATGCAGGTCCGGCTGGAAGAACTGGTGGACGACATCGCCACGCAGAGCGGTGCGCTCGAAGACCCGGTGATACTGCGACGCCTCGGCGAAATCGCCGTCCGCATCAAGTATCTCGAGGTGCTCTGCCAGCGGTCGATCTCGGCCACGCTGCACGGCGGCGACCCGTTCGCGTCGGCCAGCCTCGCCAAGACCGTGTGGGGTGAGATCGGACAGGACATGGCCGCCCTGGCATTCGACGTGCTCGGTACCGGCGGCACCGACGCCCCGTGGGCAAACTACCGCCTCACGTCACGCTCGCTGACCATCGCGGGGGGAACCACCCAGATCAACAAGAACGTCACCGCGCAGCGCGTACTCGGATTGCCGCGCAAGTGAATCTCGAACTCACCGACGAGCAGGTCGCGCTGCGCGACACGACGCGGCGATTTCTTGCTGAGAAGGCACCGATTTCGGGCCACGTGCGCGAGCTGCTCGACGATCCGACCGGCGTCGACGAAGCGGTCTGGGGCGGCCTGGCCGACCTCGGCGCAACAGGGCTGCTGGTGCCGGAGGAATGCGGCGGCGCCGGGATGACGATGGTCGAGGCCGGCGTGGTCGCCGAAGAGCTCGGCGCCGCCCTGCACCCGGGGCCGTGGTTGTCGAGCGCGGTCGCCGCGGCGCGCGCGCTAACCCGTCTCGCCGGGAACGGCAGTGCCGCCACGCTTTTGGCCGGCATCGTCGACGGGACCACCATCGCCACCGTCGGCTTCTTGGATTTCGACAATGCCTCCGTCGAAGTGGCCGGACAGGGTGACGACATCGTTCTGCGGGGCGAGATCGACCGCGTGCCCGACGCCGCGGCCGCCGACACCTTGCTGGTGCTCGCCGAGGACCGGGCCGGCGTCGGGCTTTTCGCGCTGAAAACCGACTCCGCCGGGATTTCCGTGACGCCCGAGCGCGGTATCGACCAGACCCGCAAACGTTTTCGCGTCGAGCTCGGCGGTGCGTCCGCGCAGCGGCTGGCTACGGCTTCGTCGGACGACGTTGCCGCAGTGATCGATGACGTCCTCATCGCCACTGCTGCCGACGCGCTGGGCGCCGCGCGGGCGGTCATGCACCTCGCCGTCGAATACGCAAAAGTCAGAAAGCAATTCGGTCAGGTCATCGGCTCGTTTCAGGCCGTCCAGCATCTGTGCGTCGACATGTACGAGACCGTCGAGCTGGCCCGCAGCGGCGTGATCCACGCGCTGTGGGCGGCCGATAATGCCGGTCCCGACGAACGCCATCTTGCCGCGCTGCGGGCGAAGGCGTTCGCCGGGCGGCTGGCCACCGTCGGCGACACCGCCATCCAGGTGTTCGGCGGCATCGGCTACACCTGGGAACACGACGCTCACCTTTACCTCAAGCGCCTGCTGAGCTGGAGCGAACTTCTCGGCGGGCCGGACCGCTACCTCACCGAACTCGGTGCGCGGCTGGCCAACAGGGGTCGTTGATTGACATCGAATACCTGCTGACCGCGACCCGCTCGGCGCGCAAGTCGCTCGACCTCCATGCGCCCGTCGGCATCGAAGACATCCGGAAGCGCCCGCGCATGGGTTTGCGGGCCGCCAATGGCTCGAATCAGCAATCCTGGCGGTGGCTGGTGGTGACCGACCCCGGGGTGCGATGGCCGCGCGCTCTAGAATGGGCATTGTCAGCGCTTTCTGCAGCGCATTCATTTTGAGCGGTCTGATAGCCTCTAACAAAGATTTGGTTCGGTCGGGAGGACGAATGCGCTGGGTCGCGAATCCGCAATCGTCCGGACGTGAGCACAGCTAGTCATGGCCAAAGCCTCGCTGTCCAAGGCCCGGCCGCCGACCGCCGTCCGGGCGAAGCACGCGGACGACTCCGGGACCCGCCGAACCGAGATCCTACAGACGGCGGCGTCGTTGATCGCGTCCTCCGGATTGCGGACGTCGCTGCAGGAGATCGCGGACGCGGCAGGCATTCTCCCCGGCAGCCTGTATCACCATTTCGAGTCCAAAGAGGCGATCCTCATCGAGCTGATCCGCCGCTATCAGGAGGACCTGACCCGGATCGGGGAATCCGCCCAGGCCCGGCTGAACCAGCCCGATTCGCGACCGGCTTCGGAGAAGATCGTCGAGCTGGGATCGGCGATCGCCGACTGCGCCGTGCGACACGGGGCCGCCCTGCAGATGTCGTTCTACGAGGGGCCGAGCGATGATCCGGAGCTGATGAAGCTGACGCAGCAGGCGCCCACCGCGGTTCAGGAGGCGATGCTGCAAACGCTGCGCGCCGGCAGGTGGAGCGGCTACATCAAGCCCGACATCGACCTGCCTACGTTGGCCGACCGCATCTGCCAGACGATGCTGCAGGTCGGGCTCGCCGTCATGCGCCACAACGCTCCGGCCGACCAGGTCGCCGGGCTGCTGTGCCGAATCATCTTGGAGGGGTTGGTGGCCCCGACGAAATCGGGGCCCACCGATGCGGCGTTGAATCGGTCCGCCGCCTTTGCGGCCGCAAACGCCGTCATCGACACATGGGCGGACGACGGCGACGCGGATTCCGACGACAAGGCGGCCCACGTCCTTGCGGTGGCGCGAACGGAGTTCGGCCGCAAAGGGTATGAGGTCACCACCATCAGGGACATCGCATCCGCGGCGGGGCTCGGCACCGGGACCGTCTATCGGGTGATCGGGTCCAAGGACGAACTCCTTGCCTCGATCATGGAGTCCTTCGGCAGGAAGGTGGAGGCCGGTTGGGTGAGCGTCCTAGGCTCGAATGCCACGGCAGTCGAGAAGCTGGACGCGCTCAGCTGGGTCAACGTCAACGCGCTCGATCGGTTTTCCGACGAGTTCAGGATTCAGCTTGCGTGGATGCGCCAATCGCCGCCGAACACGCCCAACCCGGGTTGGTTATATGCCACGCGGCTTCGGCAGATGAAATCGCTGCTCTCAGAAGGCATCCGGTCGGGCGAAATCACTGTCGACGCCCCGTCCACGGCGATGCTGGCACGATGCCTCATCGGCCTGCAGTGGATACCGGAGAACATCCTTCGCGCCGTCGGGAAACGCGCGGCGCTCGTGCATGCGCGTGACACGGTGTTGCGCGGCGTCGCCGCTCGCGGCAACTGATGCTGCCCGCCGAGGTTGGATCGATTATCCGAATCCCACTCACCAGGTGAGTACTGGCCGTCCGCGGACCCCGCCTGCCTCGAGCTTCTGGCAATGCTTCGTCCGCGGGTTTTGCGTCGGCGATCACCTCGAATCCGTAATGCTTACCCAGTTCGATGACATATTGCCCAGGGCTCCCGCGGCACCGGTCACCGCCACCGTTGATCCCGGAGTCAGCGCTAACGCCTCGAACGCGATGTACGCAGTCAGCGCGTTCATCAGGAAGGTGGCGGCGGCGGCGTTGTCGGTATTAGCCGGTGCGCGCACCACAGAGTCTGCGGACGTCACGACGTACTGCGCGTAGGGCCCGTTGAGGTACGGATCGACCGGCAAGCCGACAACCCGATCGCCCACTCGCGCGTTGACGCCCGCGCCGACTTCGTCAAGGGTGCCGCTGAAATCCCAGCCGGGAATGTAATGGAAGGTCGGGGGCGAACTTTGTCGCCCCGCCCCAATCCTTTGTCGCCTGGTTCCAGTCGTCCCACACGCCCGAGCGAAGGTAAGTGTTGGCGGGGGTGACGTCGAACGCTTCGACCTTCACCCGCGCCTGCCCCGCACCCGCGTGGGGCTCATCGACCTCGAGTATCTTCAATACTTCTGGTCCGCCGAATTCGGTGAAACCTACAGCCTTCATCAGTCCATCGCCTCGGTTGAGGTGCGTGCCAAGCCATACCGAAGCATCGGAACGCCCCGGGGCCGCGTCGGTATTCCTGGCGTCCGCGGGCTGCGGTGAGCCGAATGGAATAGGCGCGAAGGGCCGCGCGTTGGGTGGGCTCATGGCAATCGCTGACCTGTTCCGACCGCTGACCGTCCGCTCCCTGACCGTGCCGAACCGGTTCGCGATGGCGCCGATGACCCGTCAGGCGTCACCCGGCGGAATCCCGGGCGCCGACGTCGCCGAGTACTACCGACGACGGGCCGCGGGCGGCGTCGGGCTGATCATCACCGAAGGAGTCCGCCTCCCCGACCCGGCCGCGGGCCACCCCTTCGCCGTCCCGACGCTCGCCGGCGAGGAGGTGCTCGCGGGGTGGACGCGCATCGTCGACGCGGTCCACGGGGAGGGCGCCACGATCGCCGCACAGCTGTGGCACCAGGGCGCGCAGCGCGACGACGCCGACGGCGTGGTGCCGGTCAGCCCGTCGGGCGTCGACGGGCTCGGCAAGCCGAGGGGCCGAGCGCTGGAAACCGATGAACTCCACCGGATCGCGGAGCTGTTCGCACAAAGTGCCGCCACCGCGCGAGACGTCGGCTTCGACGCCGTCGAACTACACGGCGCCCACGGCTATCTGCTGGACCAATTCCTCTGGGAGCGAACGAATCTGCGTACCGACGGCTACGGCGGATCGCTGGCCGCGCGGACTCGCTTCCCGGCCGAAGTGATCGCGGCGGTGCGCGCCGCGGTCGGTCCGGATTACCCGATACTGTTCCGCTTCTCCCAGTGGAAGGGCGTCGACTACGGGGCGTCGATCGCCGCGGACCCGACACAGCTGCAGGAACTGCTCAACCCTTTGGCCGAGGCCGGAGTCGACGTCTTCCATCCCTCGACGCGCAGGCACTACGCGCCCGCGTTCCCCAGCTACGACCGCGAACTGAGCCTGGCCGGGTGGACGAAAAAGGTAACCGCGCTGCCGGTTATTGCGGTCGGTTCCGTCGGGCTCGAAACCCAGTTCCGCAGCGAGAAGAAAGGCGAGGTGATCCGGCCCGCACCCGTCGACCACCTGGTCGAGCAGTTCGACGCCGGTGAGTTCGACGTCGTGGCCATCGGGCGCGCACTGCTCGCCGACCCGGCATGGGTGAATCGCCTGCGCGACGGCGAGCTGGACGGGTTCAACGGATACAACGCGGAGACGGCGCTGTCCGCACTTGCCTGACGACATCCCTTCGGGACCAACGACTTCGGCCATGAACCCGGATCGAACGCAAGTCGTTACGGGCACCGCATGTCCGCTGACAAAACGCTCTATCCGGGTCTCCGCCGCGCAGGCCGTTGTGCTCCCGCGCAGTCAACGACCTTTGAACGCGGGGGCCGGGTGTTGAACCAAATAACTGTTCTACATACAGTAGGGCGGTTAGAACCGGGTTAGCGGTGAACGAGAAGGGGATTACCAATGTCTGTTATCGACCGGTTGCGCTATGACGGCAAGCGCGCACTCGTTGTTGGCGGCGCGACCGGCATGGGCGCCGCGGCGGCCAAGTCGGCGGCCGAACTCGGCGCCGAGGTCATAGTGCTGGACTACGCGCCCGTCAACTACGACGTCGCCCAGTCGGTGCAGGTCGACCTGCGCGACCCCGCCTCGATCGACGCCGCCCTCGAGCAGGTGGACGGTCCGATCCACGCGCTCTTCTCGGCCGCCGGCATTGCCGACGGGACAACCGACCTGATGGCGATCAACTTCATCGGCCACCGGTATCTCATCGACCGCCTACTCGAGAAGAACCAGCTTCCCTCGGGCTCAGCGATCTGCTTCATCTCCTCGGTCGCCGGCATGGGCTGGGAGAACGATCTTGAGCTGCTGACGGAGTTCCTCGCCACGCCGGACTTCGCGGCGGCGCAGGACTGGGTCAAAGCGCACGAAGCCGAAGGCATCATCCACTACGGCTTTTCCAAAAAGGTCGTCAACGCCTACGTCGCGACCCAGGGTTACTCCCTGCTGAAGAAGGGCATCCGGATCAACGCGATCTGCCCGGGTCCCACCGACACCCCGCTGGCTCAGGCCAACGCCGACCTCTGGCTGACGTTCGCGCAGGACTACCGCGACGAGACCGGTTCGAAGGTGCACACCCCGGAACAGATGGGTGACGTGATGGCGTTCCTCAACAGCGCTGCCGCGTTCGGCATCAGCGGGATCACGCTGCTGGTGGACTACGGGCACACAATGGCATCGCTGACCGGTGCCTACCCGCCCGGCAAGCCCATCATCGACATCATCATGGGCCGGGTGAAGCTCTAAAGGGCGCTACTGTCGGGATCATGGCACGAGTCATCGTCATCGGCGGCCACGGCAAAGTGGCACAGCAGCTGGCCCGCATCCTGACCGACCGCGGCGACGCGGTGACGTCCGTCTTCCGCAATCCCGACCACTCCGGCGACGTCGCCGCCACCGGCGCGGACCCCGTCGTCGCCGACATCGAGCGGCTCGACACCGACGCGCTGGCCGAGCTGCTGGCCGGGCAGGACGCGATCGTCTTCTCCGCCGGAGCGGGCGGCGGAAACCCGGCGCGGACCTACGCCGTCGACCGCGACGCGGCGATCCGGGTGATCGATGCCGCGGCGCGGGCGGGCGTCAAGCGGTTCGTGATGGTGTCCTACTTCGGCGCGGGTCCGGACCACGGTGTGCCGCAGGGCGATTCGTTCTTCCCCTACGCGGAGGCCAAGGCGGCCGCGGACGCGCATCTGCGCGCCAGCGGCCTGGACTGGACGGTGCTGGGGCCAGGCCGGCTGACCCTGGAGCCGCCGACCGGCCGCATCGCACTGGGCGCCGGCAAAGGGGAAGTCTCGCGCGCCGACGTCGCGCTGGTCGTGGCCGCCGCGCTGGCCGACGACTCCACCATCGGGCGCACCATCGACTTCAACAACGGCGACGTCCCCATCGCCGAGGCGCTGGCCGGCTGACCGGTTAGGCTGCACAACGCAGCTGGTCTGCCGTCGCCGCAACCGTGGCGCGGCATCGAGCGAGGCATGTTAGACACGCGTCGCGAGAGGGAACCCGGTGAGAGTCCGGGACTGTCCCGCAGCGGTAAGCAGGAACGACCGCCGTCACAAGCACTGGTCTTGGAAAGACCGAGATCGGGAAGCGACGGCCATTAGGAGCACCACGCCGGTGCGCGCCCGCGAGTCCGAAGACCTGCCGGCTGCGCCGGGCGCGCCGCGTCCGGCCGGCTCATCGCCTCGTGGAATGGGCGTTTGGTCGTCGCCGTTGCGGGTTGTGTGCCGAAGGTGCGCACCGCGACGGATTCGGCTGTTGCGTCCGCCGGCGGTGATCCACCCGTCGAGTGTTAGGACGACAACGTGACCACCTCTCAACCATTCACCGCCACGGTTACCGGCTCCCCCCGCATCGGCCCGAAGCGTGAACTCAAGCGCGCCACCGAGGGCTACTGGGCCGGACGCACCGACCGGGCCGAGCTGGAATCCGTCGCCGCCGCCCTGCGCCGCGACATGTGGACGGGCCTGGCCGCCGCCGGACTGGACTCTGTCCCGGTGAACACCTTTTCGTACTACGACCAGATGCTCGACACGGCGGTGATGCTCGGCGCGCTGCCGGTGCGGGCCACAGAAGTTCCCGACGAGCTGGACCGGTACTTCGCCCTCGCCCGCGGCAGCGACGACATCTCCCCGCTGGAGATGACGAAGTGGTTCGACACCAACTACCACTACCTGGTCCCCGAGATCGAGCCCGCGACCCGTTTCGCGCTGAACCCCGACAAGGTGCTCTCTGAGCTGAAAGAGGCTTTTGCGCAAGGGATTCCCGCGCGGCCGGTCGTCATCGGTCCGATCACCTTCCTGCTTCTGAGCAAGGGCATCAACGGCGGCGGCGCACCGATCGCGCGGCTCGGCGAGCTCGTGCCGATCTACTCCGAGCTGCTCTCCCTGCTTGCCGACAACGGCGCCCAGTGGGTGCAGTTCGACGAGCCGGCGCTAGTCACCGACATCTCGCCCGACGCGCCCGCGCTCGCCGAGGCCGTCTACACCGCGCTGGGCTCGGTGAGCAACCGGCCCGCCATCCACGTCGCCACCTACTTCGGCGACCCCGGCGCTGCGCTGGCGGGGCTGGCCCGCACGCCCGTCGAAGCGATCGGCCTCGACCTGGTGGCCGGTGCCGACACCGCGGTTGCGGGCATCCCGGAACTGTCCACCAAGATCCTGGTGGCCGGCGTCGTCGACGGGCGCAACGTCTGGCGCACCGACCTGGAATCGGCGCTGGCCAAGCTGGCGACTCTGCTGGGTTCCGCTGGCACAGTGGCGGTTTCGACGTCGTGTTCCACGATGCACGTGCCTTATTCGTTGGAGCCCGAGACGGGGCTGGACGACAACCTGCGCAGCTGGTTGGCGTTCGGGGCCGAAAAGGTGGGCGAAGTCGTCGTTCTTGCGCGCGCGCTTCGCGACGGACGCGACGCGGTCGCCGACGAGATCGCGGCGTCCAACGCCGCCCTGGCCTCCCGTCGCCGCGACCCGCGGCTGCACAACTCGGCCGTCCGCGCCCGCATCGACTCCATCATCGCGTCGGGTGCGCACCGCGGCGATGCGGCCGGACGCCGCGCCAGCCAGGAGGCGCGGCTGCAGCTGCCCCCGCTGCCGACCACGACGATCGGTTCCTACCCGCAGACGTCGACGATCCGCAAGGCGCGCGCCGCTTTTCGGGCCGGCGAGATCGACGAGGCCGAATACGTCGGCAAGATGCAAAAGGAGATCGCCGACGTCATCGCGCTGCAGGAGCAACTCGGCCTTGACGTGCTGGTGCACGGTGAGCCCGAGCGCAACGACATGGTCCAGTACTTCGCGGAGCAGCTGGAGGGCTTCTTCGCGACGCAGAACGGCTGGGTGCAGTCCTACGGCAGCCGCTGCGTGCGCCCGCCGATCCTGTACGGCGACCTCGCGCGGACCCACCCGATGACCGTCGAGTGGATCACCTACGCCCAGTCCCTGACCGACAAACCGGTGAAGGGCATGTTGACCGGGCCGGTCACGATCCTGGCGTGGTCGTTCGTCCGCGACGACCAGCCGCTGGCCGACACCGCGAATCAGGTGGCGCTGGCCATTCGCGACGAAACCGTGGATTTGCAGGCCGCGGGCATCGCGGTCATCCAGGTCGACGAGCCCGCGCTGCGCGAGCTGCTTCCGCTGCGTCGCGCCCAGCAGGAGGACTACTTGCGTTGGGCCGTGGCGGCTTTCCGCCTGGCCACCTCCGGCGTCGCGGACTCGACGCAGATCCACACGCATCTGTGCTACTCGGAGTTCGGTGAGGTGATCGGGGCGATCGCCGACCTGGATGCCGACGTCACCTCGCTCGAGGCGGCGCGCTCACACATGGAGGTGCTGGACGACCTGAACTCGGTCGGCTTCGCCAACAGCGTCGGCCCGGGCGTCTATGACATCCATTCGCCGCGGGTGCCGAGCGCAGGAGAGATGGCCGAGTCGCTGCGCGCCGCGTTGAGGGCCGTACCGCCGCAACGGCTTTGGGTCAACCCCGACTGCGGGCTGAAGACCCGCAACGTCGACGAGGTGACTGCGTCCCTGCGGAACATGGTCGCCGCGGCGCAGCAGGTGCGGTCGGGGGCTTAGCTTTTCGCGCGGGCGTAACGCCACGGCGACTTTCAGGCCGAAATTTCGCCCTGGCGTTACGCCTGGCGAGCTTAGCCGCCTGCGGGCTTAGCTTTTCGCTCGGGCGTAGCCGCCGGGGGCTTAGCCGCCTGCGGGCTTAGCCGCCGGTGGCCTAGCTGCCGCGGGCTTGGGCCGCCGCGAGCAGACGCAAAAGCCCCCGACACGCCGGGCGTGCGGGGGCTTTTGCGTCTGCTCGCCGGACTAGTCGGACAGCACCTCGACCGGAACGTCGTCGGCCCAGGGCTGTCGGGTGACCATGTCGGCGACTCGCACGGTGCCGTGCTCGAACTCACCGGTCGCCGCGTCCACCAGCCGGTAGGCCTGGGTCTGCTTGTGGATGGGCTGCGCGTCGAGCAAGACGACCCGCACCTCCCCCGGCTCGAAGTGGCAGCGCTGCTGCATGGCGGTGATGAGTTGCTCATTGTGCATGTGGCCGTCGCCGAAGTTCCAGCCGATGGCGGTACTGCAGATGCGCTCGCCGTCGGTGATGACGTAGTCGTCCTCGTTCTGGCCCGCCATGGCGCGGTGCGCCAGTGTGAACAGGGCCCGGCCGTGGGTGTTGAACCCGCGGAACGCATAGCCCATGTAGATCGGTATCTGTGCCGCTTCCGGGCTGCCGTAGAACCGCTCCAGCTGGGCCTGCGGCATGCTCGCGATCGCCACGATTCCCCGGCCGATCTTCTCGTTGGCCGATGCCTTGATGCACCACAGCGTGGTGTCCCAGTTGCCGGCGTAGTAGCGCATGCCGGGCAGGAACGAGATCTTGCGCGGAAACATATTGCCCAGCACCACGATTCCCGCGATGACGACGAACAGGATTGCGACCACCACCGGATGTTTCAGGTCCGTCAGCCCCAGGCGGGCGTGCGCGACGAACAACGACAGCACACCGAAGATCATGAAAACGTTCCACTCCAGCGGCACCCCCATCGGGATGGACAGAAGGATCCCCAGGTGGAAGCAGACCATGACGAACGCGGCCACCGCCGTCGGCCACCCGCCGTGACAGAAGAAAAGCGCCAGCGGCACCAACATCTCGATGGCGGTGCTCACGTGTGCCAGGAATCGGGACAGCCGCCCGGGCCGCAGATCCTCGGGGAACTTCTCGAAGAAGCGCCGCTTCAGCCACTTCGGCCGCATGAGCGGGTTGTTGGACATCATCGTGGAGATCACGAACGGGAAGTGCTTGTTGAGCTTGGATGTCGCCGCGCCCATCCAGATCACCAGGAAGACGATCTTCGACGCGACGATCATGTCGACGCCGCCGAAGAGGAAGGTCACCGCCAGGGTCGCGTAGACCTCGCCGCGTGCGGCCAGGAAAATCACCTTGTCGCGCAGCCCCGCCGCGCCGAGGAGCAGCAGGATCACCACGACGCGCCACGTCGGCAGCAGCCCGACGGTGGTGCCCAGTTCCGGCACCGGGCCGGTCCCGTCGCAGAGCAACGCCCACAGCGTCATCAGCAGCAGCGCCGCGTAGATGAAGACATCCACCGGCTTGCGGGCGGTGCCCCTGGTCAGTGGGACGCGATCCGGCCACGGTGGCAGCCGGATGGTGCCGAACCGCATCCAGTACAGGATCGAGCCCAGCGGCGGGAAGAACCGGTTGTTCAGCGGCCCGAAGCCGCAACCCAGCCCGATCACCTCGAACAACATCGTGTAGAGCACGACCTTCTCGAAGACGATCGGCTCGGACCACCACGACGCGACGTGCGTGAACCCGCCGAGCCCTTTGGTGGCCGAGGCGAACAGCCACCCGCCGAGGATGTAGAGCAGGATCTTGACCGCGTAGAACAGATGCAGCGCGACCGGCGTACCGAAGCCCACCTCCGCCCAATGCCGGGCCATCGGACGGATCTTCTCGCTGCGGGTGCCCTTGTTCCATTCAGCCATGTCGAGCTGGGGCAGCTCGGGCTTGAGAAATCCCATGGTTTCACAGATTAGAACGTGTTCTAGGCCCCTGGGCCGGGGTGGGCGAAGTTTCTTTGCCCGCGGGTTCGCCGCCGGATAGCGTGGGGTTCGGTCGGGCGCCGGCCTGGGAGACATCATGAGCAAACTTCGAGTCGTCGTGTTGGCAACTTTTGCCGCCGTCGCGCCCATCGCCGTTGTCGCCGGCGCCGCCGTCGCCCGGGCCGACCCACCCGCGCCCGGCGACCCCTGCACAGTGCTGCACGCGACCACCCGCGACGCCAACGGCCGGACGATGTGGTGCAACCCGACGATGACCGGCAACCACAGCCTGGTGTGGCAGTACGGCGGGCCCTCCACGCCCTAGCCGGCTTGCCTGAGCGCTCAACGGCGGGAGCGCGGTAGGTAGCTCACCGCGCCAGAGCAGAAACGCGACTCGCTCGAAACTGCGGTGGGCGGATTTTCGCGAAGTGGTTCGGCCATACCGTCACGCCGTGACTCGTTGCAGAATAGAATGCCGTCGTCCCAATGAGTTCGCCGACATGACATGAGGGAAATCATGTTCAACTTATTTCGGAGCGGATTGTCGGCAGCGTCAATGATTCTCGTTTTAACCGTTGCCGGCTGCTGCCCGCGTTGCGAGCCGACCGAGACCTGCCCGGGTCCGTCCGAAGAGCCAAGTGCCGACATGGAAATGGACGACATGGGAATGCCGACCAAGGCCTGTGCCTTGGTTGACCTGACCGCGAATGATCCTAAGCCACCGTTGTATTCCGGCATCGGAAGCGCGCATTTGGATGTACCGCCGTGGGCGCAGGCCTATTTTGATCAGGGCCTGCGATTCTACTTCGCTTTCAACAACCGTGAATCCTATCGCGCATTTCGCCAAGCGGCTTATGAGGCCGAAGGTAACGGCATTCCTTGCTCGGCGTGCTATTGGGCCCAAGCGCTCGTGCTCGGAGTAGACCTCAATATGTCGGAACAATCGGAGCCCGACCGGCTCGAGGCGAAATTTTTGCTCCACCGCTCCATCGAAGCCAATCCAAGTCCCCAAGATTGGGAGATGATCCGGGCTTTGTTCGGACGCTATCAAGATTGCAATATTAAGGACGCGAAGGACAGGAAGGCCAAGAAAGAATGTCAGTGGGTTCGCAACCAAGCCTATTTTTACGGGATGAAGAGAGTGCTGGACACGTTCGGCGCCAATGACCCCAACGTCATCGCGCTCTTTGCCGACTCGGCCATGAACCTAGCACCATGGACTTATTGGGACGAAAATGGAGATCCGAACCCCAAGGCGAGCGAGCCGATCAGGGAGGCACTGAATCAACTCGAGAGGGCTCTGAAATTCCCCGAACCCCTCCCCAACGAAGGACCCATCCACTGGTATATCCACCTGATGGAGCAGTCGCCCAACCCGGGCGACGCTAAGCAATACGCGGACTGGTTGGCGCCGCCTGCACCGTTGGCGCCGAATGCAGGTCATCTGGTCCACATGCCGTCGCACATCTATTTCCGCATGGGAGACATGCAGAACGCGATTAGGGCCAACAAAGCAGCGATCGACGCGGACGAACGGTATTTCGCGACGGAACCGGATTTATATCGTCCGGACGGGGACCGTTATAGATACAGTTATTACCCTCACAATATTCATTTCGTGATCGCCGCCGCGGCGTTGAGCGGCGACAACAAGGAACAGGACATCAACCGTTATGCAGAGAAGCTGCTCAAATCGTTGCCGGACAAAGCGAACGGAATGCGCGCGGACATATATAGGGCAGTCTATTACCTCGCAAAGGTAAATTTTTCGAACACGGCAGATATTCGAAAATTCGCGCGACCGGATGCTTTTGAGCGGCAGCCGGTGGCAAACATCGCCTACGACTTTACGCAGCTTATGGCGGATATCTGGGATAAAGATAAAGAGAAGTCTAACGAGCGGCTCCGCATATTCGATGACGACGTCGCCAGATATCGCAAGTACCAACCCGAGAAGGGCAGAGAGAACCTAAGCTGCGATACGCCGCCCGGCCGCGCGAAACCCGAACTGTGTCTGACAGCGGTCCTTGAAAGCCTGGGACATGCACGGGTGGAGGCCCTGAAAGGTAACTGGGTCGATGCGGTTTCGGCTGCGACACGCGC
The DNA here is from genome assembly GCF_025965855.1 of Mycobacterium sp. Taxonomy (GTDB): domain Bacteria; phylum Actinomycetota; class Actinomycetes; order Mycobacteriales; family Mycobacteriaceae; genus Mycobacterium. The sequence continues at coordinate 9,181 of NZ_JAOPWB010000318.1, read as the reverse complement.
CGTCGATATCCAGGACGCCCTGAAATACACCGAGCCTCCCTTGTGGCCCTACCCTGCGCGCCAGACGCTGGCCTCGATCCTGATCCAGAGGGCGATCGCTGTCGACCCCGCGACGGTTCAGGGCCGAGCGAATCTGGCAGGGGCCCAGCGGCTGCTGTTGAAGAGCCTGAACCAAGCCCCGCGCGGCAACCCCAACGAAATCCCAACAGGGACTTTCCCCGGAAACGGCTGGGCTTATTACGGGCTGTGGGCGATCGCGGACCGGGGCGGCCCGGGCGACGTTAATCAGGCCAAGAAAGATCTCGACGACCATTGGTTCGGGACCGACGACTTCCGAAACCTCGATCGCATGTAGGTCGGCGGGCCATTCATTCCTCGGCCGCGTCGCTCGAGTGTGCGCTCAGGGATTTGAGTGTGAGCCAGCGGCGGTAAATCCGCGAAGTTTCCGCCCTGTATGCACACGCAAAGCCGTAATTGCACAACCAAATTCAGCGAAAGATGCCCGGCGGGATGACCGGCGCCCTGTTCAGCACCCGCGGATCGATCACCACGTTCAGCGCATCCACGGCCTCCAGCTCGGCCAGGGACTCCACGGCGGACAGAAATCTGCGCTGCTCGGCTGCCTCCACGACACCATCGGTGAGCTCGGTTAACTTCCGCACGTGCTGCGGGCGCCGAAACGGCCGGGCGCCCAACTGATGGGCGTCGGCGACGGCGAGCTCGTCGGAGATCACCTCGCCGCTCTTGAGCGTGACCTCCGCGCGCGCCCCGAACGCCTGCTCGGCCGGGTGGGTCGAGTGGTAGCGGCGGGTCTGACCCAGCCGACCGCCGCTCTGGCGGCCGTCGGCTGCTGCGCTATGGCTACTAACGGCGGGTATGTCGCCCTTTTCCATAGCAATAAGTTTCTGGTGTTCAGCGGCGCCGTGGCGGCCACCGTTTCCATCGCCACCGCGGTGCACCTGGCTCGTGAGGCCGACATTGGAACTGGGCTCGCCGCGTTTTGGGTGATCTCAATGCTCAACCTGTCGTTCCCCGCGGCGATGCGAGGGATGGCGCGGGCCATGGGGACCTACGCGGTGCGCGCCGACGAGGACTCGCTGACGGGCCTGTTCAACCGCCGAGGGTTCATCGCCGCTCTTACCCGCAGACTCGGCGATCCGCACGCTGACGATACCCACCTGACCATGGTCATGATCGACCTCGACGCCTTCAAACGCATCAACGACACCTTCGGTCACGCCGCGGGTGACCGCGCCCTGATCGCCGTCGCCGACGTGCTGAGGAAGCACATGGCATCGACGGCCGTGCTCTGCCGCGCGGGCGGCGAAGAATTCCTCATCGCCGCCACTAGCCCATCGCCGAATGCCGAGACAATCTCGGCGCGATTGGGCGCTGCCATTGCCGCACTTCCTCAGGGACTGACAGCCAGCATCGGCACTGCCACCGCCGAACTGCCCCCGATTGGCACATCCGAGGTCCCCGGACTCATCGAAAAACTTATCGACGTCGCGGACAGCGCGATGTACACCGCCAAACGCCGCGGTGGCAATCAGGCCCATCATCTTTGACCGGTCGGACCTCGACTTCGGCCGGACAGCCGTCGCCGAGAAGCGTGGTCTACCTTCGCGTCAACGGATTTGAATCGCCCGAGAAATTCGCGTGAACACGCTACTACCGGTGCCACGTTCGGTGTAGTTTGCTGCTGGGGCGGGGCCAGGTGAGGAGCCAGTCGTGACGGATGTCGATTACTGCGTGGTCGGGGCTGGCTTCGCGGGTTTGACCGCCGCCCTGCGGTTAAAGCAAGCGGGCCGCTCGGTGGCCTTGCTGGAGGCGCGCGACCGGGTCGGCGGTCGCACGTTCACCGAGTACCGCCCCGACGGAACATGGGTCGATCGCGGCGGCGCGTGGATCGGCCCGGGTCAGGACCGCATTTATGCGCTGATGGACGAGTTCGGTGTCCCGGAGTACAAGCAGCACAACGACGGCGACGCCATGATGATCGTCGACGGCAAGAAGCACCGTTACGGTGGCACCATCCCCTGGACGGTGAGCCCGTGGGCGGTCACCAACCTCGGTATCGGTCTGCTCTCGATAGAGAAAATGTGCAAATCGATTCCGCGCGAAACCCCCTGGGAGGCCAAGGAGGCAGCCGAGTGGGACCGCATCAGCCTCGGGGAATGGCTCGACAAGAACACCATGTCCAAGCAGGCCCGCGAGATGCTCGACATGGCGATCGCCGGGGCGTACACCTCGGCGGCGTCGGAGGTTTCAATGCTGTGGGTGCTGACGCAGATGGGGTCGGCCGGTGGCCCTAACTTCGTCATCTCCGGGAAGGGCGGCTCGCAGGATGCCCGCCCGGTCGGCGGGATGGGCGCCGTGTACGGACCGATGGCGGCCGAACTCGGCGATGCTTTGCACCTGTCCGAACCGGTCCGGCAGATCGCCCAGGATGGAGACGGTGTGACGGTCCGCGCGGACGGCCTGACGGTGCGTGCGCGGCGGGTGGTCGTGGGCATTCCGCTGGCGATCGCCAGCTCGATCGACTATGAGCCGATGCTGCCGGTGGACCGGACGTTTCTGCACCAGCGCATGCCCGGGGGCGCGATCTTCAAGACCTCCGCGTTCTACGACGAGCCGTTCTGGCGCGCCGACGGCTTGTCCGGCCAGTCGACGTCGCCGGGATCTCTCGCGACCCTGACCATCGACGCGTGCACGGACACCGGGACGCCGGGCATCATGTGTGCCATCACCGAGGGACCCGCCGCACGCCGCATGTGCACGCTCAACGCGGCCGAGCGCAAAGCGGCGATCATCGGCGAACTCGTCGATCGGTTCGGCGAGAAGGCGCGTGTCCCCCTCGAATACCACGAACAGAACTGGACCACCGAACGCTATTCCGGTGGTGGGATGATCAGCCACGCGCCGACGGGAGTGCTGACCGAATTCGGTTACACGTTGCGTCAGCCCTGTGACCGCATCCATTGGGCCGGCACGGAGACCTCGACGATCATGTGCGGGTGGGTCGATGGTGCGATTCGCTCAGGCGAGCGCGCCGCGGCCGAGGTGATGTCGGCCGAAACCGCCGCGGCCGCAGTCGGTTAGGGCAACTGGACATGCCACGGGCGCGGGCCGACACGCCATTGTGTCATTCGCGCCCGTGAAAAACGCTTAGGTGCCGCGCGAGCGTAACGACACGGCGAAAAGTTGGGCTGATTTTCGCAGTGCGTTACGCTCGCCGGCCCTGTGACGAGGCGGAGGCGCTATCCCGCCTGCTTGACCGGCGGTCGGTAGAAGATCACCAACTGCCCGATGGCACCGGCGAGACCGAGCCCTGCCGAGATCGCCAGACCGGGCCAGCCGTCGAACCAGTTCTTGCCGAAGATCAGCCAATCCAGGCTGAGCCGCCCGGCGCCCAGCGTGGCCACCGCGACGGCGCTGACCGCCAGCACCAGGTTGTACTCCCAGCCCTCCTTGACGATGAAAAAGCCGTTGGCGCGGTGCACGGTCCAGGCAGCGACCAGCATCAGCGAGACGAAGCCCGCCGCCGGGATCGGCGTGAGCAACCCGGCCGCGAGGCCCAGCCCGGCGCACACCTCGGTGGTGGCGGCCACGACGGCGTGGAACTTACCGGGCTTCATGCCGATGCTCTCGAACCACCGAGCCGTTCCCGGTATCCGCCCGCCGCCGAAGAACTTGTTGAGGCCGTGCGCGGCGAGCGTCAGTCCCAGCCCGAGCCGCAGGATCAGTAACCCGACGTCATACACATTCATAGGTGCAAACCTAGCGGGTAGCGTATGAGAACCGGAAAGGAGAGCGACATCAAGATCGCGATCATCGGAGCCGGCAACGTCGGGAAGGTACTGGGCAGCGCGTGGGCCAACCGCGGCCACCAGATCATGTTCGGTGTCCGAAACCCCGACGATCCGAAATATTCGTCGCTCGGTTCGGTCGAGACCAACGAATTCGCCACGGCCGCAGCCGATGTCGTGGTGCTGTGCACGCCGTGGCAGGGCACGCAGGCGGCGGTGCAGGGCTGTGGCGATCTGTCAGGCAAAGTCCTCATCGATTGCACCAATCCGCTGACACCCGACTTCGCCACGCTCGAGGTCGGGCATGCCAGCTCCGGCGCCGAAGAAATCGCGAAGTGGGCGCCCGGCGCCCGCGTCTGTAAGGCGATGAACCAGATCGGCGCCCCGATGATGGACGGACCGCAACTGCCGGGCGAACCGGTCATGTTCATCTGCGGCGACGACGACGATGCCAAGGCGGTGACTGCCGGGCTGGTCACGGAACTTGGTTTCGAGACCGTCGACATCGGCGACCTCACGCTGGCACGGCTGCTCGAGCCCTACGGGCTGCTGTGGATCCACCTGGCGCTACGCCGCGGATTGGGCACGAACTTCGGCTTCGGGCTGCTGCGCGGACGGTCCTGACATACTCGTCGAGGCCTGCCGGGACGGTCCCAGCAGGGCGTGCCGCACGACGAGGGGGTGTATCACGACCCGCATCACCGCCGTGGTCTTGCTGAACGGCGACGCGCGTCACCCGCGGCAGCTTCTCGGCAACAAGGGCCACGGCATCGACGCGATGCGCCGGCAGAATCTGCCGGTACCGCCCGCGTTCTGCATCACCACCGAGGTGGGCCTCAGCTACCTCGCGGACCCCGCGGCGACGATCGACGCGATCTGGGGCGACGTCCTCGACGGGATGCGCTGGCTGGAAGCGGAAACCTCACGCACCTTCGGGCGGGGCCCGCGGCCGCTGTTGGTCAGCGTGCGCTCGGGAGCCACGCACTCCATGCCCGGCATGATGGACACCATCCTGGACCTGGGAATGAACGACGCCGTCGAACAAGCACTCGCGGCGGAAGGCGTCCCGGAGTTCGCCCGCGACACCCGCCGGCGCTTCACGGGGATGTATCAGCGAATCGTGGGCGCCAGTGGAGAAGAATCCGTGCCCGCCGACCCGTACGAGCAGTTGCGCGCCGGAATCGAGGCGGTGTTCGCCTCCTGGGATTCGCGCCGCGCGGTCGCCTACCGCGCCCACTACGGCCTCGACGATCGGGGCGGCACCGCCGTCGTCGTGCAGGCGATGGTGTTCGGCAATCGCGGCCCCAATTCCGGTGCCGGAGCGTTCTTTTCGCGCAATCCGATAACCGGCGCGAACGAGCCCTTCGGCGAGTGGCTTCCCGGCGGCCAGGGCGACGACGTGGTCTCGGGACTGGTCGACGTGGAATCGATCGCGGCCCTGCGCGACGAGCAACCGGCCGTCTACCACGAGCTGACGGACGCAGCCCGCCGCCTGGAGCGGCTCGGGTCCGACGTCCAGGAGATCGAGTTCACCGTCGACGACGGCAAGTTGTGGCTGCTGCAGACGCGGGCGGCCGAGCGCTCGGCACAGGCGGCGGTTCGACTGGCCATCCAACTACGCCATGAGGGGATCATCGACGACGCCGAGGCGCTCCGCCGCGTGGCCCCGGCGCACGTAGCGGCTCTGTTGCTGCCCACATTGCAGCCCGAAACGCGTTTGACCGCCCCGCTTTTGGCCAAGGGCCTGCCGGCCTGCCCGGGCGTGGCATCCGGCAAGGCGTACACCGATGTCGATGAGGCGCTTGACGCGGCCGACCGCGGCGAGCGGGTCATCCTGGTGCGCGATCACACCAGGCCCGAAGACGTCCTGGGCATGCTGGCCGCCCAAGGCATCGTGACCGAGGTCGGCGGCGCCGCCAGCCACGCCGCGGTGGTCAGCCGCGAACTCGGCCGGGTCGCCGTGGTGGGCTGCGGCCGTGGCGCCGCGGCGGCGCTGGCCGGCAAGCAGATCACCGTCGACGGCTCCGAAGGTGAAGTGCGCGAGGGCAACCTGAGCCTGTCGGCGTGGTCGGAGAACGATACGCCGGAACTGCGCGAGCTGGCCGACATCGCGCGGCGAGTCAGCCCGTTGCGCGCACACGCCGCCGGCGACCACCCGAGGCTCGATGACGCCTCCGATGCCGCGGTGCGCGCGGCCATCGACGAAGGGCGTACCGACGTCGTTTCGACCACCCCGCTGGTCACCATGCTGACCGCGCTGCGCCTGACAGCGGGGGTTGCCGGGTGACCGAATTGGCGGTGCTGCAAGCGGTCCGGCTGAAGGGCCGGGTGCGTCCCGCCGACCTGGCCGCGACCCTGGGCCGGGATCCTGGCGACATCGCCGCCATCGTCGAGCGGCTGACGGCGTCGGGCCTACTGCTCGACGGCTTGGCGTTGCGGCTCACTCCCAGTGGCCGCGCCCGGCTGGAGACGTTGCTCGGTCAGGAGCGCGACGGCGTCGACCCGGCCGCGATGGCCGCCGCCTACAACGACTTTCGCGCGGTGAACACCGATTTCAAGGCACTGGTGACGGACTGGCAGCTGAAAGGCGGCGCCGAAGGCGAGCCCAACGCCCACGATGACGCCGAATACGACGCCGCGGTGTTGGCCCGCCTCGACGAGGTGCACGCGCGGGTGCTGCCGATCATCGAGGCGGCCGCGGCCCAGTTGCCACGATTGAACGCCTACTCGACGAAATTGCTCGCGGCACTGGGCAAGGTCAAGTCCGGCGATACCGCCTGGCTGACCAGACCGCTCACCGACTCCTACCACACCGTGTGGTTCGAGCTGCACGAGGAGCTGATCGGTGCCATCGGGATGACCCGCGAAGAAGCGGCGAGATCCGGTGACGCACAGTAGCGCTCACAGGGCCGCGTCCAGTAGCCGGACGTACTCGTCGATGTCCGAGACGGCTGACTCCGCGGCGTGCACGCTGATCGCGACGGTGTCGCCGATGCCGTGCACCCCGTGAGTCAGCCCCATCACCGGCGACAACGCCGGGTATCCGGCCGTCAGCGCCACCCGGGCGCCCCCGAAGCTCAGATCGGCGGCCCCGCGGTTGACGCTGGACACCACGGTGTTGCCGGCCACCTGCGTCGGACGGATGTCGGCGTCGAACTGCGCGACGCCCCAACGCAGTAGCGCCGCGGGCACCGCGGCGAACGCCCGGTCGGCCGAGCGCGTGGCGGGATGTTCGAAGCGGCGCCGGCCATTGGCCAGATCGGTCGCGATCCGCTCCACCCGGGCATCGAGGCCCAGTTTCGGGTAGAGCCCCACGACGACGTTTCCGAAGTGGTTGTGCGCTTGCGGCACACCCGGTTTGGCCATCGGCACTTCTGCGCCCAGCGAGTCGGCCCCCTCGCCGAGCAGTGTGGACAGCGCCGTGCAAACCGCGGCCAGCGCCCCGACGGTGACCGTGGGGCCACGCAGTTGCGAGCGGCGCCGCACCAGCGTGCGCACCGAGCGGGCGCCACCCGGGCGAGCGTTGGTGGCCTGCAGTGGCCGTGACCCGACGCCCGGCACCAGCAATCCGGCGCGGGTGTCGCGAACCAGCCGGCGATGGGCGCGCGCCGCATCGATGGCCAGCCAGGGGAAGAACCCCGCCGACGGCCGCACCACCTCCGGCACCGGCGCGCCCCGGCCGAACAACCAGGCCGCCATCGCCGAGCCGCGCGCACCGTCGGCCAGCGCGTGCGCGACCTGGAGAACCGCGACGCTGCCCGGGCCGGCTATACCCGGAATGCCGAGCACCGGGGTAAAGAGGTGCAGCCGCCACGGCATCCGGCGCACGTCCAGCTGGTCCTCGACGAGGTCGACGACGGCCGCCAGGCACTCGCGCCAGCCGCGGTCCGCCCGGTCGTGGCGGACGACCCATTCGGGCCCGACGGCCGCGGGCACCCACTGCGGATAGACCAGCCGGCTTCGCTCCCGGACCCGTACCGTCAAGTCGGGGCACTCGCGCGCCCGTTGGCATACCTGCTCGACCGCACGCCCGAGATCCTCCGGTTCGCCGTCGAATGCGTACAGCAGAAACTCGTCGTTGGGCATTTTGGCCGACATCCAGTAGAACTGCGCATCGACGGCCGCCATCCGCCGCGCCGCCATGGCCTCAGCCGGGCGAGCCGATGAACGTGAGCACCAGGTTGGCGACCTTGTCCGGCTGTTCGAGCTGTAGGAAATGGCCCGCGTGGTCGACGATGGCGGCCTCGCTGCCCGCGGGCAGCGCCTTTTCCGTCCAGCTGGTGAAAGCCGCTGTCATGCAACCGTCGTCGCGGCCATGCAAGTACAAACATGGCAGCAGGGGCGCCTCGGTCCACAGCCGGTTCAATTCGGCATACCGCGCCGGCGGCCGCGGGGCGCGGATGGTGGCCCGGTAGGGTCCCAGTGCCGCGCGCCAGCTCTCGGGCGTGCCGATCGCGGCGTCGACGTGACGCAGATCCTCCTCGGCGCGATAGCCCGGCGACCACCGCCGCCACAGCAGCGGCAGCACCCAGGACGCGGAACGCTCGGGCAGCCAAGGCAATTGGAAGTAGAGGATGTACCAGCTGCGCACCAGCTGGGCCGGCAGGTGGCCGAGTAGCCGCGCCCGGTCGGCCACGCCGCCTCGCCGACGGAACCCCGCCGAGACCGGCAGCGACATGATCACCGCCTTGGCGAACGGGCTATTCGGCATTGCGGCCAGACCGGTCGCCGCGGCCGCACCCCAGTCGTGGCCGATCACGACATCACGCTCGGTGCCGCCCGCGGCCGATCGCACCCGTAGGGCGTCGTCCATCAGCGCGCCGATGTGGAAATCGCCATCGGTTGGGATCGACGACGGCGCGTACCCGCGCATGAACGGCGCGACGACCCGCCACCCCGACTCGACAAGTCGCGGAGCGAGCTTGCGCCACCCGTAGGCGGTGTCGGGGAAGCCGTGCAGGCACAACGCGATCGGCGCATCCGGTGGCCCCCAGGTAAGGGCCTTCAGGCCCCCGGCCGGGCCGGGCACGTCGATCCAGCCCGGTTCACCCATCGCGGGCTCGCTCAGCATCGTCAGCCATCTTCACTCCCCGTTCGGCGCGTCCGCACGACCAACCTATCGCCTGCGCGCCCGAGACGCACCGACCCCCACCGAGATTCGCCAGATCTGCACCGCGGCAAGGTCTTTCGATCCGACCGTGGACTACTGATAGCGTCGAGAGGATGGCGACCTCAGCGCAGGCCCTCGCTGGGCGAAGACCGGCGCCACCCAGCAGCGGATCCTCGACGCTGCGACCGAGGTCTTCGCGACCAGGGGATTCACCGCGGCCACGATGGCCGACGTGGTGGCCGGCTCCGGCGCCAGCATCGGC
>NZ_JAOPWB010000310.1 GCF_025965855.1 Mycobacterium sp. | reverse complement strand
GCTGGGGATGTTTCCCTCGAACGCGCCGTATTCGAGGGGGTGATCCTCGGTGTGCACCTCCAGGTGGTTGACCGACGGCGTCTCGGGCAGGTTTTTCGGCACCGCCCACGACACCAGCACGCCGTCGCGCTCCAGCCGGAAATCGTAGTGCAGTCGTCGGGCATGGTGTTCCTGGATGACGAACGAATTGCCCTGGCCGGTAACGGGTCTCGTGGCTGGTACGGGTTCGGGGGTTTTCGACGCATCGCGCATGCTCCGGTACTTGCTGAGCCGGTCGCTGACCGGTGCGTCCACATCCAGCGCCTCCAGCAGATCGCCGTCGCGGGCGACCCGGTCGAGCACTTCGTCGTAGCGCAGTTGGCCCACCGAGGGGTCTTCGAGTTCTTCCCAGGTGCGCGGTGCCGCGACGGTTGGATGTTCGCGCCCGCGCAGCGAGTACGGCGCGATGGTGGTCTTCGAGCCGTTGTTCTGGCTCCAGTCGACAAAGACCTTGCCCGCCCGCAGGCTCTTGGTCATGGTCGACGTGACCAGCTTGGGCATCGCCTTTTCCAGTTGCTGGGCAACACGTTTGGCCAACACGGTGGCGCCCTTGCTGCTCACCGGATTATCTAGCGGCGCGTAAAGGTGCACCCCCTTGCTGCCGCTGGTGAGCGGAAAAGTGGTCAGCCCGATATCGGTGATCAGGTCCCGCACGGCATGGGCGACCTCGCACAGTTGGGGCATCGTCACGCCTTCGCCGGGATCCAGGTCGAACACCAATCGCGTTGCCGGGCCGGGCTTGAGCTCCTCGGCCCCGCTTCGGGTCCACTCGGCGACGAACCGCCACTGCGGCACGTGCACCTCCAGCGCCGCCTGCTGCGCGATCCAGGCCAGCCCGTCGGGGCTGTCGATGATCGGATAGGTCGTCGTCCCGGACCGGTGCTTGACGCTGGCCCGCGGCAGCCAGTCCGGCGCCGAGGACGCCAGCTGTTTTTCGAAGAACGACTCCTGCTCGACGCCGTTGGGCCAGCGCTTGCGGGTGGCCGGGCGCCCGGCGATGTGTGGCAGCATCACGTCGGCGATACGGGTGTAGTAGTCGAAAACGTCCGCCTTGGTGGTTCCCGTGGCCGGATACAGCACCTTCTCGGCGTTGGTCAGCTTGACCAGCGCCTGCGCCGTAGGACGACCCATGGTCTCAACCTACGTGTTTGCGCACGGGCGCCGGTACCGTCGAGACCGTGGTTCGGCTCAGCAGCGCCACCCTGCGATGGCTGCCGATCGCGACACCGGGCTATGACCGTGACGGCGTCGCGGTCGGCATCGCGCATTTCGGGGTCGGCGGGTTTCACCGCGCACATCAGGCGATGTATATCGACACGCTGCTCGAGCGGGGCCGGGCGCGGCAGTGGGGCATCTGCGGCATCGGGGTGATGCCGGCCGACCGCGGGATGAGGGACGTCCTGCGCGCCCAGGACGGCCTGTACACGTTGGTCCTGGAGCACCCCAACGGCAACCGCGAAGCGCGGGTGATCGGCTCGATCCTCGACTACCGCTACGCGCCGGACGACCCGCCGGCCACGATCGAGCTGCTGGCCGCGCCGACGACCCGCATCATCTCGATGACGATCACCGAGGGCGGCTACCAGATCAGGGACCCAGGATCGGTTTTCGGCCTGATCGCCGAGGCACTGGGCCGGCGCCGGGACCGCGGCATCGCCGCGCCGACGATCCTGTCGTGCGACAACATCGAGCACAACGGTGAGGTCGCGCGCCGGGCCGTCATCGCGCACGCCGAGCTGGTGCGCCCCGGGCTGGCCGACTGGGTCGCCGAGCACGCCCGGTTCCCCTGTTCGATGGTGGACCGCATCACCCCGGTCACCACGCCGGACATCGTGGCCGGAGTGCAGCGTGACTTCGGTGTCGCCGACGAGTGGCCGGTGGTGGCCGAGGCGTTCGCCTCGTGGGTGCTCGAGGACGATTTCGCCGACGGCCGGCCGCCGCTGGAAGATGCGGGCGTCCTGTTGGTCGACGACGTGAGCCCGTACGAGGCGATGAAGCTGCGGCTGCTCAACGCCGGTCACCAGTGCCTGTGCTATTTCGCCGCGCTGTGCGGGTACCGCATGGTGCACGACGCGGCGCGCGACCCGTTGTTGGCCGAATTCCTGTTGGCCTATTTCGATTCCGAAGCGGCGCCGACGCTGCGACCGGTCCCCGGCATCGATCTGGGCGCCTACACCCGCGGGCTCATCGAACGCTTTGCCAACCCCGGAGTGCGGGACACCGTGGCGCGGTTGTGCGCCTACTCCTCGGACCGCATCCCGAAATGGCTGCTTCCGGTGATCCGCGACAACCTGCGCACCGGCGGACCCGTCCGGCTCGCATCGGCGACCGTCGCGAGCTGGGCCCGCTACGCCGAGGCGGTCGACGAACGTGGCGAACCGATCGAGGTCGTCGACAACCTGGCGGATTCGCTGGTGTCCGTCGCGCGGGCACAGCGGCGGCATCCGACCGCGTTCATCGAAAACGGGCAGCTGTTCGGGGATCTGGCGCAGGTGCCGCGCTTCGTCGATTCCTATCGCTGGGCGCTGGATTCTTTGCATACAGTCGGGGCCCGGGCGACCCTGGAATTGTTGCTGAAAGGCATGAGCCCATGACCCGCGGGCTGGTGATCGGGGAAGCGTTGATCGACACCGTCGGCGCTGCCGAGCATGTCGGCGGAAGCCCGCTCAACGTCGCCGTCGGGCTCGCCAGGCTGGGTCGCGATATCGATTTCCTGACCCACATCGGCGACGACGGACCGGGTCACCGCATCGCCGCTTACGTGAAAGCCTCTGGCGCGCAGCTTGTTCCGGGAAGCGCCTCCGCCGCCCGCACGCCCACCGCGGTGGCAACGATCGCGAAGGACGGGGCTGTGAGCTATGCGTTCGACCTGGAGTGGCGGCTTTCCGGCACGCCCGAAGTCGCGCCGCCACTGGTGGTGCACACCGGATCGATCGCCGCGGTGCGCGAGCCGGGGTGCCTGGCGGTCGCGGCGCTGCTGGACGCCTATCGGGTGTCGGCCACCGTCAGTTTCGACCCCAACGTGCGCCCTTCGCTCATCGCCGACCGGGACCTGGCCCGCGACCGCATCGCCCGCCTCGTCGAGCGCAGTGACATCGTCAAGGCCAGCGACGAGGACCTGAGCTGGATCGACCCCGACCACGAACCGGAGTCGACGGCCCGAGCCTGGTTGGCGTCGGGACCGGCGATCGTCGTCGTGACGCTGCGCGATCGGGGCGCGCTGGGGTTCTGCTCGGCCGGCGAGGCCCGGGTGGCGGCCAGGCCGGTTGCCGTGGTGGACACCGTCGGCGCCGGCGACGCGTTCACGGTCGGTCTGCTCGACGCGCTCTGGGGACGGGGATTGTTGGGCGCCGACCGGCGGGCCGCCCTGGGCCGGATCGGGCTCGATGCGCTGACGGCGACGCTGGAATCCGGGAGCCTGGCATCGGCGTTCACCATCGGCCGCGCCGGTGCCGACCTGCCCGATCGGGCCGCCCTGCGGGCCCATCTCACCTAGACCGCGAAATTAGCTGTGCCCGAATATCCCGCCGTGCGGGCGCGCTGCGCTGTTTTGCTGGGGGCGGTGTGGGCATACTGACTTACATGCGCTCCATCTGGAAGGGTTCGATCGCGTTCGGGCTGGTGAACGTTCCGGTCAAGGTGTACAGCGCCACCCAGGACCATGACATCAAGTTCCATCAGGTGCACGCCAAGGACAACGGCCGGATCCGGTACCAACGCGTGTGTGAGAAGGATGGCGAGGTCGTCGAATACCGTGACATCGCCCGGGCCTACGAGTCCGACGACGGCCGAACCGTGATCATCACCGACGACGACATCGCCACCCTGCCCGAAGAACGCAGCCGCGAGATCGAAGTGCTCGAGTTCGTCCCGGCCAGCGAGGTCGACCCGATGCTGTTCGACCGCAGTTACTTCCTCGAGCCGGATTCGAAGTCGTCCAAATCCTATGTGCTGCTGGCCAAGACGCTCGCCGAGAGCGATCGGATGGCGATCGTTCACTTCACGCTGCGCAACAAGACCAGGCTGGCCGCGTTGCGCGTCAAGGACTTCGGCAAGCGCGACGTGATGGTGGTGCATACCTTGTTGTGGCCCGACGAGATCCGCGATCCCGACTTCCCGGTCCTGGACAAGAAGGTCGACATCAAGCCCGCGGAACTCAAGATGGCCGCCCAAGTGGTGGAGTCGATGGCCGAGGACTTCAACCCCGACCGCTACCACGACACCTACCAGGAGCAACTGCAGGAGCTGATCGAGGCGAAACTCGAAGGCGGCGAAGCGTTTGCCGCCGAGGAGCAGCCCAAGGAATTGGACGAGACCGAGGATGTGTCCGACCTGCTGGCCAAGCTGGAAGCCAGCGTGAAGGCGCGCTCCGGTGACGGCGAAGCACCGGCCAAGAAAGCACCGGCCAAAAAGGCGCCGGCGCAGAAGACGCCCGCCAAGAAGAGCACCGCGAAAAAGGCACCGGCCAAGAAGGCCGCGGCAAAGTCCTGACCGCGCTCCGCGGTCAGCGCCGCCGGTTCGACACGAAGCGGAACGCCGCGGCCAACAGGTTGATCACCGCCACGATGATGATCAGGGTCAGCGCCGCACCCCAGATCCGCAGGAACCCGGCGCGCTCGGGATTGGTGAGTTCGGTGTAGATCAGCAGCGGCAGCGAGGCCATGTTGCCGTGGAACATGTCGAGGTTGATGGAGCGGCTGTAGCCGACCAGCACCAACACCGGCGCGGTTTCCCCGATGACGCGGGCGACCGCCAGCAAGACACCGGAGACGATGCCCGGCATCGCGATCGGGATAACGATCCGCACGATCGTCTTCCATTTGGTAACGCCCAGCGCGTAGCTGGCTTCTCGCAGGTCGTCGGGCACCAACCTGAGCATCTCCTCGGTGGACCGCACCACCACCGGCAACATCAGCAAGACCAGCGCCAACGACACGGCAAAGGCACTCTGCTGGAAACCCAGGGTGGCGATCCAGAGGCTGAAGATGAACAGCGCCGCCACGATCGAGGGCACCCCCGCGAGCACGTCGACCATGAACGTCGTCACCCGCACCAGCCGGCCGGACCCGTATTCCACCAAGAACACCGCGGTCATCAGGCCCAGCGGTACCGACAGGACGGCGGCCACACCGGCCTGCACCAACGTCCCGTACAGCGCGTGATACACCCCGCCGGCAAACTCCTCGGGCAGTACGCCGCGCAGCGAGTGGGTCCACCAACCCGAGCGGGTGACGGCGTACCAGCCGCGCGCGAGCACCACCCCCAGCACCCAGACCAGCGGCACCAGGGCCACGATGAACGAGGTGACGAAGAACGTCGTCGCTGCGCTGTTGGTGATCCGCCGCCTTAGGCTCAGCGGGCTGAAAACGTCCGGTTTGACCGGCAGGTCGAGCGCATCGATCGTCATGCGCGCCGCTCCTCCTCATCGCTTCGCTCTGCATCGTCGCCGGCGCGAGTCATCCGTTGACCTTCCCGCCCGCGATCGCGCGAGCGGTCGCGTTGACGATGAACGTCAGGACGAACAGCGCGAATCCGGCGGAGATGTAGGCCCCGGTGGGCAGCGGTTCGCTGAATTCGGCCGCCGCGGAAGCGATCTTGGAGGCGAACGTGTAGCCGCCGTCGAACACCGACCAATTGCCCGCGCGCGCGGCCGACCGCAGGATGATCAGCACCGCCACGGTCTCGCCCAGAGCGCGGCCCAATCCCAGCATCGACGCGGCGACGACACCGCTACGACCGAACGGCAGCACGGTCATCCGCACCACCTCCCACTTCGTGGCGCCCAGCGCTTGCGCCGCTTCCATCTGAATGGGCGGGGTCTGGCGGAACACTTCCCGCGATACCGAGGTGATGATCGGCAGGATCATCACCGACAGCACGATGCCGGCGGTGAAAATGGTGCCACCGCCGGCCAGGGATACGTTGCCCTGCTTGAACAGAAACAACCAGCCCAGGTTGCGGTTGAGAAATTCCGCAATGGGTTCAATCTCGGGCGCCAGCACGAAGATTCCCCACAACCCGAAGATGATCGACGGCACCGCGGCCAGCAGATCGACCATCGCACCGAACGGTCGCGCCAGCCGTTTCGGCGCGTATTGGGTGAGGAATACCGCGATACCGACTGCGACCGGCACCGCCAGCACCAGTGCGCTAATCGAACTGAGCGCGGTGACCATGAACAGATCGCGGATGCCGAACGCGAGGTGCTGCGCATTGGTGGTATTGAATTCGGCACTGGTGAAGAAGTTCGCGTGGTCTGCTCGCAATGACGGGACGGCGCGAACCAACAGGAATATCGCGATCAACGCGATCGCGAACACGATCGTCGAACCGGCGGCCGCGGCGACCAACTTGAACAGTCGGTCGCCGCGGTGCGCCTTGCGCGGATCGGTCGCCTTCAGCGCAGGCTGAGCCCCTGTCGACGGGCCGGCGAGAGCTCCGCGGGTCATGACACCCAGATCACGCGATCGCGTTGACCGAAGTCGACAACTTCGACTTGAACGAGTCCGGAATGGGGATGTATCCGTTGTCCGCCAAGCCGTTTTGGCCCGCGCCGATGGTGCTCTGCAGGAACGCCTTCACGGCCGTACCGACCTGCGAATCGGGGTACTTCGAGCACACGATCTCGTAAGTCGCCAGCACGATCGGGTACGAGCCGGCCTGCGTCGGCTTGTAGAACGAGTTGGTGTCGAGCACCAGGTCGTTGCCCTGCCCCTTGACGGTGGCGCCGGCGATCGTCTTGCCGACCGAGTCGGCGCTGATCGCGACCGCATCGGGGCCGACCGCGGTGACGATCTTGGCCATGTTCAGGTTCTGGGCCTTGGCGAACGACCATTCGTTGTAGGTGATCGATCCCTCGGTCGCCTTGATGGCCGCCGCGGTGCCGTCGTTGCCCTTGGCTCCCTCACCGACACCGCCGTTGAACGTCTTCCCGGCGCCCTTGCCCCACGCGCCGTTGGACGCCGCATCGAGGTATTTCTGGAAGTTGTCCGTGGTTCCGGATTGGTCGTTGCGGAATACCACGTGAATCGGCTCCGCGGGCAGGGTTGCGCCGGCGTTGAGGTTCGCGATCGCCGAATCGTTCCAGGTGGTGATGGCGCCGTTGAAGATCTTGGCGGCCGTGGGACCGTCGAGGCTCAACGAACTAACACCGTTGACGTTGTAGGTGATCGCGATCGGGCCGAACACTACCGGCAGGTTCCATGCCGGCGAGCCGCAGCGCTGCTGGGCCGCGGCGTACTCGTTTTGGGCCAGCGGCGAGTCCGACCCGCCGAAATCGGTTTGGTTGCCATTGAATTCGCTGATTCCGGCGCCGGAACCATTGGCCGTGTAGTTCAAGGTCTGACCCGGGCAGGCCTGTTCGAATGCGTTGACGAAGCGGGTCATCGCGTTGGCCTGGGCCGTCGAGCCGCTGGCCTTCAGCGTCTTCTTCCCGCCGCAACTCACCTTTCCCGCCGACGCACCCGACGCGCCGGTCGAGGAACCTCCACCGCTTGCGTTGTTGTTGTCATTGCCACACCCGGATAACACCAGCGCGGCGCTAGCCAGAACACTCAGCGCGGCGCCAAATCGGTTCAGTTTCAATTCGCTTCCTTAACAGTAGGGATGAAACATCGCCGCCGCCTGAGGCTGCGGCCCGACAACCAGCCATCTGTCGCAGCCAAGTAGCTAACAGTAACAAGGTTAACGTTCGGAGAATTCTGTCCGGCCGTCGTCATTGCGCTACGCGGCGGGCAATTGGGACCGACGGGGCGTTACTTCGCCGCCCGGGCCGTATGACAAACTAGAACCTGTTTCAGAAATGCCGTAATCGGAGGCGGCGAGGTTTGTTACCGTTTCGCCGGACAACTCGAATCGAGAGGCCCAATGATCCTTGACAGGTTCCGTCTGGACGACAAAGTCGCCGTCATCACGGGTGGCGGCCGCGGCCTCGGTGCGGCCATCGCGCTGGCTTTCGCCGAGGCAGGCGCCGATGTCCTCATCGCGTCGCGCACGCAATCGCAACTAGACGCCGTCGCCGAACAGGTCCGCGCCACCGGCCGCCGCGCCCACGCCGTCGCCGCCGACCTGGCCCATCCCGAGTCGACCGCGGAGCTGGCCGGTCAGGCCGTCGAGGCCTTCGGAAAACTAGACATCGTCGTCAACAACGTCGGCGGGACCATGCCCAACACCCTGCTGACCACCTCGACCAAGGACCTCAAGGAAGCGTTCACGTTCAACGTCGCCACCGCGCACGCGCTGACCATCGCGGCGGTGCCGTTGATGCTGGAGCACTCCGGCGGCGGCAGCATCATCAACATCACCTCCACCATGGGCAGGCTCGCCGGACGCGGTTTCGCGGCCTACGGCACCGCCAAGGCCGCGCTGTCCCACTACACCCGGCTCGCCGCGCTGGACCTGTGCCCGCGCATCCGGGTCAACGCCATCGCCCCGGGCTCCATCCTGACGTCGGCGCTGGACGTGGTGGCCTCCAACGAGGAGCTTCGCGCACCGATGGAGAAGGTCACACCGATGCGCCGCCTCGGTGACCCCGTCGACATCGCCGCTGCCGCAGTCTATTTGGCGTCCCCGGCCGGCAGCTTTCTCACCGGCAAGACGTTGGAGGTCGACGGTGGCCTCACCTTCCCCAACCTGGACATCCCCGTCCCGGACCTGTGAACCATGACGCGCGAGCAGTCGCAAAAGCCCCCACACGCACGGCGTGTCGGGCGCTTTTGCGACTGCTCGCGGTCTTACCCCTACCGTTAAGGAGCCCGCCATGGCCATACCCGTCGTTCAGTTGGGCACCGGCAACGTCGGCGTCCACGCGCTCAAAGCGCTGATCACCAACCCCGAGTTCGAGCTCACCGGCGTGTGGGTGTCGTCAGATGCCAAGGCCGGCAAGGACGCCGCAGAGCTTGCCGGACTTGCGGATTCGACCGGCGTGCTCGCCAGCACGGATCTGGATGCCGTGCTCGCCACCGCTCCGCAATGCGCGGTCTACAACGCCCTGGCCGACAATCGGCTTCCCGAGGCGTTGGAGGACTACCGCCGCGTCCTCGCCGCCGGAATCAACGTCGTCGGCAGCGGCCCGGTCTTTCTTCAGTACCCGTGGCAGGTGATCCCAGAGGATCTCATCAAGCCACTGGAAGATGCCGCGCGCGAAGGGAATTCAAGCCTCTATGTCAACGGGATCGACCCCGGTTTCGCCAACGACCTGCTGCCACTGGCATTGGCCGGCACCTGTCAGAGCATCCAGCAGATACGGTGCATGGAGATCGTCGACTACGCCACCTACGACAGCGCCGCGGTCATGTTCGACGTCATGGGATTCGGCAAGCCCATCGACGACATCCCGATGCTGCTGCAGCCCGGTGTGCTGAGCCTGGCGTGGGGATCGGTGATCCGGCAAATGGCGGCGGGCCTGGGCATTTCGCTCGACGAGGTCACCCAGACGTACGTCCGCGAGCCGGCACCCGAGGACTTCGACATCGCATCCGGGCACATCGCCAAGGGCACCGCCGCGGCGCTGCGGTTCGAGGTATTCGGAATGGTCAACGGCGACCCCGTCGTCGTCCTCGAACACGTCACCCGCTTGCGCGAGGACCTGCGCCCGGACTGGCCGCAGCCCGCTCAGGAAGGCGGCTCCTACCGCATCGAGATCACCGGCGAACCGTCGTACGCGATGGACGTCTGCCTGAGCAGCCCCAACGGCGATCACAACCACGCCGGACTGGTCGCCACCGCAATGCGGATCGTCAACGCGATTCCTGCGGTGGTAGCCGCCCCGCCGGGCATCGTGACGACCCTCGACCTGCCGCTAGTCCCCGGTCGGGGGCTCTACGCGCCTGGGTGACGGCTCCAGGAGCGTCCACGACCTCGGAGTTCGCATCGCGGGTTGGCCTTGTATTCACCGCCTGACGGTGTGTTCGGTTAACCTAACTTTTTTATTCGAGAACGTGGATCGAGGGTCGAGACGTTGGCGCAGGGCACCGAGGCCTCGCTCAGGACGAGCTGGTATCTGCTCGGGCCGGCGTTCGTCGCGGCGATCGCCTATGTCGATCCCGGAAACGTCGCGGCCAACGTCAGCTCCGGCTCGCAGTACGGCTATTTGCTGCTATGGGTGATCGTCGCCGCCAACGTGGCGGCGGGCCTCGTGCAGTACCTGTCCGCGAAACTCGGGCTGGTGACCGGACGGTCGCTGCCTGCGGCGATTGGCAAGCGGATGAGCCGTCCGCTCCGGCTGACCTTTTGGGGACAGGCCGAAATCATCGCCATGGCAACCGATGTGGCGGAAGTGATCGGCGGGGCGATCGCGCTGCGCATTCTATTCGGCTTGCCGCTGCCGGTCGGCGGGATCATCACCGGGGTGATCTCGATGCTGCTGCTGGCGATCAGGGACCGCCGCGGGCAGCTCCTGTTCGAGCGCGTCATTACGGGCTTGCTGCTCGTCATCGCCGTCGGCTTCGCGGCGAGTTTCTTCGTCGCCACGCCACCCCCCGAGGCCGTGCTCGGGGGATTGGTGCCGCGATTCCGCGGCACCGAAAGCGTGTTGCTGGCCGCCGCGATCCTCGGCGCCACCGTGATGCCGCATGCGGTGTATCTGCACTCGGGCCTCGTCCTGGATCGGCACGGACATCCCGAGCCCGGCCGAGACCGGCGCTGGCTGCTCCGTGTCACGCGTGTCGACGTCGTGTTGGCGATGGCCGTCGCCGGCATGGTCAACGCGGCGATGCTGCTCGTCGCCGCGATCAACCTCCGGGGCCGCGCCGAAGGCGCGTCCATTGACGGCGCTTACACCGCGATTCACAACACGTTGGGGTCGACGATCGCGGTGCTGTTCGCGGTCGGACTGCTCGCGTCCGGCTTGGCGTCGTCGTCGGTGGGCGCCTACGCCGGCGCCATGATCATGCAGGGATTGCTCCATCTGTCGGTTCCCCTGCTGGTGCGCCGGTTGGTGACCCTGTGCCCCGCGGTGGCGATCCTGGCGCTCGGCTGGGACCCGACTCGCGCGCTGGTGTTATCCCAGGTCGTGCTGTCCTTCGGCATCCCGTTCGCGGTGCTTCCGCTGGTCAGACTGACCAGCAACCGCGACCTGATGGGTAGTGACGCCAACCATCCCGTCACGACGGTTGTCGGCTGGGCGGTCGGCATACTGATCAGCCTGCTTAACGTGGTGCTGATCTATCTGACCGTGGCCCGCTGAGCATCGGTATCTAAACCTCACACGCGGAATCGCATGTGTCACAATCCATTTGCGCTCGTAGCTAGCCCACGGAATCCGGCGGGTTAGCGGATCGGCCACCGCTATCGAGCGGCCGCAAGAAAATCGCAAGAACTTCGCGAAGACCTGGCAAGCGGCGCGGGCCAGCCTAATGATGCCCGCCGCGGCACCCTCAGCGAAAAAGTCTTCAAAAAAACGTCCGACTCACGCCGGGTGCGTCCTCCTACCTATGACGGCGGCCCAACCCGGGCCGCGACCCGCACCGAAAGAAGCACCTCATGAGCACCTGGCACGACATGGATCGAACCGCACTCGCACCGCGCGCCGCCGACGTCACCGAGGCCTGTGCCTGGGCGTCGAGCCCGCTGGGCGATCCGACCGACGGCTCCGTCGCTCTCCCATACGGTCACGAATTTCCGACCGACCCGATCACCCAGGCCGCCAAGCCGAAGTCCATCGACAAGCTGTGGGTGGTCGCGGGCGTGATCGGCACGATCGGAGCGGGCGTCGCGCTTGGCATAGCCCTGCTGAGCAACTCGCCCCAACCGCGGTCGGTTGCCGTGACCGCGGGCTCGACTGGCGCGCCGGCAGTCGCTCCCGCCGCAGCGGTGGTGCCCCCGCCGGACAGCGGGCCAGCCCCGGCCCCGGTGGTCGCCCTGCCTCAGGGCCCGGCGCCCGCCGCGGTGGTCGCGCCCCCGCCGGATAACCCGGCGCCCCCGGCCGGCCCGGGCACCCCGCCCGACGCCACGCCGCAAGGCCCGGTCGTCGTGGTGAATGTGCCTCCGCCGCCTGTCTGGGTACCGGCTCCGCCACCGCAGCTACCGCCGCCGCCTTCGCTGCCGCCGCTGCCTGCGCCACCGAAGCTGCCCCCGCTGCCCACGCCGCCGAAGCTGCCCCCGCCCCCGCCGCTGCCGGTGCTGTGCCTGCCCCCGCACCACCTGGTCCAGGGCGTGTGCAAGTGACGCCGCGGGCCCGGGCGAGGCTGGGTCTTGACCTTGTCCTCGCCCATACCCCCACCACGGAGCTGGAGTTTCTCGTGCTATTTCACCGCTGTGCGCGCACACTTATTCGCAGCGCCGGTTCTCGCCTGATGGACACCGACGCCTCATCGGCTGGGAAAGCGACGTGACGACCGCACTATCCAACTGGGACATCGTCAGCGACGGGGAGTTGGCCCGCGCGGCTGCGACGGGTGATCGACGCGCCTTTGCCATGATTTACGACCGTTACGCCGACCGGCTGCACGACTTCTGTATCGGCATGGTCCGCGATCGCGACGCCGCCGCCGACTGCGTGCAGGACGTCTTCTGCTCGGCCGCGACCCAACTGCCCAAGCTGCGGGACCCCGAGCGGCTGCGCCCGTGGCTGTACGCCATTGCCCGCAACGAGGCGCTGCGCTGCATCCGGGACCGCCGTCGCGAACAGGTTTCCGACGAGCTGCCCGAGGTCGCGTCGCACGACGCGGGGCCGGACACCCTGGCCGCGCGCAACGAACTGGCCGCCCTCGTCGCCGAGGCCGCCGGCGGGCTCGGCGACCGGGACCGCACGGTACTGGAGCTGGCCTATCGCCACGGCCTGGACGGGCCCGAGCTGGCCAACGCGTTGGAGGTCAGCCCCGGCGCGGCCAACAAGATGGTGTCGCGGCTGCGCAACACCATCGAATCGTCGTTGGGTGCGCTGCTGGTGGCCCGCCGCGCCCAACACACGGCGGACAAATGCGCCGAGCTGGGCACGATCCTGGCGGGGTGGGACGGACGGTTCAGCGTCCTGATGCGCAAACGCATCACCCGCCACATCGAGTCCTGCCCCATCTGCGAAGAAGAACGCCGACGCATGGTCAACCCGGTCGCGCTGCTCGGTGCGGCGCCGGTGTTCATCCCCGCGCCCGATTGGCTGCGCGATCACACACTGGGACAGATCCAGCTGACCTCCGCCGACAGCAACCTCGGCGCGGACAACACCGCGGGCAGCCGCGCCCGATCCGACGACGCCGCCGACGCGCCGACCGCGGCTTCGTGGCCCGCTGCCGCGGACCAGGACGACGGGGACTACCTCGACGCCGCCCAACCACATCGGGCGCGCCGAATCGTCCCGTGGATCGCGCTGTTCGCCGCCGCCTTCTTCGCCGCGCTCGGGCTGATGTTCACCTTGCTGCACCACCACAAGACGGCCATCACGCCGACCGAGTTGAGTGGCACCGCACCCGCGCCGATGAAACCGGCCTCACCGCCGGCCGCCAACCAAATCCCACCGGCCCCGCCCGCGAATCCCATCGCCCCCGCGCCTCCCATCTATTCGCCCCCACCCGTTCAGGCGCCGGTACCGGTCGCACCGGCCCCGCCGGTGGTCGCGCCGCCGGTAGCACCGCCGCCGGTGGCGCCCCCGCCGCCGGTCGTGGCGCCCCCGCCGGTAGTGCTGCCCCCGCCCGTGGTGGTCCTGCCACCGCCGGTGATACTCCCGCCTCCGGTGGTGTTGCCGCCGCCCTTCGGAGTGCATCCGTCACCGCCGGGGTATCCGCCGCCGCCGTCCGCGTCTCCGACTCCAGTGCCGCCCAGGCGACCGCCACCACCGCCTTCCAGCCAGCCACCCCCGCCACCACCGCGGGGGCCGGCCCCCGCGCCCCCGCCGCCGCATCCCCCGGTCATCAATTGACCCGTAGCGCGCAGCTCACCCGGTACGGCAGGATGGGAGCGTCGTCGTCCGTGGAGAGGCTCGCGGGAGTTAGCTTGGTCCAAGATCTCAGCCCCCAGACGGTGGCTGCCTAGATGCCGGCCCGCCGGCACCCCTATTTCGCATACGGGTCGAATCTGTGCGCCAGGCAGATGGCGCTCCGCTGTCCCGACGCCGCGGATCCGCGGCCGGCGGTGCTGACCGACCACGACTGGCTGATCAACCAGCGCGGCGTGGCCACCGTCGAGCCGTTCGCCGGCAACCAGGTGCACGGGGTGCTGTGGCAAGTATCCGACGACGACCTGGCGACGTTGGACAGCGCCGAGGGCGTGCCGGTGCGTTACCGGCGCGACCGGCTGACCGTCCACTCCGGCGACGGGCCGTCGCCGGCCTGGGTCTACATCGATCACCGGGTGAACCCGGGCCCGCCCCGACCGGGCTATCTACGCAGGATCATCGACGGCGCCGTGCAGCAGGGGTTGCCGCAACGATGGATCGACTTCCTGCGCCGGTGGGATCCCTCCCGCTGGCCCCGCCCCATCGCCGCGGCAACCCCTGCACCACAATCACTTTCGGCGTTGTTGAGCGAACCTGGGGTGACCGAGGAGAGCCGGCTGCGATCGCGTTTCGGTTTCCTGGCCATCCACGGCGGCGGCCTGGAAGAGATGACCGACGTCATCGCCGAACGCGCCGCCGAGGCCGCCGCGGCGTCGGTGTACCTGCTGCGCCATCCCGACCGCTACCCGCACCACCTCCCGTCGGCCCGCTACGACCCGGACGAGTCGCCGCGGCTGGCCGAGTTTCTCGATCATGTCGATGTGGCCGTCTCGCTGCATGGCTACGGCCGCATCGGGCGCGGCACACAACTGCTCGCTGGGGGACGCAACCGCGCGCTGGCGGCCCACCTGGCCCGGCACATCCGGCTGACCGGTTATCAGGTCGTCACCGACATCGACGACATCCCGCCGGAACTGCGGGGCCTGCACCCCGACAACCCGGTGAACCGGGTGCGTGACGGCGGGACGCAGCTGGAACTGTCGGTCCGCGTCAGGGGTCTTAGTCCGCGCAGCCCGCTGCCGGGCGCCGACGGCTTGTCACCTGTCACCAGCGCCCTGGTGAGGGGCCTGGCGGCAGCGGCGCGTTCCTGGTAATTGTTCTGGTCGTTGAACGGAGGCTATTGGTGGACAAGGATTTTCGCTTCGGACTGAGCATGCGGTTCTTCAAGTCTCGCTCGGCGTTGGTCGACAAGGTGAAGCGGGCGGAAGATCTCGGATACGACATCTTGTGCGTGCCCGACCATCTCGGCGCGGCGGCACCGTCGCCGACCCTGACGGCGGTCGCGATGGTCACGACCAGGATCCGGCTGAGCCTGTATGTGCTCAATGCC
>NZ_JAOPWB010000305.1 GCF_025965855.1 Mycobacterium sp. | reverse complement strand
CCACCACGAGTCAGTTGAGACGTGTCCGCTGAAATCGAACGCGTACCAGGACCGGCCCGGCAGCCAGCCCGCGGTCTGCAGATCGCCGATACCGTAGGCAAGGATTCCCGCGGCAATCACGATCAGCACCACGGCCGTTCGTGTGAAGAAGACCTTCAGGTTCATCCGCACCGTACGCCGGTACAGCAGCCAGCACAGCACCACGGCGATCGTCAGGCCAACCGCCCCGCCGATGATCGGACCGACCGATTCCCCTGCCGCCTTCGCGGCGGTCCAGAAGAACAGTGTCGTTTCGAGACCTTCGCGTGCGACTGCCAGGAAAGCGGTCAGGGCAAGTGCCCCGGCGCCCAACATCAGCGCGTCGTGGACCTTGCCGCTTAGTTCAACGGACAGGTTCGCGGCGGTTTGCGACATCCAGAAGATCATCGCGGTCACCAGTACGACAGCAATGATGCTGAGCAGCCCCCCGGCGACGTCCTGACCGAGCCCACCGAGCGAACTGGTCGTCGAACTCAGCACGGTGGCGAAACTCGCCGACACCGTGATCGCTCCCAGTAGACCGAACCAAATTGGAGCGGTCGGTCGCCGAACGTCTCCGGCCAGCGGGGACTTGTGCACCGCGGCGAGCAGGATGCTGACGACCAGCCCAGCTTCCAACCCTTCCCGCAGACCGATCAGCAGGTTCGGCACGGCATCGGATAGGGTCACCTAAATAAGGTAAGGCATACCCAATGACGGCAAGCTGTGAGGTCCGTGTCTGCGCAGTTCGAGGGCCCAGCCGCGAGCGGGTTCGCCTGGGTGCACCACAGGCAAACGTCCGCTCGGTCATCTCGTTCAGCCTGTGCTCGTGCGGGCTGCCGCTGCCTATGCGACGCCGCAGCCCTCGGGTCAGGCCATAATCGGGAACGCAGGCCGAACGAACTGTTCCCTTTTAGGCGAAATCGAAGCCGCGCATCTAATCGGGAACAGTCATACACACCCGATCCGAACCCCAGATAATCCTACATGCCCACCCTCAGTGCGGCACGACGCTGGTGCAGCCGGTTGTGACCGATGGATTTCGGGCCGCCCGACGCGGAGAAACTGGAGTCGTCAGCGCCACCGATTACCTGGGCAACAAGGAACTGGAAGCCTATGCCCCGCTGAACATTCCCGACTCCGACCTGCACTGGTCGATCCTGGCGACGCGCGACGACTCCGATGCTTTTGCGGGGCTGGGCAAGTTCAGCAAGACACTCGTGATCGCGGTCACCACACTGGTTTTCGTCATCTGCGTGGCCTCGATGCTCATCGCCCAGGCGGCGATGGGGCCGGTCCGGCGCCTCGAGGAGGGCACGCGCAAGATCAGCTGCGGCGACTACAACATCGACATTCCGGTAATGGCACGCGACGAAATCGGAGACCTCACCGCGGCGTTCAACGAGATGAGCCGCAACCTCGCGATCAAAGAACAGTTGCTCAACGAGCAGCGCAACAAAAACAATCGACTCCTGCTGGCGCTGATGCCCGAGTCGATCGTCCAGCGGTATCGTGACGGTGAGGCGACCATCGCACAGAAACACCAGGACGTCATGCTGTCCATACGGCACGGCAGGAAGCGACAACCGACCAACCCAGTGGCGCGCCACAACAGATCGGCGCGCTGGTGTCGGCATCGTTTGAGCCTTCTGTTCGCAGGCTTGGTGCGGTCCTCGGCCCCGTCACGCAGGCAGTGGGTGTGGCGGCTCATACGCGGTGGGCTCCGGTGGCCGACGAGCTGGTTCGCAGCGGGATTACTTTCCAAGGACCCGGCGGTCGTGGCCGCGGTTTTAGCCGACCATGCCGCTGGCACCGCACCGAGTACGATCGGCCGTCGTCACAAGGTGCACCACAGCACCGTTGGGCGCTTCCTGGCCGGCGCGGAAGATCTCGTCGGCTGATCGGGGGCCGAATGGTCCTGTTCGGAATTTGGTCTTGTGTCGTTTTGGCGCCACTCGCGGCGCACGACGGCAGCGCTGGGTTATCAGAGTCATTGGCATGGGACAGCAGTCGCGAACCGGATTGCCGAACTTTACAGCGCGATGCGTCGCCAGAGGCCGCATCAATGCGGCCAATATGCGGCCAAAGCGGCGGATCAGTACGTCCAACAGGCCCAGTTACGGGAATCATTGCCGGTTTGAACAGCGAAAACACATCCGTGTAAGCCGGAAGTCCGCTTCACACGCGGAAGGTCGCTGGTTCGATCCCAGCCGGGACCACCACAATATTGCACGTCAGGCGCAGTTTTGCCGGCCAGGTGCCCGAGTTTTCGCTCGGCAGGGGGCGATGTCGGAGTTCGATCAGGCCATGCCAATGGCGCCACGCCTATCCGTTCGGGTTTTTTGCCCGGGCAGTACGAGCACTGCTGACGAAATCATGATCGACTACTCCCAACGCGACAGCTCTTTAGTGTGCAATCGGCAGTAGAGGACCAAGACCGTAAGGACGGTGGACGATGGTAGCCAACCAAGAGGGCATCGGCGTGCTGAAACTCGAATGCCCGCAAAGCCATCCCGTGGGCAGGATCCTCAAGGAGGCCCCGCACCAGTCGGTCGTGTACGACCCCGGCGCAATGGTGGGCCTACGCCGATTCTGGCCGAACGAGGACGAGCAGCCGCAGTTCAAGACCCACTGCCGCTTCTGCGACCAACCGGTGGGCGAGGCCACGACCACGCTGCAGGGCCAACTGGCCAACCTGATCGCCGACGCCTCGCAGACGATGGGAACCGCCACGATGCAGTACCTATAGGGGGCGTTACAGTTTGTGGCGCACTGTTGCGCCGAGGTGAGAGGAGCCCCGTGGCGACACCGCAGAGCAGCCCCCGCCCTCCCGAAGGCGATTGGCTGGGTACCCCGTACTTGACCTTCGAGCGCCAGGGCCCGATCGCGGTGTGCACGATCGACCGCCCGGAGGCGCGCAACGCCCTGAGCCCGGCGATGTACTTCGGAATCCGCTGTGCCGTAGGGCGTGTCAACGAGGACCCGGACCTGGCGGGGCTGCTGATCACCGGAACCGGCGACGTCTTCGCGCCCGGCGGCGACATGGGCGGTGGGGGAGGCGCCGACGCCTGGATGACCTTCGGCTCGGCGCTAGGCATGGATGTCACGCCGTTCGACGCGGTGCGGACGTCGGCCAAGCCCGTCGTCTCCGCGGTCAACGGGCTGTGCCAGGGCGGCGGCATGCAGATCGCGTTGTGCAGCGACCTGTCGGTGGTCAGCGAGCGGGCGACGTTCCGGGTGCCCGAACTCTTCCGCGGCTACGCTGACACCTACTACAGCCAGATGCTCGTCCGCCTGATCGGGCCGGTCCGCACCCGCGACCTCATGTTCACCGGCCGGGTGCTGACCGCGGCCGACGCCCTCGACTGGGGCCTGGTGACCAGGGTCGTGCCGCACGAGGACCTGCTCGCCACCGCGAACGACCTTCTGGCGCAGGCCTGTCGGACCGCGCCGCGCGCGCGAGGCGTCGTCAAGTCCAGCATCGACAACTATCTGGGCTTGTACGACCGCATCGGCATGAGCGCCAGTCTCAGCGACGCCGAGGCCCGGGACGGCTTCCGCGCCTTCAAGGAGCGGCGCTCGCCGGACTGGGTGCATCCGGAGCTGCGCGCCGAGGGACGGCTATAGGTCGATCCACTCGCCGTGGGCGGCGATCCGCAGCAGGTTGCCGATCCCGGCCTGGTCGAACGCCGCGGCGAATTCGTCGACGCCCTCGCGGAAATGGGCCCAGCCGTCGACATGGGCCGGTATCACCACCTTGGCGCCGAGAACTTCGGCGGCGGCGGCCGCGCGCGCCGCCGTCAGTGTCAACGGCCGACCCCTTTCCTTGGCCGGCACGCTGGCCGCCCCCGCGAAAAGCACCGCGATGTCGATCTCGCCGACGCGATCGGCGACCTCCTTGACCGCGCTCAACGAGGCGTTGTCGCCGCTGATGTACACCGTGGGCGCGCCGGGCCCGGACAGCACAAAGCCCGTCACCTCGCAGTTGATGTGGCCGCTAGCGTCGCGTTGCCCGTCGGCCGGGCCGTGGACCGCCGGAACAGCCTGCGCGACAAGGGAACCCGATCCGCCGGGCAGGTCATACGACTCCCACGGCGGCACTCCCACCGCCAGCGGCCCCAGCCGGCCGGCGGCGCCGGGATGGGTGAGGACCAAGGGCGCGGCCAGCGCCATCCGGCGGCCGTCGTCGTCCAGGTTGTCCGGATGCTGATCGTGGCTGATCAATACCGCGTCCACCGGCCCGAGCGCGTCGGCGCTCACCGCGGGCCCGGTGAGCTTGGTCAGGTAGGAATGCTCGCCGGGCGGATCGAAGGTCGGATCCATCACGATCCTGCGGCCGGCGATGTCGACGACCGTCGTCGGACCGCCCAGCACACTGATCGCACAGTCACGTCGCCGCGCGTCGACTTTCATGGCTCTACTCAAACATTCCGGGCACGGTTTTGCCAATACGGTTGCCGCAGCACGGTTTTGAGGATCTTGCCGCTCGGGTTGCGGGGGAGCGCGGGCACGAAGTCCACGGTTCGCGGGCACTTGTAGCCGGCCAGGTGCCGGCGGCAGAACCCGATGATGTCGCCGGGATCGACCTCGGTGGTGGCGACGACGATCGCCTTGACCGATTCGCCCCAGAAGTCGTCGGGAACACCGATGACCGCGGCGTCGGCGACGGCGGGATGCTCGATCAGCACGCTTTCCACCTCGGGCCCGTACACGTTCTCGCCGCCGGTGATGATCATGTCTTTGAGCCGGTCTTCGATGTAGACGTAACCGTCGGCATCGAGGCGCCCGACGTCGCCGGTGCGCACCCACTCGTCGGCGGTGATGGTCTCGGCGGTCGCTTCCGGCCGATTCAGGTAGCCGCTCATGTTCTGGTTGCTGCGCACCCAGATCTCGCCCGGCTCCCCGACGGGCACCACTTCACCCGTCTCGGGATCGACTACCCGAACCTTGGTGCCCAGCACGGCCTTTCCTGCCGACAGCTGCAGGCCGGGCCGGTCGGGGTCGCGGTGGTCGGCGTCGCTGAGCGCGGTGACCGCCCCGCACAGTTCCGTCTGCCCGTAGACCTGGACGAAGTTCGTCTCGGGCCAGGTCTCGAGCGCTCGATGCAGCAGCGGCACCGGCATGGGCGCGGCCCCGTACACGATGTAGCGCAGGCCCGAGATCGCGGCGCTCGTCGTCTCGCCGGCGGCCAGGAACCGGGCGATCACGGGTGGCACGAAGAACGCGTGGGTGGCGCCGGCCCGCACCGCCCCGATCAACGCCGCGGCGTCGGGTTCGCGGGTCATGATCGTCGGCACCCCCGCCGCGATGCCGAACAGCGCATAACCGATTCCGCCCACGTGGAAGAGAGGCATGCAAACGAGGTTCGCGTCCCCGTCGGCGAACGGGAACGCCGGCGCCAGGTTCGCCGCGTGATTGGCCAGCGCGCGCTGGCTCAGCAGGACGCCTTTCGGTTGCCCGGTGGTGCCGGAGCTGTAGATCAGCAGCGCGGTGTCGCTCTCGTCGACCTCCGCGGGCTGTGCGGGTGATGCTGCGGTGAGCAGGGACTCATAATCGTCATCGACCACGACGATGCGTTCCAGGCCCGCGACCTCGGCCGCGGCCGCCTCGACCGCGGGCCGCAGCTCGGCGCCGACGAAAAGCAACCGCGCGCGACTGTCGCCCAGCACGTGCGCGAGTCCATCGCCGGTCACCCGCCAGTTGACGACGGTCGTCACCGCGCCGATCGACGCGGCGGCGAAGAGGACCTCCAGGCAGGCCGGGTGATTCTTGTCGAGGAATGCCACACATTCGCCGCGCCGCACGCCGGCGGCTTGCAGCGCCCCGGCCGCCCGCCGGATCCGCGACGCCCACTCCGCCCACGACCACTGCCGCTCGCCGTAGCGAATCGCGATGCCGTCGGGCCGCTGCCGGGCATGTCGCTCGACGAATCCGGCGAGCGTCACCGAGCTGGGCATGGCATAACCCCTCCGCGTGCTGTGAGTTTGTTCCCTCAGAGTGTGCACTGGGGGCTTTGCGTGTGCGCGCAGGGCGGAAATTCGGCCGGATCTCCGCCACACGCTCACACGCGACGCCGTGGGCACACTCGAAGCGGCTGTGCCAACATGACTGCCATGGTCAAAGCCGATCGCGCCCGGTCTCGAACATTCGTCGTGACGGGCGCGGCGTCGGGCATCGGC
The DNA here is from genome assembly GCF_025965855.1 of Mycobacterium sp. GTDB lineage: Bacteria > Actinomycetota > Actinomycetes > Mycobacteriales > Mycobacteriaceae > Mycobacterium. Next base: position 114 of record NZ_JAOPWB010000305.1, on the reverse strand, counting down.
CTGGCCACCGCGCGGCGCCTGCTCGCCGAGGGCGGCTCCGTCATCGGCGCCGACGTGGCCGCCCCGCCCGACCTGGGCGCCGACTTCCACTTCGTGACCGCCGACATCACCGAC
>NZ_JAOPWB010000297.1 GCF_025965855.1 Mycobacterium sp. | reverse complement strand
GGTCAGGATCTCGGCGCCGTCGTCGGTGACCACCAGCGTGTGCTCGAACTGCGCGGTCCACTTCTTGTCCTTGGTGGCGACGGTCCAGCCGTCGTCCCAGATCTCGTAGTCCAGCGCGCCGAGGTTGATCATCGGTTCGATGGTGAACGTCATTCCCGGCTGGATGATCGTCGCCACGGAGGGCTGCTCGTAGTGCAGCACCACCAGCCCGTTGTGAAACGTGGTCCCGATGCCGTGGCCGGTGAAGTCACGAACCACGTTGTACCCGAACCGGTTTGCGTACGACTCGATGACCCGGCCGACCACCGAGAGCGCGCGGCCCGGTTTTACGGCGTTGATCGCGCGCATCGTGGCCTCGCGGGTTCGCTCCACGAGCAGCCGGTGCTCCTCCGAGACATCGCCGGCCAGAAACGTCGCGTTGGTGTCGCCGTGCACCCCGTCGATGTAGGCGGTGACATCGATGTTGACGATGTCACCGTCCTCGATCACCGTCGAGTCGGGGATTCCGTGGCAGATGACCTCGTTGAGCGAGGTGCAGCACGACTTGGGGAATCCCTTGTAGTCCAGCGTCGACGGATAGGCCCCGCTGTCGACCATGTACTCGTGGGCGATCCGGTCGAGTTCGTCGGTCGTCACGCCGGGCGCGACCGCCTTGCCCGCCTCAGCCAGGGCGCCGGCCGCGATCCGGCCGGCCACACGCATCTTCTCGATGACCTCGGGTGTCTGCACCCACGGCTCGCTGCCCTCCCGGGCGGTCGGCTTGCCGACGTACTCCGGGCGGGGAATGCGGCCGGGCACCGGCAGAGTCGGCGATATCACTCCGGGGGAAAGCGCGGTGCGGGCAGGCATGCCGACCAGCTTAACGATGCTCACTGCGCGTTGCCGTCGCCGAGCCTGTAAATCTGCAGGCCCCCACTCGGACTTCTTCTGCGGATTTTCAGGCTCGGCGAATCTAGGCCCTAGGCCGGCGCAGCAGCGAGCGGCGCGGCCCGCGGATGATCACCGATCCGCACACCACCCGGCCCGTCAACACGACGTGCGGCGACCCTTCGCCCGGCGCGCCTTTGCGGCGGTCGCTGGCACTGCCGACGTAGACCTCGACGTCGTCGATCGAGGCGCTGGCCCCGTCGGGCAACCGGACCTCCACCGAGCCGAACCTCATGTCGAGTTCGATGATCACCACCGGCCCCGCGAACCGGGCCCGGGTGAGGTCGAGCTGCACCGAGCCAAGCCGGCGCACCAGCGCCAGCCGGGTGGGCACGGTCCACTCGCCATGCCGCTTCAGCGAGCCGGCCCAGCCACGCAGCTCCACCCGGTCGGCCGCGGACGTGACGATCGCACCCGGCCCGGGCAGGTCACCGACGAGCCCGTCCAGCTCGGTGCGGGTGCGCGCGTAGGCCACTTGGGACGAACGCTGCTCGAACTCGTCGATGTCGATCAGGCCGAGCGCGACGGCGTTGTGCAGCCGCCGCATCGTGCCGTTGCGGTCGGCGTCGGAGACCCGCAGTGACGTCGGAGCCACCGTTTCTCCACCGGTCTCAGTCATGGCCGTTTCCTGCCGCTCTGCCCAATCGGGGCCTTCCTTCGCAACTTACCGCCGCGAAGGGGCGGGAGCGGGCTCTAGGCCAGGTAGTCGCGCGGCAGCGATTCGAACATCACTTTGGTCATCCGCACCGCGTATTCCGAGCTGCCACCCCCGACGATCAGCGCCGCGAACGCCAGGTCGCCGCGATACCCGGCGAACCAGGAGTGCGATCCGCCCGGGAACTCGGCCTCACCGGTCTTCGCGAAAATTTCGCCGCAGCAGCCGGCGATCTCCTTGGCGGTCCCGTTGGTCACCACCAGCCGCATCATCGGCCGCAAGGAGTCCACCATTTTCGGGGAGATCGGCGTGTCGTCGCCCTCGACCGTCGTCGGCCGCCCCGCGATCAGCTGCGGCATCGGGGTTTTGCCGGCGTCGACGGTGGCCGCGACCAGTGCCATGCCGAAAGGGCTCGCCAGCACCTTGCCCTGGCCGAAACCGTCTTCGGTGCGCTCGGCCAGGTCCACGGTCGGCGGCACCGACCCCGTCACCGTGGTGATGCCGTCCACCGTGTAATCCAGCCCGATGCCGTAGCGGTTGGCCGCCTGCGACAGGCCGCGGGGCGGCAGCCTGCTGCTCAGCTCGGCGAACGTGGTGTTGCACGAACTGGCGAACGCACGCGACATCGACACCACGCCCAGGTCGAAGCCCCCGTAGTTGGGGATGGTGCGGTGCCCGATGTCGATGTGGCCCGGGCAGCCCAGCATCGTGTTGGGCGTGGCCATGTCGCGGTCGATCGCGGCGCCGGCGGTGACCATCTTGAAGGTCGACCCGGGCGGGAACAGGCCGTTGGTGGCCGGCAGGCCGTCCGCGTCGGCGCCCACGTTCTGCGCGATCGCGAGGATCTCCCCCGTCGACGGTTTGATCACGACGATCATCGCCTTGCCGCCCCGGGTGTCCACCGCGTGCTGCGCGGCGTTCTGCACCGTGCGGTCCAGGGTGATCGACACCGACGGTGCCGGCGACCCTTCGACCTCGTGCAGTACAGCGACGTCGACGCCGTTCTGGTTGACGCTGACCACCCGCCAGCCCGCCTGGCCGTCGAGCTGGTCCATCACGGCCTTCTTCACCTCGCCGACGACGGCCGGCGCGAAATGCGGGTCCGTTGCCAGCATCTCGGCCTGCGGCGTGACCACGATGCCGGGCAGCCGGCCGATCGCCGGGAAGACCTTGTCGTTGACGTCGGGGGGCAGCGTGACACCCAGGTCCACCGGGTGGGACGCCGAGCTGGCTTGCTCGGCGAGCAGTTGCGGGTCGGTGAGCGTGTCGTTGAACGGCCGCAACAGGTCGACGATGGCGTGGGTTGTCCCGATCAGCCCGGGCCCGGCCTGGGTGGCGTCCAGCGTGTAGTGATACACGTAGCCCGGCGCCAGCACATCGCTGCCGCCGAGTTCGTTCACCGACGCCCGCCGCGGCTGATCGGCCCGCAACGCGAACGTCTGATGCTCGCCCAGTTTGGGATGCAGCCCGGTCGTGGCCCACCGAACCTCCCAGCGCCCCTCGTCGCGGGCCATCTTCAGCTGACCGTCATAGCTCCAGGTCCGGTTCTTGGGCAGGTGCCACGTGAAGCGATAGTCGACCGTGCCGGTGTCCTCGGCGTACTTGGAGGTGAGGACCTGCGCATCCAGGTGGGTGGCCTGCAAGCCGGCCCAGGCGGCGTTGAGCGCTTCGCGGGCTTCGTTGGGGTTGTCGCTGAGCTGGGCGGCCGTCGCGGTGTCGCCGATCGCCAATGCGCCGAAGTACTTCTCGGCGGCCGGGCCGGGGCCGTCGGGCCGCGGGGTGCATCCGGACAGGCCGATCACCGCGACGAGCAGCAGGCTGGAGCCGACTGAGGCTGCTGTTGTTTTTGTGACCATCGGTGCTGATGTTAAGAAGTGCGGCCCCCACACCGGCGCCGACACACCGAGATCCGACCGTTATGCACGCGTACGTAAACGCCATTGCGAAAAAAGCGGCCCGAAATCACCGCCGCAATTCCCCGCGGATTCGAAGAGGCTAGTCCAGCAGGACCGTCGCGAAGGTGCCCACTTCGGCGAAGCCGACTCGGTCGTACGCGGCGCGGGCGACCGTGTTGAAGCTGTTCACGTACAGGCTGGCGATCCGCCCGCTGCCCACGATCACGGCGGCCACCGTCGCGGTGCCGCCCGTCCCCAGGCCCTGGCCGCGCCACTCCGGGTGCACCCAAACCCCTTGGATCTGGCTGACGCCGGGCGACTGCGACCCGACTTCGGCCTTGAAGACCACCTGACCGTGCTCGAAGCGGGCCCAGGCCCGGCCCGCCGCGATCAGGCTGGCCACCCGTCGGCGGTAGCCGCGACCGCCGTCGCCGAGCCGCGGGTCGACGCCCACTTCGCCGATGAACATGTCGACCGCGGCCACCAGGTAGGCGTCCAGCTCGTCCGGCCGCACCTGACGCACCCCGGGGTCGATATCGCAGTTCGGGTGGCGGGTCAGGGCCATCAGCGGCTGGTGGTCACGCACGTCGCGCGCCGGACCCCAGGCCGACTCGAGCCGCTCCCACATCGGCATCACCAGGTCGGCCCTGCCGACCAGCGAGGAACAGCGCCGCGTCCCGCTCATCGCCTCGTCGGCGAAGGCGTTCAGGTCGGCCGGTGCGCCGCGCAGCGGGATGAGGTTGGCGCCGGCGAAGCACAGCGACTCCTCGGGGCCTCGACGGGTCCACAGTTCGCCGCCGATCGAATTGGGGTCGATGCCGTGGTCGGCCACGCGGGCCGCGACCATGCACGAGCCGACCGGGTCGTCGTTGAGGACCCGCCAGACCGCGGCGGCGTCACGCACCACGGATACCCGCCGCTCGCCGACAAGGCGAAAGATGGGCGGAGCCGACATCTGGAGAACTCTCTGTGGTGCGAACTGAGGGTCAGCGCAGGGACGCGGGCCCCTATCAGCTTACGGTCACAATCGGCGAACCGCTCGTTTCTGTTCCCGGTCCGTGATCGGTTTCCACGTGCCCGGCCATCGCGGCCGCCAACCGCTGAGCCTCCTCGATCAGCGTCTCGACGATCTGGGCCTCGGGCACGGTCTTGATCACCTCGCCCCGAACGAAGATCTGCCCCTTGCCATTTCCCGACGCAACACCGAGATCGGCCTCGCGCGCCTCCCCCGGCCCGTTGACGACACAGCCCATCACGGCCACCCGCAGTGGCACATCGAGCCCGTCCAGGCCGGCGGTGACCTCGTTGGCCAGCTTGTAGACGTCGACCTGCGCGCGCCCGCAGGACGGGCAGGACACGATCTCCAGCCCGCGCGGCCGCAGGTTCAGCGATTCGAGGATCTGACTGCCGACCTTGACTTCCTCGACCGGCGGCGCCGACAAGGACACCCGGATGGTGTCGCCGATGCCCCGCGACAGCAGTGCCCCGAAGGCGACCGCTGACTTGATGGTGCCCTGGAAGGCGGGCCCGGCCTCGGTGACGCCGAGGTGCAGCGGGTAGTCGCATTGGGCGGCCAGCTGCTCGTAGGCGGCGACCATCACGACGGGATCGTTGTGCTTGACGCTGATCTTGATGTCGCCGAAGCCGTGCTCCTCGAACAGCGAGGCCTCCCACAGCGCGGACTCGACCAGCGCCTCGGGGGTGGCCTTGCCGTACTTCTCCATGAACCGCTTGTCCAGCGAGCCGGCGTTGACGCCGATGCGGATCGGGATGCCGGCCGCGCCCGCGGCCTTGGCGACCTCGCCGACCCGGCCGTCGAATTCCTTGATGTTGCCCGGGTTTACCCGCACCGCGGCGCATCCGGCGTCGATGGCGGCGAAGATGTACTTCGGTTGGAAGTGGATGTCGGCGATCACCGGGATCTGGCTGTGCCGCGCGATCTCGGCCAGCGCGTCGGCGTCCTCCTGGCGCGGGCAGGCGACCCGGACGATGTCGCAGCCGGCGGCGGTCAGTTCGGCGATCTGTTGCAGCGTCGTGTTGACGTCGTGCGTTTTGGTGGTGCACATCGACTGCACCGAAATCGGATGGTCGCTGCCGACACCGACGTTGCGGACCATCAGTTGCCGCGTGGTGCGCCGGGGGGCCAGCGTGGGCGCCGGAGCATTCGGCATGCCCAGGCCAACAGACACTTTTCGCCTCTCTCGTCTTACTGGAAGAGCCTGATCGGGTTGACCAGGTCAGCGGTCACGGTCAGCAGCATGTAGCCGACCACGAATACCAACACCACGTACGTGGCGGGCATGAGCTTGAGATAGTTCACCGGCGCGGCCGCGACCATGCCGCGGGCCGAGCGGATCAGGTTGCGGATCTTCTCGAACACCGCGATCGCGATGTGACCGCCGTCGAAGGGCAGCAGCGGCACCAGGTTGATCGCCCCCAGGATGAGGTTCAGCTGGGCCAGGAAGAACCAGAACGCCACCCACAGCCCGTGGTCGACGGTGTCGCCGCCGATGATGCTGGCCCCGACCACGCTCATCGGGGTCTGCGGGTCGCGCTGCCCGCCGCCGATGGCGTGCACGAGCGCACCGACCTTAGTCGGGATCGTCACCAGCGCCTTGCCCACCTCGACGGTCAGGTCGCCGGCGAAGGCGAAGGTAGCCGGTATCGCCGAGAGGACGCCGTAATGCGTGGGCGCGGCCCGGACGGCGCCGACGCCGATGGCACCGACCGTGGCGGGCTCGGGCTGGCCTTTGGCGCCCTTGGTCACGTAGCGCTGGGTCGGGGTGACGTCGACGTAGGTGGTGATCGTGGCGCCGTCACGCTCGACGACCACCGGAACGGTGCCGTGCAGCTTGCGCACCGCGGCGGCCATGTCTTCGAAGCTGGACACCGGGGTGTCTCCGACCTTGACCACGACGTCGCCGGGGCGGATCCCGGCGAGCGCCGCCGGACCGGCCCCGCTGCAGTTGCCGAGCTTTCCCGGGGCCACTTCCGGTGCGACGCAAGCGGTTTCGCCGACGACGGCTTTGGTGGGCGGGTGCAGGTTGGGCAACCCCCAGACCAGGGCGATGCCGTAGATGAGCACCAGGCAGATGACGAAGTTCATGCCCGGGCCCGCGAACAGCGTCGCGACCCGCTTCCAGGTCGCCTGCTTGTACATCGCGCGGTCGGTCTCGTCGGGCTCCAGGTCCTCGACCGGGGTCATCCCGGCGATGTCGCAGAAGCCGCCCAGCGGAATGGCTTTGACGCCGTATTCGATCTCACCCCGCCGGGTCGACCACAGCGTCGGCCCGAAGCCGACGAAATAGCGACGCACCTTCATGCCGGTGGCGCGGGCGACCCACATGTGGCCGCACTCGTGCAGGGCCACCGAGATCAGGATGGCGAGCGCGAACAGCACAATGCCGATTGCGAACATCATCTTGGCTGCCAGGACCTTTCTCAAACCATTCCGGAGGCTTTAACTGAGACCCCGGCGGGGCGTTGGTGTGCGACCGCGCGCTGTGCCCGCTCCCTTGCCCAGCGCTGCGCGTCGAGTACCTCATCCACGTTAGCGGGTGAAACGGTCCATTGGTCGGCGGCGTGCAGCACGTCGGCGATGGTTTTGACGATGGCGGGGAACTTTATCCGGCCTTGAAGGAACGCCTCCGCTGCTTCCTCATTGGCGGCGTTGTACACCGCGGTCATGCAGCCACCGGTCTGGCCGGCATGCCGGGCCAGCTCGACGGCGGGGAAAACGTCGCCGTCCAACGGCTCGAATTCCCAGCTAGAGGCGGTGGTGAAATCGCAGGCGGGAGCAGCGCCGCTGACCCGCTGGGGCCAGCCCAGGGCCAGCGAAATGGGCAGCTTCATGTCCGGCGGGCTGGCCTGGGCGATCGTCGAGCCGTCGATGAAGGTGACCATCGAATGAACAATCGACTGGGGGTGTACGACGACCTCGATGCGGTCGTAGGGGACGCCGAACAGCAGGTGCGTTTCGATGAGCTCGAGCCCCTTGTTGACCAGCGACGCCGAGTTCAGCGTGTTCATCGGGCCCATCGACCACGTCGGGTGGGCGCCCGCCTGTTCGGGGGTGACGCCCTCGAGGTCGGCGGCGGCCCAGCCGCGAAACGGCCCGCCCGAGGCGGTCAGCACCAGCTTGGCGACCTCGTCGGGGGCGCCGCCGCGCAGGCACTGCGCCAGCGCGGAGTGCTCGGAGTCGACGGGCACGATCTGCCCCGGCCGCGCCGCCTGCAACACCAGCGGCCCCCCGGCGACCAGCGATTCCTTGTTGGCCAGCGCCAGCCGGGCCCCGGAGGCCAGCGCGGCCAGCGTGGGTCGCAGGCCCAACGCTCCGACCAGCGCGTTGAGGACGACGTCGGCCTCGGTCTCCTGGACCAGCCGGGTGACCGCCTCGGGCCCGCGGAAGGGGACGTCGCCGACTTTCTCCGCGGCGCGATCGTCGGCGATGGCGATGTTGGTGACCCCGGTCTCGGCGCGCTGCCGTGCCACGGTGTCCAGGTTGGCGCCGCCGGCCGCGAGCCCGACCACCTCGAAACGGTCCGGATTGGCCGCGATGACCTCCAGCGCCTGCGTGCCGATCGAGCCGGTGCTGCCCAGCACCAGCACACGCAGTCGGCCGTCGGCGGTCGCGTTGGTCACCCACTTATTGTGCCCCGTCGGTCTCGCAGCGGGTGTGCCACAATTTCCTTGCACTCCTTGCACTCCTTGCAGAAGCCGATCAGGAAGGATTCGCCCGTGGCCAGTACCGAAGTGGAGCACTTCAACGGCGTCGACGTCGCCGAGGTGCCGTCGGCAGCGTGGGGGTGGAGCAAGATCAACATCCGGACCTGGCACGCCACCGGGCTCGTCATCGTCATATTCCTGCTGGCGATGCTGCGCGGCAACCACGTCGGTCATATCGAGAACTGGTTCCTGATCGCGTTCGCTGTCCTCACGCTCGTTGTGCTGGTGCGCGACCTCTGGGGCCGCCGCCGCGGCTGGATCAGGTAGCGCTCACCGCTCCGTCCGCCGGCGTCGTCCGGCGGATGCTCACGTCACCGGAGCCGCTGCGCACCGTTAGCGCAAACTTTTCTTCGCCCTGCCGCAGGCCGTCCGAAGGCTCCAGTTCATTGCTGACGACCCGCATTGGTGTCGATACAAGTGTCGTGATGGTGCTAGTGCCGCACCCGCCACCGCCAGGCGGCGGCGAACGCGCCGGCCACCAGCACGCACAGGGCCACCGCCCAGGGCAAGACGCCGTGCTGGTGCACCCAGCCGGCCAGCGCGCCCTGCAGGCGGCCGGCCCACGTGATCACCGCGTCCTGGGGGTTCGCGTTGGCACTGATGTCACCGAAGAGGCGCAGCTCGTAGACGCCGTAATAGCCGACGTACAGCCCGACCAGCACCAGCAGCGCCCCACCGATCCGGCTGACGAACGGCAGGAGGCGCCGCAGCCGGTCGGCCAGCGCCGAGCTCGCCGTCGCCGCGGCGATGGCGAGGACGCCCACCACCAACGTCAGGCCCGCGACATAGGCGAGGTAGACCGAGACGCCGGTGACGACCGATCCGCCCCGGAAGCCGGCGGCGGTGACCGCCAGGAACGGCCCGATCGTGCAGGACAGCGACGCGATCGCGTAGCTGACGCCATAGGAGTACATGGACCCCAGCCGCACGGTCGGGGCCCATCTCGGGCCCAGCTGCCGGGGCGCCAGCGCCGTCAACTCCCGGCCCGACAGCAGCCAAACCCCAAGCGCGACAAGCACAACGCCGATGACCACGGTTCCGTACGGCAGGTACCGCTGCACGGTCGAGGCCGCCGATATGGTCAGCGCGCCGAACAAGCCGAACACCGTCAAGAAGCCGAGCGCCATCCCGACGGTGGCCGCGATTGCGCGGCCGAGCGGGGCCAGGCCCCGCCGTTCGCCGGGCTGCTGCCCGCGCACCACGAGGAGTAGGTACGCGGGCAGCATGGCAAACCCACACGGGTTCAGGGCCGCAACCAAGCCGGCAGCGAAGGCCAGACCGACCAGACCGCGATCCACGGCGTTAGCGCAGCGCCGCCACCCGGCCGGCCAGCTCGTCCTGGGGCATGGCCGCGGTGGGGTTGTTGACGAACGTCGAGCTGCCATCCGCCCGGTAGAACACGTAGGCCGGTTGCCAGGGGACGTTGTAGCGGGCCCAGATCGAGCCGTTGGCGTCGTTGAGGGTGGTGAAATTCAGGTTGTACTTGGAGACGAAGTTCTGCATCGCCCCCACATCCGAGTGCGCCGCGACGCCGACGAAGGTGACGCCCGGGTTGGCGGCGGCCACCTGACTGACGCCGGGAGCCTCGGCGTTGCAGAACGGACACCACGGCGTCCAGAACCACAGCACCGCAGGTTTGCCCTGCAGGCTGGCGCCGTTGAACGGCGCACCGCTGAGCGTGGTCGCGGTGAATTGCAGGCGGTCGTCGGCGGCCGCGGAGCGCGGCGCGTCGGCGAGCCCGAATATCAGGGCGGCGGCGAAAAGGGCCGCGGCCAACAACTTGAGCGGAGTCACAAGCCGAATAAACATGGCATCACCTCGTTTGCTGGTGTTATGCCCTACAGACGTGGTGGGCGCCCTCGGGGTTCATCGCGGGCTCAGCCGTCGGCGGCCAGCTGTCCACAGGCGGGGCCTGATTCGCCTGCGCTCCAGCTAACCGCCTTCGGCGGCCAGCTGTCCACATGCGGCGCTGATCTCACGCCCCCGCGTGTCCCGCACCGTGCAGGAGACCCCCTTCGATCGAACCCGCCGGACGAACTCCCGCTCCGCCGCCTTGGGGCTGGCATCCCAGTCGCTGCCCGGGGTGGGGTTTAGCGGGATCAAGTTCACGTGGACCAGCGGGCCGAGCGCGCCATGCAGCCGCTTACCCAGCAGGTCGGCCCGCCAGGGCTGGTCGTTGACGTCGCGGATCAGCGCGTACTCGACCGATACCCGCCGACCGGTCACGTCCACGTAGTACCGGGCCGCGTCGAGAGCCTCGCCGATCTTCCAGCGGTTGTTGACCGGGACGAGCGTGTCGCGCAGTTCGTCGTCGGGCGCATGCAACGACAGCGCTAGCGTCACCCCGAGCCGTTCGTCGGCGAGTTTGCGGATCGCGGGGACCAGGCCCACTGTGGACACCGTCACCGAGCGGGCCGAAATGCCGAAGCCGTGCGGCGGCGCCTCGGTGATGCGCCGCACCGCGGCCAGCACCCGCGCGTAGTTGGCCAGCGGCTCCCCCATGCCCATGAAAACCACGTTCGACAGCCGGTCACCGAAGTCGTCGCGCAGCGCCGCCGCGCTGGCACGCACCTGTTCGAGGATCTCGGCGGTGGACAGGTTCCTGGTCAGGCCGCCCTGGCCGGTGGCGCAGAACGGGCAGGCCATGCCGCAACCGGCCTGCGACGAAATGCACACCGTGTTGCGGTCCGGGTAGCGCATGAGGACCGACTCGACGGTGGCGCCATCGAGGGCCCGCCACAACGTCTTTCGGGTCTGACCGGCATCACAGGTAACTTCGGCGGCCGCCGTGAGCAGGTTCGGGAACATCGCCTCGGCGATCACGTCACGCACGGCCGCCGGGAGGTCGGTCATCTCCCGCGGATCGGCGATCAGCCTGCCGTAGTACTGATGCGCGAGCTGCTTGGCCCGAAAGGCCGGCAGGCCCAGCTCCGTGACGGCCGACGCGCGGCCCGCCGCGTCGAGGTCGGCGAGGTGCCGCGGCGGCCTGCTGGGGCGCGGCTCGGTGAACACCAACTGTTGGACCATGATGTGTCCAGTATCGGTCACGCCTAGCGAACCAAGGTGAGCACGATCCAGGCCGCGACCGCCGACGGGAGCACGCCGTCGAGCCGATCCATCAGACCGCCGTGGCCGGGCAGCAGTCGGCCCATGTCCTTGATGCCGAGGTCGCGCTTGATCTGGGACTCCACCAAGTCGCCCAGCGTGCAGGTCAGCACCAGGACGACACCGAGGAGCGCACCGATCCATGGCGGCTTGCCGGCCAGGAAGGTCGCGGTCAGGATCGCGGCGGTGATGCCGCAGACCAGCGATCCGGCGAATCCCTCCCAGGACTTCTTCGGGCTGATCGCCGGGACCATCGGGTGCTTACCCAGCAGCACGCCGACGGCGTAGCCACCCACGTCGGACGCGATGACCGTGATCATCAGGCAGAACACCCGCCCGGCGCCATCCTTCGGGTACACCAGCAACGCGGCGAAGGAGGCGAACAGCGGGACCCAGGCGGCCAGGAAGACGGTGGCGGACGCGTCGCGCAGGTAGTTCGCCGACGGTGAACCGGCGAACGGCTCGGGCCGATGGCTGTTGTCCTGCATGAACAGCCGCCACATGATACAGACCACGACGGTCGCCCCGAAGCCGGCCAACGCGCCGGCGGCATGGAACGGCCAGGTCAGCCAGACGGTGACCTGCCCGCCTACCAGCAGCGGGATCACCGGTACGACGTAGCCGGCTTCGCGCAGCCGGCGCACCACCTCGTGGGTGGCGACCAGAATGGCCCCCGAGCAGAGGAGCACCCAGTAGCGGGGGGCGAAGATCAGGGTCGCGACGAGGACGCTGCCGATCCCCACCCCCACCGCGATCGCGGCGCGCAGGTCGCGTCCCGCCCGCGACGTCTTGTTCGCCGGCTGTTGCACCGCGTTCTCGTGCGGACGCGCGGGCTCGTCGGGCGGGTCGCCTGCGCCGGTGGTTGCCACGGACATGATTGCTGAGCGGCCGCTAGACCTCCAGCAGCTCCCCTTCTTTGTGCTTGACCAACTCATCGATCTGGGTGACGTACTGATGGGTGGTCTTGTCCAAGTCCTTTTCCGCCCGGCCGACGTCGTCCTCGCCGGCTTCGCCGTCCTTGCGGATTCGGTGCAGTTCCTCCATCGCCTTGCGGCGGATGTTGCGCACCGATACGCGGGCCTCTTCCCCCTTGTGCTTGGCCTGCTTGACCAGCTCCCGCCGGCGCTCCTCGGTGAGCTGCGGCACCGCCACCCGGATCAGGGTGCCGTCGTTGGTGGGGTTCACACCCAGGTCGGAGTTGCGGATCGCCGTCTCGATGGCGTGCAGCTGGTTGGTCTCGTAGGGCTTGATGACGACGAGCCGCGCCTCGGGGACGTTGATGCTGGCCAGCTGCGTGATCGGCGTGTTGGTGCCGTAGTAGTCGATCACGATCCGGGAGAACATGCCGGGGTTGGCGCGGCCGGTTCGGATGGTTGACAAGTCGTCGCGGGCTACGGATACGGCCTTCTCCATTTTCTCTTCCGCGTCGAAGAGAGCCTCATCAATCATTTGCGCCGCTCCTTCTCATCACTGCGTTGTGCATCGTCGCCAGCGCAGATCATTTCCGCGTCTTCCCCTCAGGTGGTGACCAGCGTTCCGATCTTCTCACCAGCGACCGCACGAGCGATATTCCCATTGGTCAGCAGGTTGAACACCAGGATCGGCATGCCATTGTCCATGCACAGGCTGAACGCGGTGGCATCGGCCACTCGCAGCCCGCGGTCGATGACCTCGCGATGGCTGATCGCGGTGATCAGCTCGGCCTCGGGGTTGTGCCGCGGATCGGCGGAAAACACGCCGTCGACCGCCTTGGCCATCAAGACCACCTCGGCACCGATCTCCAGCGCCCGCTGCGCGGCCGTCGTGTCCGTGGAGAAGTAGGGCAGGCCCATGCCGGCCCCGAAGATCACCACCCGGCCCTTCTCCAAGTGGCGGACGGCGCGCAACGGCAGGTAGGGCTCGGCGACCTGACCCATGGTGATCGCGGTCTGGACCCGCGTAACGATGCCTTCCTTTTCCAGGAAGTCCTGCAGGGCGAGGCTGTTCATGACGGTGCCGAGCATGCCCATGTAGTCCGAACGCGTGCGCTCCATGCCCCGCTGCTGAAGCTGTGCGCCACGGAAGAAGTTGCCGCCGCCGATCACCACCGCGACCTGGACACCGCCGCGGACCACCTCGGCGATCTGGCGCGCGACCTGCGCCACCACGTCGGGATCCAGGCCAACCTGGCCGCCGCCGAACATTTCGCCACCGAGCTTGAGCAACACTCTTGAATACTTGGATCGGCTCTCCGGCTGCCCGGAATCTCCATTCTCCGGTGAAGATGTCGGTACGCCGTTGGCGCTTTTCGTCGGCTCCGTCATCAGACTCCTCGCATGAGAGTGCCATCCCGGGCGAACTCATCCGGAACGGCATTTCACATCCTGCCTCATCGCAGCACAATGTTGGCCCGGCGGGGTGCATTATCTGCGCAGTCGGCGATTTGGGTGGATCCGCCGCCACATCGGCCAAAGGTGGACCCCGCTATCGCACCGACACGGCTTTCCTTCCGGCGCCGGATGTTTGAGCGGGTGGCCGGGCGGGGAATCCGCACCTAACGCGGGGGGCGAACCCACGGTCTTGAGAATAAGGACCATGCCTCCCGCGTGATGGGGCCGATCGCGTGGGCGATCGGCGTTGAGCGGGAATCGCTCAATCACGTACGCCAATGAGGAGGAACAAATCCATGGCGGACAACAAATCGGGACCTGCCGAAGCCGTTAAGGGCGTCGTCGAGGACGTCAAGGGCAAGGCCAAGGAAGCAGTCGGCGCGGTGACCGGTCGTGACGACCTCACGCGCGAGGGCGAGGCCCAGCAGGACAAGGCGGAAGCTCAGCGCGACGCGGCGAAGAAGGAAGCGCAAGCGGAGGCCGCTCGCGGCGGCGCCAAGGCGGCCGAGGAGCGCCAAAAGGCCAACCAGTAGCTTGTCGCTGAGATGGGTCCGGTCCGTTTTCACGGACCGGACCTGTCGACTTTCCGGGCCCGGAGTATTGATCCCGCGCTGGCGGGCAATAAACTTTGCATAGTTTTGCTCTGAATCGGGTACTCAGCGCTGCGCTGGCAGACATCTCACCGTGAGGTGCCTACGGGTGGGGGGCGACGACAAACTCACGAGTTTGGAGATGTCTTTGGAAGTTTTACTGCTCACCGATGCAGACGATTTCGAATCGGCCTTGCCCACCCTGAAGTCGTTCACGCAAACGGTGCGACGCGCCCCCCTTACCCGCCATATCGATGGGCATCACGGGAGTGCCGATGTGGCGATCATCGACGCACGCAGCGACCTCGACGCGGCCAGGGATGTCTGCCGGCGACTGACGGCCGACGCACCGTCCATCGCGGTGGTGGCCCTGGTGGCACCGGCGGACTTCGTGGCGGTGGACGTGGACTGGCACTTCGACGACGTGCTGCTGCCCGCCGCCGGGGCCGACGAGCTTCAGGCGCGGCTGCGACTTGCGATCTCGCGCCGGCGCAGCGCGATGGACGGCAGCTTGAAATTCGGCGACCTGGTGTTGCACCCCGCCAGCTTCACGGGATCGCTGAACGGCGAAGACCTGGGCCTGACGCTCACCGAGTTCAAGTTGGTGAATTTCCTTGTGCAGCATGCCGGCCGGGCCTTCACCCGCACCCGGCTGATGCACGAGGTGTGGGGTTATGGCTGCAACGGTCGGGTCCGCACGGTCGACGTTCACGTGCGGCGGCTGCGTGCCAAGCTCGGAACGAAACACGAATCGATGATCGACACCGTCCGCGGTGTCGGTTATATGGCGGCGACGCCGCCGCAACCGGAATGGATTCTCAGCGGTTCGACGCTGACCCCGGTCTGGACGTCGACGGCACGGCCCGCCACGGATCCCATCGCGCACTAGCCGTATTGCGGCCCGGCCCGAAAGGCCTTGCCGTGCCCCGCCTTTCGCAAATTGATCAGGCAAATAGCGGTAATGCGCGCTTGCGCGCCAGCGCGTCCATACCTTCCTGGATGGCGCCTTGCACCTCGTGGTATTTGCGCTCGACGTAGTCGTCGTCCTCGGCGCGTGCGGGATCGTGGTCGAGCTCGACGGCCGGCATGAAGCGGGTCCGGATCTTGGCCGGGAGCGGCAGCTGAGGCAGCGCCGCCGGGGCGATCCCCCACGGCAAGGAAACCGCCACCGGGAAGACTTTGAGCCGCAGCAGGCGGTCGAGTTTCAGCACCTTGGACAGGCGGTCGCCGCGGATCAGCACCGGCATCGCGTCGGCGCCGCCGACCGTCGCGATCGGCACGATCGGCACCCCCGCGCGAATCGCCATTTTCACGAACCCCTTTCGACCCGCCAGGTTGGCGCGATCGCGTTCGCTCCACGGGCGCAGCGAGTCCACTTCCCCGCCCGGCCACAGCGCCACGTCGCGCCCCTCCGCCAACGCCGTGGCGATCGCGTCCGGCGCGGCCGGAAGCACACCCATCGACCGGAAGTACCGCCCGACGATCGGGATGGCCATCAACGCGTCGTGCGCCGTGCCGTGCAGCGGGCGATCCTGGCCGAAGCGTCGCCACCATTGCAGGCCGACGGTCCACGCGTCCCAGACGAACGGGGCGCCCGAGTGGATTCCCACCAGCAGAGCCGGCGGCTCGGGGATGTTCTCCCAGCCGTCGATCTCCATGCGGAACCAGTAGTCCACCAGCACATTCCAAAAAAACTTCTGACGCTGCAGCGTGGTTTCATCCTGGCCACTGAGGTCCCACTCACCGGCGCGGTTGGCCACCCAGCCGCTGAGCCCGCCGTCCTGCTTGTCTCGCTTGTCTTGCATGGACGCCCGCGCCTGGTCGGCGTGTTGCTGCGCCTGTTCACGTACGTCGGCGGGCCTGTGATCGGTTTCGGTCATATACGCCGGGTACCCCGTTCGGCCGCGCAGGATGCCCCGGATACGCAAACCTCCCCGCGTCACTCGGCGTGGCGCGGGGAGGGATCTGCAACCGGATTAGGTGTGTGCCGGGCCGGGAGGGGCACCCGGTGGCGGACTTGCGTTCGGTGAGCCAGGCGCCGAGGCCCCCGGAACGTTCGACGTCCAGATCAGGACGTCTTGCATTCCGTCGTTGTAGACGACGCCGTTCGGCGGTGCGCCGGTGACGTCGAAGTACAGCGTGCCCGTCGATTCGGTGCCCTGCGGGATAGGCGCCGGGTTGAGGCTGCTCGGGGCCGCAACCTTGTCGATCACCCGGTAGTTCTGACCGTTGGGCCCGCGGGCGATGAAATCGTTAACCATCGGGGTAACGATCCCGCCGTCCGACCTGGCGGTGACATCCGCCTGGTAGAGCGTCCCTTTAGGGGTGTAGCCGGGAATCGAAGCGTTACTCGGCTGCAGGTTGCTCACTGTGTAGTTGGTGACCATGGGCCCGTCAATGAGTTGTTCGCTGGTGCCGAATCCCTGGATGTTGGGCGGCGCAGCGGAAGCGGTTGCTGCTGCCAAAACGCCTGCAGCCGCTATACCGCCGGCAGCAATAGCACTCTTTACAGCGGTTGTGGTGACCTTCATAGGTATTCCTTTCGTGTCGAACAATCGCTCCCACGTAGGGCGATAACCGCACCGGGTCGCATTACCGTTTGAGGGTATGGCTAAACACCGATAAACCGCTCAATTACCCCAGGCCGCCCGGCTACCTGCGCCGACGGCCATGACGATTTTTTGTGACGCAGCGCTTTTCGCGTCACAAAATTAACATTGGCATCACTGGTTGCCCTATCCGGTGATTATTTCCCGCGGCAAGGGGGAGCCGCAGCCTAGAACTCACCTGCTTACTCGAGGGGCACCGTGCACGGCAACCGGCCCCGCCGGCGGACGGCGATCCGGATGTCCCTGCGGCGGGCCCTAACATCCGCGAATCCTGAAGGCGCTCTGCTGCAATGCGAATTACGAAAGGGGAAGTGGCAATGGGCTTTCCGGCTCAGCAACAAACCGTTCCGGGCGTGCAAGCACAGATGAAGCCCATTCCGGACTGCGGCCAAAACAGCTATCGGGGTTCGGGAAAGCTCACCGGGAAAAAGGCGATCATCACCGGCGGGGATAGCGGCATCGGGCGCGCCGTCGCCATCGCGTTTGCCCGCGAGGGCGCCGACGTTCTCATCTCCTATCTGAACGAGGACGAGGACGCGCGCGATGTCGCCCGTTATGTCGAAGAGGCGGGCCGCAAATGCGTATTGGTCCGCGGTGACCTGTCCGACGCGGACCATTGCCGGGCGGTGGTCGACCGGGCGGTCGGAGAATTCGGCGGCATCGACATCCTCGTCAACAACGCGGTCTACCAGATGATGCACAAAAGCCTCGATGAGATCAGCGACGAGGAGTGGGACTACACCTTCCGGCTCAACGTCGGCGCCTACTTCTACCTCGCCAAGGCCGCCCTGCCGCACATGGGCCCCGGCTCGTCGATCATCGGCAGTTCCTCGGTCAACTCCGATTCGCCCAACCCCACCCTGGCGCCCTACGCGGCGACGAAGGCGGCCATCGCCAACTTCTCGGCCAGCCTCGCTCAGCTGTCGGGCGACAAGGGAATCCGTGTCAATAGCGTGGCCTCGGGCCCGATATGGACACCGCTGATCCCGTCGACCATGCCCCCGGAAAGCGTGGAATCGTTCGGGGACAACGTACCGCTGGGGCGCGCCGGTCAGCCGGCCGAGCTGGCGCCGATCTACGTCCTGCTGGCCTCCGACGACGCGAGTTACATTTCAGGGGCGCGGGTGGCGGTGACCGCCGGCCGGCCGATTCTTTAGGGCGCGAACTGCGTTCAGGAGCCGCGGTTTTCGCCCAATTCGTCGACGATCGGGCTGCGGCTTTCGAGGTCTTTGGCGGTTTCGGCGAGACCCGGCTTGGTGTGGGTACGACGCGCGGCGGCCTTGTCGCCGTCGCTGATGTCGTGGTCGTCGGCGATGTTGACGGAGGCGACGACCTGGTCCACGTTCGTGTAGGTCTCGGGCGGAATCGCCCGCAACGCGCGGAGGGTCTCGTCGTCGCATGCATTGCCTGCGGCGTCCAGCAGATCCGCCTTATTCGCCGGAAAATCCACGTCGGACAGGCACTGTTGGAGTTGTCTGCGGGTGGTGGATGCGACCATGGCACTCGGGATGCCCACCGATCGTCGGCCTAAACAGCCCTCAGCGCCCTCGAACCCGGCGGTTCGCTTTCTTGATGGCGTCGACCAATTCCGACTTGTTCATCGTCGACCGGCCGCGCACGTCGAGCCGGCGCGCCACGTCGAGCAGATGCTTCTTGCTGGCGTTGGCGTCGACGCCCTCGGCCGAGCGGCCGGTGTTTCGGGGGCCACCGCCCTCGGCCAGCTCGTCCGACGGACCCTTCTGGCTCTTGGGCTCCCAGTGATCGCCGACTTTTTCGAAGCTGTGCTTGAGCGCGGAGTAGGCCACCCGGTGGGCGCGCTCCTCGCTGCCATACTCCTCGGCGGCCGCGTCATGGGCTTTCGCGAACGTGCGTTGCGCTTTGGCGTTGGAACGCCGCAGCGTGCTCGGTAACTCGTCCTTCTTCGGCGTGCCGCCCTTCGTCGTCTTGGGCATCGGATCCCCTTTCTAGTCCTTGTCAGCCCTCGGTAATCTGCTGCGCCTTCGCGTAGGCCAGCTGCAAGAAGTCGGCGCCGGCCAGGGCGGTGAACGTGCCCGTGACCAGGCGGGTCAGCCTGGGCGCGAAGATCAGCCCCATGACGAACGCGGTGGCCACCCACATGTCGAGGCAGAAGGGGCAGGTCAACAGCTCGCCCAGGCTATGGCGCAGCGCGCCGCCGTGCCTCGTTTCCTCCATCACCTCGGCCGGGCCACCCGAACCGGCATAGTGCGCGAACGGCGCGCGCAACGGGCTGGTCACCGCGTCCTTGGAGATCGTGCGCGACAGCTTGTGGGTGCCGATGGTGACGGTGACGAGATCCCGCAGACTCCAGCGCTCGGGGAGCTTTCGCCCGGTGGCCACGGCCAAGACGCCGGCGAGGGCGACCAGCATGCCGTACACACCGAGGACCACCGTGTATCCCTCCAACGGCCGGGGATTGTCTCCGCGGTAGGCGTCGGCTTCCCGCCGCGCACGCTCGGCCACCCGTTCGCTAACTTCGGTTGCATCGCCCATGGGCGCTCCTTCACGTCTGGATCCCAGTGGGTTACCCCGTTAGCCGCCCGGAAATCACCACCTTGGGTGAACGACCGGGCCGCACCGGCCAAGGTGCACGTCCGCACCCCCGAGATATGTCAAGATCGCTGACATGGGTCAGGTCGACGACGCTCCGCTCGGTTACCTGCTTTACCGGGTGGGCGCCGTTCTGCGGCCGGAGGTTTCCGCGGTGCTCGGTCCGCTGGGCCTGACGCTGCCGGAATTCGTTTGCCTGCGCATCCTTTCGCTGTACCCGGGGATGTCCAGCGCCGAGTTGTCCCGGCACACCAACGTCACCCCGCAGGCGATGAACACGGTGCTGCGCAAGCTGGAAGACGTTGGCGCAGTGGAACGGCCGGCGTCGGTGTCCTCCGGCCGCGCGCTACCGGCCACGCTGAGCGGTCAGGGCCGCGCTCTGCTGAAGCGTGCCGAAGCCGCGGTCCGCGTCGCCGACGCCCGGATCCTGGGCAAGCTGACCGGCGCGCAGCAGCGCGAGTTCAAACGGATGCTCGAAAAGCTCGGATCCGACTGAGGCGATCAGCGGGTGGCCTGGATCCGGGCCCACGGGCGGGCCTCCTCGAGTTCGTAGGCCAGTTCCAGCAGCAGCGACTCCTGCGCGAGGTCGGCCGAAACCATCATGCCCACCGGCATGCCATCGGCGGACTGGGTCAGCGGCAGCGAAATCGCCGGCTCGCCGGTGACGTTCTGCAGCGGGGTGAACGCCACCCAGCTGATGAGCCGGTCCATCACCTGCTGATAGTCGGTGGGAGCCAGGTACCCGATCGGCGGCGTCTCGTCAGCGAGGGTGGGCGTGAGCACCGCGTCGTAGCTGCGAAAGAACTCCGCGGTGCGCCGCCGCAGCCTGCGCAGGCGCACGATGGCCAACGGGAGCCGGTGCATGTTGCGGCTGGTGTGCCGGTCCAGGCCGAGCGTCAGGGCATCCAGCCGGGTGCGGTCGAATGTGTTGCCGAAGAGCCGTCGCCCGGCGCGCACCTGCGTCAGCGCCAGAAAGCCCCAATACAGCACGAAATCGTCCACAAAACTGGCCGGCACCGGGGGGTCGACGTGTTCGACGCGGTGGCCCAGCTCCTCGAGCAGCGCCGCCGACTTGAGCGTCAGCTCCCGCACCTGGGGGCCGCACTCGCGCTGGACGGATCGGGTCACCACGGCGATCGTCAGCCGCTGCCTACCGGGGCGGGTCACGTCACCGACCGGCGCCAGTTTGGGGTTTCGCCAGACTCGCTCGGCCTCCCGGTAGAAGGCGGCGGTGTCGCGCACCGAGCGCGTCAGCACGCCGTTGGCGACGATGCCCACCGGCATCCGGCGCAGCTCCGCATCCAGCGGCAACCGGCCACGCGAGGGCTTGAGCCCGACAAGTCCGTTGCAGGCGGCCGGAATCCGGATCGAGCCACCGCCGTCGTTGGCGTGGGCGATCGGCACCACCCCGGCGGCGACGAACGCGCCTGAACCCGAGGACGAGGCGCCCGCGGTGTGATCGGTGTCCCACGGGTTGCGGACCGGCCCCAGCCGGGGGTGTTCGGCGGACGCGCTGAACCCGAATTCCGACATCTGCGTCTTGCCCACCGACGTGGGCCCGGTGGCCAGGAACAGCCGGGTGAACTCGCCGTCGGCGACGGCGTTTTGGGGCGTCCACGCGTCGGTGCCGCGCATCGTCGGCTGGCCGGCGACGTCGACGTTGTCCTTGACGAACGTCGGGACGCCGCTAAAAAAGCCACTGCCTGCGCTTGCCGTTGCGGCGGACCGCGCCTGCTCGAACGCCGCGTACGCCAAGCCGTTGAGGGCCGGGTCGACGGCCTCGGTGCGGGCGATGGCGGCCTCGATGACATCGGCTCTGCCGACCGAACCGGCCCGTATGGCGTCGGCCAGGCCGACCGCGTCGAGGTCACCGAGGGCATCGTCGCCGAAAGCGTGCACGCGTCGCATGACACCGACGCTAGCCGCTGGCGCTTTTCGGCTAGGCCTGGCCCACCTCGAAGCGAACGAACCGCGTCACCGTCACACCGGCTTCGTCGAGCAGCGCCTTGACCGTCTTCTTGTTGTCGGACACCGACGGCTGCTCGAGCAGCACGGCGTCCTTGAAGAAGCCGTTCAGCCGGCCCTCGACGATCTTGGGCAGCGCCTGCTCCGGCTTGCCCTCGGCCTTCGCGGTCTCCTCGGCGATGCGCCGTTCGCTGGCCACGACGTCTTCGGGCACATCCTCGCGGGACAGGTAGCGCGCCTTGAGCGCGGCGATCTGCAGCGCGACGGCGTGCGCCGCAGCTGTGCCTGTGTCCGGGTCGGTACCCGGACCGTACTCGACCAGCACACCAACGGCCGGCGGCAGGTCCGCCGCGCGCTTGTGCAGGTAGGTCTCGACGGTGCCGTCGAAGAACGCGACACGGCGCAGCTCGAGCTTCTCGCCGATCTTGGCCGACAGGTCGGCGATGGCCTGCTCGACCGTCGTGTCACCGGCGCTCGCCGCCTTCAGGGCGTCGACGTCAGCGGCCTTGGACCGGGCCGCCGCTGCGACGATCTCGTCGGCGAGCTTCTGGAACTCGGCGTTCTTGGCGACGAAGTCGGTCTCCGAGTTGAGCTCGATGAGCGCCCCGCCCTCGGCCGCGACCAGACCTTCGGCCGTGGCGCGCTCGGCGCGCTTGCCGACGTCCTTGGCGCCCTTGATCCGCAGCGCCTCGACGGCCTTGTCGAAGTCGCCGTCAGTTTCGGCCAGCGCGTTCTTGCAGTCCAGCATGCCGGCGCCGGTGAGCTCCCGAAGCCGCTTGACATCGGCAGCGGTGAAATTCGCCAATGCTCAGCCTTCCTATGAGGGGTCAGTGGTTGTTTCGGTTGCGCCTACCGCGGCGTCCTGAGCAGAGGGGGCGGCTGTCGCGGTGGCGGAGGCTGTCGCTGTCGCTGAGGCCAGCAGCTCCTGCTCCCATTCGGCGAGCGGCTCGGCGGCCTCCGCCTCGGGCTTGCCATCGCCGCGGCCCACGCCGGCGCGTGCCTGCAGGCCCTCGGCGACCGCGGAGGCGATCACCTTGGTCAGCAGCGCGGCCGAGCGGATCGCGTCGTCGTTGCCCGGGATCGGGTAGTCGACCTCGTCGGGGTCGCAGTTGGTGTCCAGGATCGCGATGACCGGGATACCGAGCTTGCGGGCCTCGCCGACGGCGATGTGCTCCTTGTTGGTGTCGACGACCCAGATTGCCGACGGCACCTTGGCCATGTCGCGGATACCGCCCAGGCTGCGCTCCAGCTTGTTCTTCTCCCGGGTCAGCATCAGGATTTCCTTCTTGGTGCGACCCTCGAAGCCGCCGGTCTGCTCCATCGCCTCGAGTTCCTTGAGGCGCTGCAGCCGCTTGTGCACGGTGGAGAAGTTGGTGAGCATGCCACCCAGCCAGCGCTGGTTCACGTACGGCATGCCGACGCGGGTCGCTTCGGACGCGACCGACTCCTGCGCCTGCTTCTTGGTGCCGACGAACATGACGCTGCCACCGTGGGCGACGGTCTCCTTGACGAACTCGTACGCCTTGTCGATGTAGGTCAGCGTCTGCTGTAGATCGATGATGTAGATGCCGTTGCGGTCGGTGAAGATGAACCGCTTCATCTTGGGGTTCCAGCGACGGGTCTGGTGCCCGAAGTGGGTGCCGCTGTCCAGCAGCTGTTTCATGGTTACAACAGCCATAGTCGGCCATGTCCTCTTGTTGTCGGTTGCCGCCCGGCGTCGGGTGAGGCCGGGCCCTGGTGCCCGCGGGTTGCCGGACCCGTCCTGAGACGAGACCGCCGGCATCCGGTTACGACCCCAGTCGAACAGGGCCGTGGTGCGGGCACGCGAAGTCAACACGCTCGCGCGAGTTGCAGGTCAAAGTTTACACCGTCGGAGCAGGTGCTTTGTCCACAGCGGCGCCGCCGTCCACAACTAGGCCGGTGGGGCCTGGCGACGCCGATCTGGTGGCGCTGAACTGGGGATATGCGGTGCTTCGCGGTCATTGTGGCAGTAGCCGTTGCCTGCGCGGGCCCGGCGCACGCCGATACCGCCCGGCTGGACTGGCCGCTGCGACCGCGACCGGCCGTCGTCCGGGCCTTCGACGCGCCGTCACCGAACTGGAATCGCGGCCACCGCGGCGTCGACCTGGCGGGCGCACCCGGGCAGGCGGTGTTCGCCGCCGGGGCCGGGACGGTGGTGTTCGCCGGCGAGTTGGCGGGAAGGCCGCTGGTGTCGGTATCGCATCCGGGCGGGTTGCGGACCAGCTACGAGCCGGTGCGGGCATCGGTGCGGGCCGGTCAGCTGGTGGCGGCCGGCTCGCCGCTCGGTGCACTGGAGGCGGGCCACCCCGGCTGCGCCGCTGTGGCCTGTCTGCACTGGGGTGCGATGTGGGGTCCGGCAGCGCGCGCCGACTACGTCGACCCGCTGGGCCTGTTGGCGAGCACGCCGATCGTGCTCAAGCCGTTGCGCGGGTGACGACGGGATGTTGAGTGTGCGCTGAGGGCGAGGATTCGCGGCTTGGCCGCCCACGAAACACACTCGGCGCCACCCCCGCACACTCGACGCGCATACCGTCGTAGATGTGACGGGCGCCAGTGAGGCCCACCGCTCCCGTTCCGTCCGGTTCGGCCTGACTACCGGGAGGCCGCGCGGCCGCGAATGGGCCGACTTCGCGGTCGCCGTCGAAAACGCCGGGTTCGATGTGCTGACGATCCCGACCACCTCGTTCCGACGGTATCGCCGTTCGCGGGAGCGGCCGCCGCGGCGATCGCCCCGAGCGGCTGCATGTCGGAACCCTGGTGCTCAACAACGACTTCCGCCACCCGGTCGAGACCGCGCGGGAGGCGGCCACGGTTGCTGACATCTCCGACGGTCGATTCGAACTCGGTATCGGAGCCGGGCACATGAAGGCGGAGTACGACGCCGCCGGCATCTAGTTCGAGTCTGGCGCAATAGGGGTGGCGCGGCTGACCGAGTCGGCTGGCCTGATCCGGTCGCTGCTGGACGGCGAGGCGGTCGACGCCGAAGGGAAGTTCTACCAAGTCCACGCCGACGCCGGGTCGCTGGTGGCGGCCCCCGAGAGCCGTGTTCCGTTGCTGATCGGCGGCAACGGGACCGAGGTGCTCCGGCTGGCCGGGCGGCTGGCCGATATCGTCGGGTTGACGGGGTTCAGCCACAACCGCGACGCCACACAGGTCCGGCTGACACATTTCGACGCCGGCGGCCTCGACGATCGCATCGGTGTCGTACGCGACACCGCGGGTGACCGCTTCGAGCGAATTGAGTTGAACGTGCTCGTGCAGGCGGTAGTGAAGACCGACGATCGTGCCGCAGCCGCAGCGGATCTGGCCGCGACGTTCGGCGGCGTCACGCCCGAACAGATCCTTTATTCGCCGTTCGTGCTGTTGGGCACGCCCGAGCAGATGGCCGAAACCATCGCCGCGCGGTAGCAGCGTTTCGGCGTGAGCCACTGGACCGTGTTCGACGAATGGGCCGGCCGGCCCTCGGCCATGCCCGACATCGCTGAGGTCATCGCGCTGCTGCGTTGAGCCTCAGGCCCGCGGGTGAGCCTGGTCGTGCACCGCCCGCAGCCGGGCCACCGTGACATGGGTGTAGAGCTGCGTGGTGGCCAGGGTGGAGTGGCCGAGCAACTCCTGGACGATGCGCAGGTCGGCGCCGCCTTCGAGCAGATGGGTTGCGGCGCTGTGGCGCAGCCCGTGCGGGCCGATGTCGGGGGCGCCGTCGACGGCGGCCATGGTCTGGTGCACCACCGTCCGCGCCTGCCGCGGGTCCAGGCGCCTCCCGCGGCTGCCCAGCAGCAGCGCCGGACCGGATTCGGCCGTGACCAGCGTGGGACGTCCGTCGGCCAGCCACGCAGCAGTGGCCGCCTCTGCGGGTTCACCGAACGGCACCGTGCGCTGCTTGTTGCCCTTGCCCAGCACCCGCAGCAGTCGAGGGCCCATGTCGAGGTCGTCGATGTCGAGGCCGCAGAGTTCGCTGACCCGGATGCCGGTGGCGTAGAGCATCTCGACGATCAGCCGGTCCCGCAGTGCCATCGGATCACCTTGCTGCGCACCGGAATCAGCGGCCGCCATAGCGTCGAGCGCCTGGTCCTGGCGGAGCACCGCCGGCAGCGTGCGACGAGCCTTGGGTACCTGAAGCCGGGTGGCCGGATCGGTGGCGAGCAGTCCGCGCCGGCTGGCCCACGCCGTGAACGTCTTCACCGCGGAGGTGCGGCGCGCGAGCGTGGTGCGGGCCGCGCCCGCGCCGGCCTGTGCCGCCAGCCACGAGCGCAGGATCGGCAGGCTCAGTGCGGTCAGACCCGCGTCGGCAGCACGGGTGGCGAGGAAGTCGAACAGTGACCGCAGATCGCCGCGATAGGCGCGACGGGTGTGCGCCGACCGGCCGCGTTCCAGCGCGAGGTAGTCGTCGAACTCATCGAGGATCACCTCGAGGCTGGGCCCCTGCACTCCCCTACCGTGGCAGACCGCGGCGTGCAATCGGATCAGGCTGGGCGCGTGTCCGGCTTACCGGACCGGCAGCAGCGCTTCGGCGTTCAGGTCTTTGAGGGTGGGATAGCCGTCGACGGCCATGATCAGGTCCGCTTCGGCGAGCAGCGACCGCAGCACATGCACGACGCCGTCGGCGCCGCCGAGGGCAAGCCCGTAGGCGTACGGCCTGCCGACGCCCACCGCGGTGGCGCCGAGCGCGAGCGCCTTGACGATGTCCGCGCCACTGCGGATCCCGGAGTCGAACAACACGGGCAGCCCCTGGGCCGCCTCGACCACCGCGGGCAGGGCGTCGATGGCGGGCAGACCGCCGTTGGCCTGCCGACCGCCGTGGTTGGAGCAGTAGATCCCGTCGACGCCGCCGTCCCTGGCGCGCCGCGCGTCGTCGGGGTGGCAGATCCCCTTGACGATCAGCGGCAACGTGGTCAGCGAGCGCAGCCAGCCGAGGTCGTCCCAGGTCAGCGGGTTGCCGAAGACCTGGATCCAGCGCAGCACCGCGGCCTGCGGGTTGTCCTCGGGCGTTTGTTGCAAACTCGCCCGGAACACCGGGTCGCTGGTGTAGTTCGCCAGGCAGTGGCCGCGCAGCTGCGGAAAGTTCGCGGTCGACAGGTCGCGGGGACGCCAACCGGTCACCCAGGTGTCCAGCGTGACGACGATGCCCTTGTATCCCGCCGCCTCCGCGCGATGCACCAGGCTGGCGGCCAGGTCGCGGTCCGTCGGCGTGTACAGCTGGAAGAACCCCGGTGTGTCGCGAAGCTCGGCGGCGACCTGCTCCATCGGGTCGGCCATCAGCGTCGAGCCCACCATCGGAACACCGGTGCGGGCCGCCGCCCGGGCGGCGGCCAGGTCACCGTGGCGGTCCTGGGCGCACAGCCCGATGACGCCGATCGGAGCCATGAACACCGGCGAGGGCAGCTTCAGCCCGAACAGGTCGACGGACAGGTCACGCTCTTTCGCGCCGACGAACATCCGTGGGACCAGTCCCCAGTTGTCGAACGCGGTGACGTTGGCCCGCTGTGTGCGCTCGTCGCCGGCGCCCCCGGCGACGTAGGACCAGACGGACGGCGGCAGCGCCGCCTGCGCCTTGGCCTCGAGTTCTGCAAATGCCATCGGCAGCGAGGGCATAACCCCCGCCAGCCCCTGAAAGTAGATCTCGTTCTGATAGTCGCCGAATGCCATGGGCACCAGCGTGCCAGCCCGGCTCTACGTGGCCGCTTCGGCCTTCGCGAGTTCGGCCTTCCACTGGCGGAAGGTCTCCTCGGTGCGGCCGCGGCGCCAGTAGCCGGAGATCGACGCCCACTTGGCGTCGACGCCGCGTTCCTTGCGCACGTAGGGCCGCAGATTGTGCATCACGGCCTGCGCCTCGCCATGGATGAAGACCTGCACCTGGCCGGGCAGCCACAGCGCTTCCTTCACCGCAGTGATCAGGGGTGCGTTGTCGCCGGCCCGGTCCTCGCCGACCAGGTCGGCTCGACCGCCGCGAAAGATCCAGATGACCTCGACACCCTCGGGCGCGTTCAGCGCGATCTCGTCATCGGGGCCCGCGATCTCGACGAACACCTTGCCAATGGCGTTGGGCGGCAACGCTTCCAGCGCGGCACTGATCGCCGGCAGGCCGGCCTCATCACCGGCCAGCAAGTGCCAGTCCGCCGCCGGGTCCGGCGCATAGGCTCCGCTGGGCCCCATCAGGTACGCCGGCTGCCCGGGCCGGGCGGCCATCGCCCACGGACCCGCGACGCCGTGCTCGCCGTGGACCACGACGTCGATGGCGATCTCGCGGCGATCCTTGTCGGCATGGCGGACCGTGTAGGTGCGGACCACCGGCTGCTGCTCGGCGGGCAGGTCGCGAAAGCTGTCCAGAGTCAGCGGGCGCGGCAGCGCGGTGACGTCGACGTCGTCGCGAAGGAGCACCACCTTGACGTAGGAGTCGGTGAAGTCGTTGGGAGCGAAGGTGTCGAAACCGCTGCCCCCGAGCACGACCCGGACGATGTGAGGCGACACCTGTTCGGTCCGCACCACTTCGAAGGTGTGCACTGGACGTCCTGTCACCTTGCCTCCTGCCGATCAGAAACGCTTAGCCAACCTCATCGACTATACGAGCGCGACTGCGCCCGTGGGCCGCTACGTCTCACGCGTCACACCCGCTCGCCCAGCTTCCAGCGGCCGTCCTGGCGGACCACCAGACCGGCGACCTCCAATGTCGTCAGGGGCACGAGCACCTCGCTCGGCCCGAGTCCGGATGCGACGGCGATCTCGTCGACCGTACGCAGACCGCGGGCGGGCAAGGCCTCGTAGACGTGCTGCTCGGCCTCGGTCAAAGCGTCCAGTGGCGAGGCTGGCCGCCGCTCATCGGGTGCCAGTTCGCCGGCGCGGCCGACCAACTCGACGATCTCCTCGGCGCGTGTGACAAGTTCGGCACCGCTTCGCAGTAGCGCGTGACATCCGGCCGAGGCCGACGAGGTCACGGGGCCGGGTACCGCGCACACGACACGCCCCAGTGCGCGGCCCCACGCCGCGGTGTTCGCCGCCCCGCTGCGCAGACCCGCCTCGACCACCACCGTTGCGCCCGCCAGTGCGGCAACGAGCCGGTTACGCGTGAGGAACCGGTGCCGAGCGGGCCGCACTCCCGGCGGGTATTCACTGACCAGCAGTCCCTGCGCGCCGACGCGGTGCAACAACGCCGCGTGTCCGGCGGGATAGGGCACATCGACCCCGCCGGCCAGGACCGCGACGGTCAGCCCGTCGGAGGCCAGCGCCGCGCGATGGGCCGCACCATCGATCCCGTAGGCGCCGCCGGACACCACCGCGACGTCGCGCGCGGCCAGACCCGCCGCCAGGTCCGCCGCCACGTGCTCGCCGTACGCCGTCGCGGCCCGGGTGCCGACGATGGCGGAGGCGCGCTGCGAGACGTCGTCCAGCCGGCCCGGGCCGGCCGCCCAGAGCACCATCGGCGGATCTGCCCGTGGTCTGAGCAGCGCGTCCACGCCGTCGAAAGAAGCCAGTGCCAGTACCGGCCACTCGGGATCATCAGCCGTCACCAGCCGGCCACCCAACCGACCCAGGACAGCTAAATCCTCAGCGGCGCAATCGATCCCGCGCCGTGCCTCGGTGCGCCGTGCCAGGTCACCACCGACCCGGCCGGCCCGGATCCGGCGTGCCGCCTCGACCGGCCCCACCCGCGCCGCCAGTGCGGACAGGTCGGGACAGGGCGGCTCGGCGACCCGCGAGAGGTATGCCCACGCGGCCAGAGTCTCGTCGTCGCTCATCGCGTACCTCCGGGTTGGCGGAAGCTCAGGGCGGTAGTGACCTCGTCGACCCCCGGCGAAGTGCGCCCGGCAAGGTCGGAAAGGGTCCAGGCGACGCGCAACGTTCGGTCGACGCCGCGGATGCTGAGCAGCCCACGGTCCAGGGCGGCGCGCAGCGGAGCCATCGCTGCGCCGTCCGGCCGGTACCGGCGGCGCAGCAGGGCGCCGCTGACCTCGGCGTTGGTGCGGATGCCGTGCGGCTGCCAGCGGTCTGCCGCCGCTTCGCGGGCCCGCGCGACACGGTCACGCACCGCGGCGGTGGACTCACCGTCCTGGGTGGAGAACGCCCCCGCGCGTACCGGGTGCATCTGCACACGCAGGTCTACCCGATCCAGCAGCGGGCCGGACAGCTTGCCCAGATATCGGCGCTTGGCGCTCGGCGCGCAGATGCAGTCACGCGGATCCGCCGGTGCACACGGACACGGGTTCGAAGCCATCACCAGCTGGAACCGGGCGGGGTAGCGAGCCACCCCATCGCGGCGGGCCAGCCGTATCTCGCCGTCCTCCAAGGGAGTTCGCAACGCTTCCAGCGCGCTCACGCCGATCTCCGCGCACTCGTCGAGGAACAACACGCCACGGTGTGCACGGCTGACCGCACCCGGTCGGGCCAGACCCGATCCCCCGCCGACCAGCGCCGCGACGCTCGAAGTGTGGTGCGGCGCCACGAACGGCGGGCGGGTGATCAGCGGGGTCGAACCGGACAGCAGGCCGGCGACCGAATGAATGGCGGTGACCTCCAGTGACTCGCTGTCCGACAGCGGCGGCAGCAGACCCGGAAGCCGTTGCGCGAGCATGGTTTTACCGACCCCGGGTGGTCCGGTCAGCATTAAATGGTGCGCCCCGGCCGCGGCGACCTCGACGGCGAAGCGGGCGTGGGACTGACCGACCACGTCGGCGAGGTCGACCGTCGGCTCCGGCACCGGCTCGGCGGCGGTGAGTCTGTCGTCCAGCTGTGCTTTACCGCCGAACCACGCCTGCAGTTGCCGCAGCGTCCGCGCACCCCACACCTCGATACCGTCCACCAGGCTGGCCTCGGCCAGGTTGTCCGCCGGCACCACGACGGCGGGCCACCCCTCGCGTTTGGCGGCCAGCACAGCGGGCAGCACACCCTTCACCGGCCGCACCCGTCCGTCGAGGGCGAGCTCGCCGAGCAGCACCGTCTTCTCCAGCCGATCCCACGCGGTCTTGCGGTGCGCCGACAGCACCGAGGACGCCAGGGCCAGGTCATAGACCGAGCCCATCTTCGGCAGGGTGGCCGGCGAGAGCGCCAGCGTCAGCCGCGCCATCGGCCAGCTGTTGCCGCAATTGGTGATCGCCGCGCGCACCCGGTCGCGCGATTCCTGCAGCGCCGCATCGGGCAGACCGACCAGATGCACCCCGGGCAGACCCGAGGTGATGTCGGCTTCGATCTCCACGATCTCGCCGTCCAGCCCACGCACCGCAACCGAGAACGCCCTGCCCAGCGTCATCAGCCCACCCCCTGCAGGTGGGTGATCTCCGGGGTCCGCCGCCGCCCGATCCGGATACCGACAACGTCGATGCGGATCGCCGCCCAGCGCTCGTCCTGGCCGGCCAGCCACAACCCGGCAAGCCGCCGCAGCCGCCGCACCTTCTGCGGTGTCACCGCCTGCGCCACACCACCGAACTGGTCGCTGGTGCGGGTCTTGACCTCCACGAACACCACCGTCCGGGCCGCGCCGTCGGCGGCGATCAGGTCCAACTCCCCATACCGGCAGCGCCAGTTGCGGTCGAGCACCCGTAGCCCCAGGCCCAGCAGATGATCGGCCGCCAGCCGCTCACCCAGCGCACCGATCTCGGCACGCGTCAACGTAGTCATGCGTTAACCGTGCATGCCGATGCCGACAACACGCCGCCATCAGCGACCGGTCATCCCCAGCCCCACCGTCATCCACAGTCCACAACGAAACCGCCGCCACAGCTAGTGCTGCGGCGGCGGCTCGTTGGTGCGATTGGTTACGCGGACAGCGCGTCGAACAGCGTGGCGAGCTGTGCCGGCGAGACCTGGACGTTGCACTGATTACGCAGGTCCGTAAGCGGACGCACGATGTTCTGCAGGTCGATGTATTCGTTCGGGTGGGCGGTGAAGTACCCACGCACCGAAGACTGCGCCTGCGCCGGCGACTGCGTGCCCGCAGCGGTCAGCGCATCGTTGGCACCCGGATGGGTGTCCAAGTAGCCGCCGGCCGCACCGAGCACACCGCTGGCCGTGCTCGCCAAACCGCTGGCCGAGCAAGCCGGCGCGGCGGTAGCCGTCGGCAGCGCGATGGTGGCTGCGGCGACTCCCCCGAGCGCGCAGGTGGCAAATGCGCCGAATAGTCCGCGGCGCACAGAAATAGCAGACATTTTCATGGTTTTTTCCTCATTGTGTCGCCAGATGGTCGCTCTCCCCCGACCCGTTGGCCAACGTACCGGAAGGTTTCGGGGTCGAAATCCGGCTCGGTAGCGCGGTCACCCGGGTTCGGCAAGCTGTTACACCACAGAGAGTGATAAATGCCTCAATAGCAACGCGATCCGTAAGAATGCGATAAGGCCCGGCGCGAGTTCGTAAGGGTTTGCGCGAGGCGCCTTAACACATCGTGATCGCTCCGTGACCGCGCAGCGGCGCCGAGAAGGGCCGATCGGTACTGGAAGTCGGCGGGACTGAACTCCTTGGGTTCGACCAGCACCATCCAGTTGCCCGAGTTGTCGCGCTGACGGCCTCGACCCCATCCGGCCGGTCCGACGGCTCCTGCCGGAACGTGACGCCTTTGGCGGAGAGCTCCTCGTAGGTCTTGCGGCAGTCGTCGACCGAAAGGCCCAGCCCGCCGATGCCCCCCTTCTCCAGTTGGCGGCGGATGAAATCAGCGGCCCGGGGTCCAGCGGCGGCCCCGGTGTCATCAGGGTGACCTCGAGTTCAGGCTGACTCGCATGCTTGACGGTCACCCAGCGGAAGCCCTCACCCACATGGTGATTTCGGTGCCGGGCTCGAAGCCGAGGATCTTTACGTAGAAGTCGCGGGTCTCGTCCTGGTCGAGGCAGTAGACGGTGACGAGGGAGATGTTGGTGATCATGCCGAAGCGCTAACCACCGACGGCGCCGCGAGGCTTCTCCCAGGTTGCTCGGCTGTGCTCGCGCCGCCCAGCGGTCGCGGTAGGAGGTCGGGCTCTCACCCACCAGGCGGGTGAAGCGGGAGGAGAACGAGCCGAGGCTGGCGAAGCCGACCGCCATGCATACCTCGGTCACCGTCAGGTTCGCGCTCCGTAGCAGATCCTGGGCGCGTTCGATGCGACGCCGGGTGAGGTAGCGGATCGGCGTCTCGCCGTAGGTCGCCGCGAAGGTGCGGACGAAGTGGCACTTCGACACTCCGGCAACACCGCCAGCCGGACGAGGTCGAGCGGCTCACGTCGCAGATGTGCGAGCAGTCCCACCGCGACTGGCTGAGGCGAGGTGGCGGCCACGGCTCGAGAGTGGTCGCCTGCCAACCAACGAATCCCGCTGCCGGGGCCGCAAGCTAGGCGTACCTTCATTAGGTTATCCTCAGCTAACGGTGCCTCCAGCGCGGAAAGGACTGCCTATATGCGAGCACGGTGGACTCGAGTCGCGGGGGCCCTGTCGATCGTTGTAGCGCTGGCCATCGCGTTCGGTGCGGCGGCGTGCTCCAGTTCCGGCGGGAACGACGAGTTGCTGGTGTACAACGCCCAGCACGAGTCGCTGACCAAGGAGTGGATCGACGCGTTCACCAAAGAGACCGGCATCGCCGTGCAGTACCGGCAGGCTGGTGACACCGAACTGGGCAACCAGCTGATCGCCGAGGGGGCCTCCTCTCCCGCGGACGTTTTCCTGACCGAGAACTCCCCCGCGATGGCGGCCGTGGAACGCGCCGGACTGTTCGCCGATGTCGATCAGCAGACCGTCGCCCAGGTGCCGGCGAAGTATCGTCCGGCCAGCGGCAAGTGGACCGGTGTCGCGGCGCGAACCACAGTCTTCGTCTACAACAAGGACAAACTGCCCGCCGATCAACTGCCGAAGTCGCTGATGGACCTGCAGCAGCCGGCGTGGAAGGGGCGATGGGGCGCACCCCCGACCAAAGCGGACTTCCAGGCGATCGTCGCTGCCCTGCTCGCCCTGAAGGGTGAGGCCGCCACCTCGGCCTGGCTGGCGGGCATGAAGGCCAACGCCGTTGCCTACCAGGACAACATCGCCACGCTCAAAGCGGTCAATGACGGCCAGGTCGCCGGCGGCGTCATCTATCACTACTACTGGTTCCGCGACCAGGCCAAGACCAAGGAGATCAGCGGCAACACCGCGGTGCACTACTTCCGCAATCAGGACCCCGGCGCGTTCATCAGCCTCTCCGGGGGCGGCGTGCTGAAGTCGAGCAAAAGGCAGCAGCAGGCACAACAGTTCATCCGGTTCATCACCGGCAAGACGGGCCAGGACGTGCTGCAGAAGGGGACATCCTTCGAGTACCCGGTCGCCAGCGGAGTCCCGGCGAATGCCGCGCTGGTCCCGCTGAGTGACCTGAACGCCCCGCACGTTGACCCCTCGACACTGGACGCCCAGAAGGTGACCGATCTGATGACGAAGGCTGGATTGTTGTAAGTGGTCGCTCCTTCGACCTCGCGCCTGAGACCCCCGGCTTCGCGGCCGGGAACGGGAGCGCGGCCGGGCCCGGTGGTGTCCACCTCGGTGGCGGCGCTGGTCGCCGCGACCCTCATCCCGCTCGGCTATGTGGGCTGGGCCGTCGCATCCACCGGCTGGACGCGGGCCTACGAGCTTGTCTTTCGGCCGAGGGTCGGTGAGCTGCTGGCCAACACCGTTGCGCTGGTGGCGATCACGGTGCCGGTGTGCGGGCTGCTCGGCGTCGGCGCCGCCTGGTTGGTCGAACGCACCGACGTGCCCGGCCGCGCCGTGTGGCGGCCGCTGTTCGTGGCACCGCTGGCCGTACCGGCGTTCGTGAACAGCTATGCCTGGATCAGCGTCGTCCCAACGCTGCATGGACTCGGCGCGGGCATCCTCGTCGCCACGCTGTCCTACTTCCCGTTCATCTACCTGCCGGTGGCCGCCACCCTGCGCAGGCTCGATCCCTCCGTTGAGGAGTCCGCCCGCGCGCTGGGCTCGCACTCGGCCGCGGTGTTCTTCCGGGTGGTGTTGCCCCAACTGCGGCTGGCGATTCTGGGTGGTGTTCTGCTGATCGGCGTCCATCTGCTTGCCGAGTACGGCGCATTCGCGATGCTGCGCTTCGACACCTTCACCACCGCGATCTTCGAGCAGTTTCAGGCAACGTTCGCCGGGGCGGCCGGCAGCATGCTGACCGGCGTTCTGGTGTTGTTCTGCCTGGTGCTGCTGGTGGCCGAGGCGTCTGCCCGCGGGCATGCGCGATATGCCCGGATCGGCAGCGGTGCCCCGCGCCCGGCCACGCCCCTGCGGCTGGGACGCGCAGCGTTTCCCGCACTCGCGGCGCTGGTGGTGCTGGCGGTCCTGGCACTCGGTGTACCGGTGTGGACGATCCTGCGATGGCTGTGGATCGGCGGCTCGTCGGTGTGGGTCGTCGACGACGTCGGAGCGGCGCTCGCCCAGACCATCGGACTGGCCGCGGGGGCGGCCGCCCTGACCACGGTGCTGGCGTTTCCGATCGCCTGGGTCGCGGTGCGGTCCAGCGGCCTGCTCGCCCGCGTGGTCGAAGGGTCCAACTTCGTCACAAGTTCGCTGCCGGGCATCGTCACGGCACTGGCACTGGTCACCGTCACCATCCGGTTCGCCCCGCCGCTGTACCAGACGGTCGTCCTCGTCGTCTGCGCATACGTCCTGATGTTCCTGCCGCGCGCGCTGGTTAGCCTGCGCGCGGGCCTCGCCCAGGTTCCGGTGAACCTCGAGGAGGCCTCCCGTTCGCTCGGCGTCTCCCCATTGCGCACCTTCACCCGGGTGACCCTGCGGCTCACCGCCCCCGCGGCCGCGGCGGGCGCCTCGTTGGTATTCGTCGCGGTCGCTACGGAACTGACCGCGACTCTGCTCCTCGCGCCCACCGGTACCCGCACGCTGTCGCTGCGTTTCTGGTCGCTGAGCAGCGAACTCGACTACGCGGCGGCAGCTCCGTACGCGCTGGTGATGGTCCTGCTCGCGATGCCGGTGACGGTGGTGCTGTTCCGGCAGTCGACCAAGGTGGCCGCGCTGTGAAACCAGATGTGCTTCAAATCCGCGGTCTCGCCAAGGCGTTCAGCGGTCATACCGTGCTCGACGGCGTCGACCTGCGGCTCGCCGCGGGCAGCACCACGGCCGTCGTCGGGTCATCGGGTTGCGGCAAGACCACACTGCTGCGGCTGATCGCCGGCTTCGAGAAGCCCGACGGCGGAGCAGTCGCGATCGAGGGACGTCAGGTGGCGGGCACCGCGGAATGCGTTGCACCACATCGTCGGAGTGTCGGGTATGTCGCCCAGGACGGGGCGCTCTTCCCGCACCTGACCGTCGGGCAGAACATCGCATACGGCCTTCGCGGCGGTATCCGCAACGGGCGGGTGCGCGCC
>NZ_JAOPWB010000287.1 GCF_025965855.1 Mycobacterium sp. | reverse complement strand
CCCTTGGGCACCACGAAATCCACATGATCCAACGCCACGAAATCGCCGAAGCGCCTATAAGCGTCCCGCACCACGATCGCGTGGTCGCCGCGCTCGGTTGGATTGTCGGTCATCTGCGAGTCTCCTTGTCCGGCTTACTTGGTCGCTCGTGCCCGGCGGACGTCGAGAACCAGCTGGAAGATCAGGACCAGCACGGCCACACCCATCAGCAGCGTCGAGAGCGCGTAGGCGCCGTACTCGGCCCCGCGGTTGTACCGGTCCGCGACCAGCAATGTCAGTGTTTGCGACTTCCCCGGCAGGTTGGATGACACGATGATCACCGCGCCGAATTCGCCGAGCGTGCGCGCGGTGGTCAGCACGATGCCGTAGGTCAGTCCCCACCGGATGGACGGCAGCGTGATCCGCCAAAACGTCTGCCACCAACCCGAACCCAGGGTTGCCGCCGCCTCCTCCTGGTCGGTTCCCAACTCGTGCAGCACCGGCTCCACTTCGCGCACCACGAACGGCAGGGTGACGAAGATGCTGGCCAGCACGATGCCGGGCAGGCCGAAAATGATCTTGAAGCCGAGGTCTTTTTCGACGAATCCGAAGGCACCCGCCGCTCCCCACAGCAGGATCAACGCCACGCCCACGATGACGGGCGGGACCGCGAACGGCAGATCGATGACCGCCTGCAGCACGCCCTTGCCGCGGAAACGGTTGCGCGCCAGCACCAGCGCGGTCGGAATTCCGAAAACCACGTTGAGGGGCACCACGATGGCCACCACCAGCAGCGTCAAGTTCAGCGCCGATATCGCCGCGGGCGTGCTCACCCAGTCGAAGAACTGACCGATCCCGGGCCGGAATGTCCGCCACAGGATCAGCGACACGGGCACGACGAGCAACACGAAGATGTACGCGAGCGCCACGAATCGGATGAGGTAGCGAACCCTGGGCGGCGACGTCATGGGGCCAAGGCCTCACGTTTGGCGGCATGACCACCCACCAGCCGCAGGACGAGCAGAACGAAGAACGAAATCGCCAGCAGCACGATGGATATCGCAGCGGCGCCGGTCCGGTCGTCGTTCTCGATCAGCGTCCGTATCCACTGCGAGGACACTTCGGTCTTGCCGGGCACCGCGCCACCGATCAGCACTACCGACCCGAATTCCCCGATCGCTCGCGAGAACGCCAGCCCCGCACCGGATAACAAGGCCGGTGTCAGCGACGGCAGCACGACCGAGGTGAAGACCTTCGGGCCACTGGCCCCCAGCGAGGCCGCCGCCTCCTCGGTCTCCCGATCGATTTCCAGCAGCACCGGCTGGACGGCGCGCACCACGAAGGGCAGCGTGACGAAGGCCAGCGCCACCGCCACGCCCCACGCCGTGTGCTGCAGATGAAGGCCGACCGGGCTGTTGTTGCCGTACAGGGCCAGCATCACCAGGCTGGCCACGATCGTCGGCAACGCGAACGGCAGATCGATGATCGCGTCGACGAGCCGCTTGCCGACGAAGTCGTCGCGCACCAGTACCCAGGCGATCAACAGGCCGAAGACCAGGTTGACCGCCGTCACCCCCGCGGAAATGGTGAGCGTCACCCGAAACGACTCCAACGCGGCATTCGAGGTGACCGCGAGCCAAAACGCGTGCCATCCGCCGCTGGCGGCCTCCCAGACGATCGCGGCCAGCGGCAGCAGCACGATCACCGACAGCCACAGCGTCGCCACACCGACACGAAGTGACGTGGTGCCGGATCCGCGCAGACGCCATGTGTCCCGGATCGCGTCGGGGTCGGCGCTTCGGTTCAGAAGAGTCACGGTCATCCCGTGGCCTTGGTGTAGATCTTGGTGATGCTGCCGGTGTTCTTGTCGAACAGCTGCGGATCCGTTGTGCCCCAACCGCCGAGGTCGGCGATGGTCCACAGTTTCGCCGGGGCGGGGTATTGGTCCCTGAAATCGGCGGCGACGGCCGGGTCGACCGGCCGGAAGCCGGCCTGCGCCCACACCTTCTGCGCCGCCGCGGTGTACTGGAAGTTCTTGAAAGCGACGGCGGCATCCAGGTGCGGGCTGGTCGTCACCACCGCCACCGGATTCTCGATCTTGAAGGTCTGCGGCGGGTTGATGTGCTGCACGGGCTTACCCGCCCGCTCGGTCGCGATCGCCTCGTTCTCGTAGCTGATCAACACGTCACCGCTGCCCTGGACGAAGACGTCGGTGGCTTCCCGTCCCGAGCCGGGACGCAGTTTGACGTGTTCACGGACCAACTTGCCGATGAAGTCAACGCCGGCCTGACTATTGGCGCCGCCTTCGCTCTTGACGGCGTACGGGGCAAGCAAATTCCACTTGGCCGATCCCGAACTCAAGGGGCTGGGCGTGATGACCTCGACCCCGGGCCGCAGCAGGTCATCCCAGTCCTTGATGTTCTTCGGATTGCCCTTGCGCACCACCAGCGTGACCACCGACCCGAACGGGATTCCCTTGGTGGCGTCAGTGTTCCAGTCCTTGGAGACCTTTCCGGCCTTGACCAATCGCGTGATGTCCGGCTCGACGGAGAAGTTCACGACGTCGGCCGGCTTGCCGTCGACAACGCCGCGGGACTGGTCGCCGGAGGCGCCGTACGAGGCGATCACCTGGACGCCCTTGCCCTCGTCGGAGGCATTGAAAGCGGGAATCACCTTGCTCCACCCCGGTTCTGGGACCGAGTAGGCGACCAAGGTGATACTCGTGCGCGCGTTGCCCGGACCGCTCCCGCCGACGACGTCGCTGGGGCCGCCCTGACACGCGGCGACGACCCCGACGATCAGGGCGAGCGTGACGACAGGCCGCCAGCGCGGGGCGCTGCCGATGTCGTTGAGCATTGGTGGCCTTTCGCTGCGGTTTCAAGCGGGACAGTCGGTCTGGGTCCCGTTGCTGCGGAAAGGCGATAAGACTTCAGGAGAGTTGACGACTCCTACCAAACCGCGGACGGGAGGGAGTCAACGACAACAGTGCACAAAGACAGCGCATTTCACGACGCCGGATGCCACGTGCATGTCGCGAAGCCTAACAGGAATTCGCCGGGCCGCCACCGCACACCCGCTGAAGGCTCAGTGCGGCATCAGTGCGTCGCAAGCCACGTGACAATGACCAGCACCACAAGCGTGACCAGAATCAACGTCACGTGCGACCGAGGCATGCGCGCTACCCGGGCGCCCCATCGGCGTGGCGGGCGCGGCGCATCAACTTGATGCCCTTTCCGAGCAGGCCGTCCAGCAGGCCCGCCGTGATGTAGGCCACCGCCAAAACGACGGGCATCACGATCATGGCTTGCAGCACAAACGCGAGGCCGGAAAGCCACAGCTCGTTGCCGTCCCACCAATTCAGGAACCCGCTCACCCGGCCCACACTATTCTCCCCCGGCACCCGAAACCAATGTGTCGGTTACGGAAGGCCCGACGTCGATCCCGACACCTACTCGAAACATTGGACGGCGGGCAGGTTGACAGTCGATGATGTCGGGATGGTCCTGCACGCCCAACCCGCCGACCAGCCGGCCGACGGCGCTCCGGAGGAAGCCCCTCTGGAGGCGTTCGAAACGCCTCCCGAAACGGCGGTGGCCTCGCCGATCGATTTCAGCGCGCCCGCGCCGCTCGCGCCGAGCGGGTCGCTGCGGAACTCATTTCCGCCGATCGCCGATTACGCCTTCCTGTCCGACTGGGAGACCACGTGCCTGATCTCCCCCGCCGGGTCGGTGGAGTGGCTGTGCGTGCCCCGGCCCGACTCCCCGAGCGTGTTCGGCGCGATCCTGGACCGTAGCGCGGGCCACTTCCGGCTCGGCCCCTACGGCGTCTCGGTGCCCTCGGCGCGCCGCTACCTTCCGGGCAGCCTGATCATGGAGACGACCTGGCAGACCCACACCGGGTGGCTGATCGTTCGTGACGCGCTGGTGATGGGGCCCTGGCACGACATCGAGCGACGATCGCGGACACATCGCCGCACCCCGATGGACTGGGACGCCGAGCACATCCTGCTGCGCACGGTGCGCTGCGTCAGCGGCACGGTCGAGCTGATGATGAGCTGCGAGCCGGCGTTCGACTACCACCGCATCGGCGCCACCTGGGAGTACTCCGCCAACGCGTACGGCGAGGCCATCGCCCGCGCCAGCAAACAGCCCGACGCCCACCCGACGATGCGGCTGACCAGCAACCTGCGCATCGGGCTGGAGGGCCGGGAAGCGCGGGCCCGCACCCGGATGAGAGAGGGCGACGACGTGTTCGTCGCCCTGAGCTGGACCAAGCACCCGGCGCCGCAGACCTACGAAGAGGCCGCCGACAAGATGTGGCAAACCACCGAGTGCTGGCGGCAGTGGATCAACATCGGCAACTTCCCCGACCACCCGTGGCGCGCCTACCTGCAGCGCAGCGCCCTCACGCTGAAGG
This sequence comes from Mycobacterium sp., assembly GCF_025965855.1. Classification (GTDB taxonomy): domain Bacteria; phylum Actinomycetota; class Actinomycetes; order Mycobacteriales; family Mycobacteriaceae; genus Mycobacterium. The sequence goes on along the minus strand of NZ_JAOPWB010000287.1, from coordinate 9,148 downwards.
GGTTGACCTATTCGCCGACCGGCGCGCTGCTGGCCGCCAGCACCACGTCGCTTCCGGAGACGCCGCACGGCGAGCGCAACTGGGACTACCGCTACGCCTGGGTCCGCGACTCGACGTTCGCGCTGTGGGGCCTGTACACCCTGGGACTCGACCGCGAGGCCGACGACTTCTTCGCCTTCATCGCCGACGTCTCCGGCGCCAACAGCAACGAGCGCCATCCGCTGCAGGTGATGTACGGCGTCGGTGGTGAGCGCAGCCTGGTCGAAGACCAGCTGCACCATCTGTCCGGCTACGACCACGCCCGGCCGGTGCGGATCGGCAACGGCGCCTACGACCAGGTTCAGCACGACATTTGGGGCTCGATCCTGGACTCGTTCTACCTGCACGCCAAATCGCGCGAGCAAATCCCCGAGACCCTGTGGCCGGTGCTGAAGAAGCAGGTGGAGGAGGCGATCAAGCATTGGCGCGAGCCCGACCGCGGAATTTGGGAGGTGCGCGGGGAGCCGCAGCACTTCACGTCGTCGAAGGTGATGTGCTGGGTGGCGCTGGACCGCGGGTGCAAACTCGCCGAGCGGCAGGGCGAGAAGAGCTACGCCCAGCAGTGGCGGGGCATCGCCGAGGAGATCAAGGCCGACATCCTCGAGCACGGGGTGGACTCGCGCGGGGTGTTCACCCAGCGCTACGGCAGCGACGCGCTGGATGCCTCGCTGCTGCTGGCGGTGCTGACCCGGTTCCTGCCGCCGGACGACGCGCGGGTTCGCAACACCGTGCTGGCGATCGCCAACGAGCTCACCGAGGAAGGCCTGGTGCTGCGCTACCGGGTCGAGCAGACCGACGACGGGTTGTCCGGCGAGGAGGGCACGTTCACGATCTGCTCGTTCTGGCTGGTGTCCGCGCTGGTCGAAATCGGTGAGGTGAGCCGCGCCAAGCGGCTGTGCGAGCGGCTGCTGTCCTACGCCAGCCCGCTGCACCTCTACGCCGAGGAGATCGAGCCGCGCACCGGACGGCACCTGGGCAACTTCCCGCAGGCGTTCACCCACCTGGCACTGATCAACGCCGTGGTCCACGTCATCCGAGCCGAGGAGGAGGCCGACGGCTCCGGCACGTTCCAGCCGGCCAACGCGCCGGTATAGAACGGCGGTCAGCTCAGCGCGCTGACCCTGTCCATCATCGCGTGCGCGATGTCGATGCCGCTGGTGTCCACGTTGGCCGATCCCGGGTCGGAAGGGCGCCGGTCGCCGAAGAAGACCACCTGCACCTCGACGAGGCAGTTCAACCGGACACCGATGGCCCGCGCCTGCGGCGTGGGCTGCAGGGCCGGCATGTTGGGCAGTACCGACGTCGCCGTATTAGTCGCCGCGACAAAAGTATTGGAGGCGTCCGCCACGCGGACGTCGCTGATCGCGTTCGTCGTGCTTATCGGGCCCGTTTGCTGCGTCGTCGTCGTGCCGTTGCACTGCTTCCACTGCTGCGAGAATTGCGCGAACAGCGCCTCGGCTTGCGCGGCCGAGGGCAGGGAGACCACACCCTCGATAACGCTGATCACTTGCGCCGGCTCGCCGTTATTCCACCACGACTGCGACGCAACATCTTTGACGTCCGCGGATTGGTAGACGCTTTTCTGCAGCATCGCCGTCACGCCCCGGCAACCGGCCGGCGTCACCGATTCGTCCTTCTGGAAAAGCGTGTCGGGGCCGCCGAACTCGGGTGGCTTGCGGGTGGCAAAGGGCTGGCTGAGCATCCGCGACAAGGCCTCGCCGTCGAGAAGCACTCGCCTGACGGTTTCACCGGCAAGCGGTCGCGGCTTCAGATTCGCCGCCGGCTTCGCGGTGCCTTGGACAACCCCACCACAGCCCGCCGCCAACGCGGCGACCACCAGCACGGCCGTCGCCGGCCCAACTATCCGCACGGCTACTTCTTACCCTTGTCGCCGGCGGCGTCGGTGGATAGCGCGGCGACGAACGCCTCCTGCGGCACCTCGACCCGGCCGATCGTCTTCATCCGCTTCTTGCCTTCCTTCTGCTTTTCCAGAAGTTTGCGTTTGCGGGTTATGTCACCGCCGTAGCACTTCGACAGCACGTCCTTGCGGATCGCCCGGATGTTCTCGCGCGCAATGATTTTCGATCCGATCGCCGCTTGCACCGGCACCTCGAACTGCTGGCGCGGGATCAGTTCCTTGAGCTTGGTGGTCATCTTGTTGCCGTAGGCGTACGCCGAATCCTTGTGCACGATCGCGCTGAACGCGTCGACGGCCTCACCCTGCAGCAGGATGTCGACCTTGACCAGTTCGGCCTCCTGCTCGCCGGCCTCCTCGTAGTCGAGGCTGGCATAGCCGCGGGTACGCGACTTCAGGGAATCGAAGAAGTCGAAGATGATCTCGCCGAGCGGCATGGTGTAACGCAATTCCACCCGCTCCGGCGACAGATAGTCCATGCCGCCCAACTCGCCGCGCCGCGACTGGCAGAGCTCCATGATGGTGCCGATGAACTCGCTGGGGGCGATGATGGTGGTTTTCACCACGGGTTCGTAAACGGTGCCGATCTTGCCCTCCGGCCAGTCCGACGGGTTGGTCACGACAACGGACCCGCCTGCCTCTCCTTCCAAGATCACCCGGTAGACGACGTTCGGCGACGTCGAAATCAGGTCCAGGTCGAACTCGCGCTCCAGGCGCTCCCGGGTGATCTCCATGTGCAGCAGACCCAGGAAGCCGCAGCGGAAGCCGAAGCCCAGCGCCACCGACGTCTCCGGCTCGTAGGTCAGGGCGGCATCGTTGAGCTGCAGCCTGTCCAGGGCGTCTCGCAGATCCGGGTAGTCCGAGCCGTCGACGGGATACAGCCCCGAGTACACCATCGGCTTGGGCTCGCGGTAGCCCGTGAGCGCCTGGGTGGCGCCGTGCCGCGCGGTCGTCACCGTGTCGCCGACCTTGGACTGGCGGACGTCCTTGACGCCGGTGATCAGGTAACCCACCTCCCCCACACCCAGGCCGTCGCTGGGTTTGGGTTCTGGCGAGACGATGCCGACCTCGAGCAGTTCGTGGGTGGCGCCGGTGGACATCATCGCGATGCGTTCGCGCGGGGTGATCTTGCCGTCCACCACGCGGACGTAGGTGACCACGCCGCGGTAGATGTCATAGACGGAGTCGAAAATCATTGCGCGGGTGGGTCCGTCGGCGTCGCCCTGCGGTGGCGGGACCTCACGCACCACGTGATCGAGCAGGTCGGCGACGCCCTCCCCGGTCTTGCCGGACACCCGCAGCACGTCGCCCGGTTCGCAGCCGATGATGTGGGCGACCTCGGCGGCCTAGCGATCCGGGTCGGCGGCCGGCAGGTCGATTTTGATGAGCACCGGGATGATGTGCAGGACGCGGTCCAGCGACAGGTAGAGGTTGGCCAGCGTCTGGGCCTCGATGCCCTGGGCCGCATCCACCAGCAGGACCGCCCCCTCGCAGGCCTCCAGCGCCCGGGACACCTCGTAGGTGAAGTCGACGTGGCCCGGGGTATCGATCAGGTGCAGGACGTAATTTTCGTCTTGGACTTTCCACGGCAGCCGCACGTTCTGGGCCTTGATGGTGATCCCGCGCTCCCGCTCGATGTCCATCCGGTCGAGGTACTGGGCGCGCATCGACCGCTCATCGACGACGCCGGTGAGCTGAAGCATCCGATCCGCCAGCGTCGACTTGCCATGGTCGATGTGAGCGATGATGCAGAAATTCCGAATCTGCGCCGGCGGGGTGAAGGTCTTGTCGGCGAAACTGCTGATGGGAATCTCCTGGAGGGCGGTTCGCGGGGTATGTCCAGCGTATCCACGCACGGGCTCAGGAACACAATTGGCGCGTCTATGCTGCGAATATGGCGTCTGCCCGGAAATCGCAGTGGAGGACGTTTCAGCGGTTTGCGGAGAACCTTGTCTTCAACGGGGCTCCGCGGCTGGCCCGGCACGTGCAGAACTCGCAGACCGTTCTGCGCGAACTCCAGCAGGCCGTGAAGATCACCGCGAACGTCATCGCCGCGGCCGCGCCCCAACAAGCTGGTGCGATCACGGGGGGACGGCCGGTGACCAGCGCCAGCTTTCCCACCGCCCAGCGGGCGCGAAAACTGGTCTACGCCCCTAACCTCGACGGCCGGGCCGATCCCGGGGAGATCGTGTGGACCTGGGTGGTCTACGAGGACGATCCCACCCGCGGCAAGGACCGACCGGTCCTGGTCGTGGGTCGTGACCGTCGTGTCCTGCTGGGGCTGATGGTGTCCAGCCAGGAGCGCCGCGGCGGCGACCGCGACTGGGTCGGGATCGGTGCCGGCGCTTGGGATTACGAAGGCAGGGAAAGCTGGGTCCGCCTGGACCGGGTGCTCGACGTGCCCGAGGAGGGCATTCGCCGCGAGGGCGCGATCCTGGATCGCGAAATCTTCGACCTCGTCGCCGCCCGGCTGCGCGCGGACTACGCGTGGAGCTAGCCTCACGCCCAGCGTGTAACCACTGCGAAAAAGCCGCAGAATTTTCGCGCTGAGTACACGCTCGGCGAAACGGCGCGTCAGCCCTGCGTGATGTAGGACTGCAGCTGCTGCTGCTCGGCCTCGAGCTCCTCCATCCGCGTCTTCACCACGTCACCGATGCTGACGATGCCGATCAGCTTCTTCCCGTCCAGTACCGGGACATGGCGCACCCGGTTCTTGGTCATCAGCACGCTCAGGGAGTCCACCGTGTCGGACTTTGTGCAGGTGGCGACCGTGGCGGTCATGATCTTGGAGATCGGCCGCGACAGCGCGCTGGCGCCATGTGTGTGCAGATGGCGCACGACGTCGCGCTCCGAGACGATGCCGACGACGCCCTCGTCGCCGACCACCACCATGGCGCCGATGTTTTGCTCGGCGAGGCCGGCGAGCAGCTCCTTGACCGTCGCATCGGGGTTGATCGTCACCACCGCCGCGCCCTTGCTCCGCAAGACGTCCGCAATCCGCATCAAGGCCTCCAGCCGGTTGTGATCCGCTTCACATCAGGCTACGGCTAACTCGCCCGGCGGGAAAGCCAACACGACAAGCGGCAACCGCGGGCTCCCATACCCCCGGATCGCGGCCCAAAACCCGAACATCGCCAGCCGCCCGGCCGGATGGGTCAAATGCCACTGCGGACGCGTTGGGCTTGCAAGGATGGGCCCATGATCGAGATCACCTTGCTGGGCACCGGAAGCCCCATCCCCGACCCCAACCGCGCGGGGCCGTCGACCCTGGTGCGGGCCGGCGGGCAGGTGTTTTTGGTGGATTGCGGGCGTGGCGTCCTACAGCGCGCGGCGGCGGTCGGCGTGGGCGCCGCCGGGTTGTCGGCGCTGCTGCTCACCCACCTGCACAGCGACCACATCGGCGACCTCGGCGACCTGCTGATCACGCGCTGGATCACCACCTTTGCGCCCGAGCCCGCGCCGCTGCCGATCATCGGACCGCCCGGCACCGCGGAGACGGTAGAGGCGACGCTGAAGGCGTTCGGCCATGACATCGGTTACCGGATCGCCCATCACGCCGATCTGAATGCCCCACCGGCGGTCCAGGTGCACGAGTGCACCGAAGGCCCGGTGTGGGACCGCGACGGGGTGTCGATCCGGGTCGCGCCGACCGATCACCGCCCGGTGGCACCGACCATCGGCTTCCGCATCGAATCCGGGACGACGTCGGCGGTGCTGGCGGGGGACACGGTGCCTTGCGCCGCCCTGGACGAGCTGGCAAGCGGCGCAGACGCTTTGGTGCATACCGTGATCCGCAAGGACATCGTGGTCAACATCCCGCAGCAGCGGCTCCAGGACATCTGCGATTACCACTCGTCGGTGGAAGAGGCAGCGGCGACCGCGGACCGCGCGGGTGTGGGCACCCTGGTGATGACGCACTACGTGCCGGCGCTGGTGCCGGGGCAAGAGGAACAGTGGCGCGCGCTGGCCGCCACCAAATTCGGCGGGCGCATCGAGCTCGGCGACGACCTGCACCGAGTCGAGGTCAACCCGCGGCCCTAGCCGTCGGTCGCCGAATATCGTTGCGCCGCAACGGCATTAGCGCGCCCGCCACCACCAGCCAGGCCAGCGCCGAGACACGCGCGATCGGCAGGATCACCCCGAGTCCGGGCCACAGCAAGACCAACGTCGTCAATTCGGCAACGGCGGCGATCGCGAGGCCGACCCAGGCCAGCGGACGCGGCGTCAATCCCAGGATGAGGCTGGGCACCGCCATGCCCGCCACCAGCAGGCCCAGGGCCACGATGTGACCCGGGCCGCCGACCAGAAATACCAGGAAGTACAAGGCGCGAACCAACGCGGTGTCGCCGCTGACGTCCGGCCTCGACAGCGTCCAGGCCAGCAGCCCGGCCAGACCCAGGGCACCCGCGGCCAAGGTGCCGCCCGTGAGGGCGATCGTGGCTCCCGGGGCGGTAACGCCGAGTTGCCGCAACCGAGCGCTGGCGGTCGCCGCGTAGATCGCCAACGGCACCGACGACGCGAACACCGCGGTGGCGATCACTTGCACCGCGACCGGCTGGGCGCGAACATATGCCGCAACCGCGGTCGCCGGCCCGTAGGGCAACGGCATCACGCCACCCAGCGCGACCCCGATCGCAATGCCGCCGAAGAGCAACCCCACACAAACGAGGGAAAGCAACACCAACGGCGGCCCGCCTTGGCGGGGGCGACGCGCCACCGGAGTTGGATCTGATTGTGAATCGTTCATGGTGTGAACGATATGCCGCGCTTGGCGACTTGACAAGGCCGCGAATGCTTCAATCGAAGAATTATTCGCGACCGCTATGATGTGTGGGTGTCATCAACCCATGGCGACCGTCCCGACGGCGTGGCCTTCCTCTTGGCTCAACTCGGACATCACGCCGCCACGCTGTTCGCCGAACAGGTGGCCCGCATCGAGTTGACCCCGCCGCACGCGGGGATTCTGCGCGCCATCGCCGCGGATCCCGGACGCAGCCAGCAGGCACTCAGCGTTCAATTGGGCATGTTGCCCAGCCGCGTCGTCGTCTACGTCGACGAACTCGAGGAGCGCGGCTACTTGGAGCGGCGCCGCAACCCCGACGACCGCCGGTTGCACGCTCTATACCTCACTGCGGCCGGAAAAAGGTTGATGCGCAAGCTTTCCGAGCTCGCACGCCAGCACGAGCTCCAGTTCGCCTCCACGCTCGACCCTGAGCAATACAGCGCCCTGCGTGGGCTGCTTGCCACGGTGGCGCAGCAACAGGGCCTGATGCCGCACGTCCACCCGGGGTACCGCACGCTTCGGCCTAAGCCAGCCGGGTGACCTCCACGATCACGTCGAGATCGGTCGCCCCTTCGCCGGAGTAGATGCCCTTCAGCGGGGAGACATCGGTGTAGTCGCGCCCGGCTCCCACGCTGACGTACTGCTCGGTGATCTCGGTGTCGTTGGTGGGGTCGAAGTACCACCAGCCACCCGTCCAGGCCTCAATCCACGCGTGGCTTCGCCCGTCCACGGTGTCACCGACAACGGCGTTACGTTTGGGGTGCAAATAGCCGGAAACGTAGCGTCCAGGAATTCCCATGGCGCGCAACACCATTAGGGACAGGTGCACGAAGTCCTGGCAGACGCCCTTGCCCTCGTTCAGCGCGTCGAGCCCGGAGGTGTGCACCCCGGTGGTCCCGGGCAGGTAGTCCAGCTCGTCGCGCAGCCACTTGCCCGCGGCGATGACGGCCTCCGCGGGCCCGTAGGACTTGGCGATCTTCTTGGCCACGGACGCGATGCGCTTGCCCGTCGGAGTATGCGCGGTGGGGCGAAGCAATTCGTCGAAACGATCGATCACGGCTAAGGATCGCAGATCGCTCCAGCTGACCTCCTCCACCGCCGGCTCCCCCCGTTCCGTCTCGACGACCGATGACGCGGTCACCGTGAGATCGGTGTGCGGCGCGTGCAGGTCGAAGGCGGTGACGGCGGTACCCCAATAGTCGATGTAGCGGTGCGACCTCGTCGCAGGGATGGTTTCGACGCGATTGAGGATGACGTTCTGCCTGGCGTCCGACCGCGGGGTCAGGCGGGCCTCGTTGTAGGAGGCGGTCACCGGCGATTGGTAGGCGTAGCCGGTGGTGTGCACCACGCGCAGCCGCCACATCAGGTCTCGCCCTGCCTGCCGACCAGTCGCGCGCGCTGGCCGGCATCCGACCACGCCACCCAGGGCGTCACGTGGAAGTACTGCAGCGACAACGCTTCTCCGACGTCCCGGCAGGTTCGCTGCAGCTCCGCCAAGCGGCTGTCCAATGACTCGAGCAACACACCGGGTTGGACGAATTCCAATTCGCTGCGGGCCCTTCCGAGCAACCGCTGCGCCTCGGCGGTGGACCCGATCCGGCTCTGCGGATTGCGCAGCAGCTCTTCGAGGTTGTGTTCGGCCAGCCTCAGCGAGTAGAACACCGAACGCGGAAACAGCCGGTCGAGCAACATGAATTCGACCACCCGGGTCGCGTCCAGCACCCCGCGGTACGTGCGCAGATAGGTGTCGTGCGCGCCCGCCGAACGCAACAGCGTCACCCACGCGGGCGACGAAGCGCTGTCCCCGACCCGCGACAGCAGCAACCGCACCGTCATGTCAACCCGCTCGATCGCGCGGCCCAGCAACATGAACCGATATCCGTCGTCACGCGACAGCGTCGAGTCGGCCAGGCCGGCGAACATGGCCGCCCGGCCCTCGATGAACGCCAGGAATTCGTGCGGCCCAAGGCGTTTCGCGGCGCGCTCGCGTTCGGCCAGCGCGTGGTAGGTCGTGTTGAGACACTCCCAGATCTCGCTGGACGTCACCTCGCGGGCCGACTTCGCGTTTTCCCGCGCCGCGGTGATGGCATCGACGATCGAACAGCCGCCCGGAACGTTGGTGCTGAAGGCCACCAGGTCGGTCAACGACCAGACATCGAGATCGTGATCCGGCGGGTCGATGCCGAGCACCCGCAGCAGCAGCCGGGATGCCTGGTCCGGATCGACGCTCGAATCCTCGAGCAGCTGGTGCAACGCGACGTCCAGGATTCGTGCGGTGTCGTCAGCGCGCTCGACGTAGCGACCGATCCAATAGAGCGCCTCCGCGTTGCGGGCCAGCATCAGTCCATCGCCTTCTGCTGTTGCTGCTGCTGCGTTTGCTGAGTCTGCTCGTCCTGCGGCTGAGTCGGCTG
>NZ_JAOPWB010000254.1 GCF_025965855.1 Mycobacterium sp. | reverse complement strand
CCGCCCCCGCCGGCTGCGGCGGTGCCGCCGCCCGTCGGGGTCGAGCCGCCACCGATGCCCCCAAGCCCGGGCAGGCTCGGAATCGACGGCAAACTCGCCTGCCCCGACAGCAGCTGGCCGGCCGCCGCCGACGCCCCGCCGTGATAGCCCACCATCGCCGACACGTCCTGGGCCCACATCTCCAAGTAGTTGAACTCGGTCTCCGCGATCGCAGGCCAGTTCTGCCCGAACAGGTTGCTCATCACCAAGTTCACCAAGCCGTTACGATTCGCCTGCACCTGCACCGGGTGCACCGTCGCCGCCAGCGCGGACTCAAACGCGCTGACGACCGCCTGCGCTTGGGCCGCCGCACCGGCTGCCTGCGACGCGGCCGCGCTCAACCACCCGGCGTACGGAGCCGCCGCAGCCGCCATGGCCTGCGCAGCCGCGCCCTGCCAGGCCTGGCCCGCCAAGTTCGAAGTCACCGACGCGAACGACTCTGCGGCAGACCCCAACTCGGCGGCCAGGCCATTCCAGGCCGCGGCCGCCTCCAGCATCGGAGCCGAACCGGCCCCCGCATACATAAGCAGCGAGTTGATCTCCGGCGGCAACGTAAAAAAACTCATCGAATCCCCTCGTGCGCATGCAGTCGATACAAACGCTAAGCCAAGGCCGGCGAAGGATCAGCGCCTTCCGCCATTTTCAAAAGATTCTAAGACTAAGCGGCGGCTCGCACCTGGGGACGGGTGAATCGGTCGGGTCCGGCAGCAACGCCGTCGGCAATTAGCGGCGTCCTTAATGCTTGACGACCGCGCCGCTGTCCTGCTCCCGCTTGATCTCCAAAGCGATATCGATCAGTTGGTCTTCCTGGCCACCGATGAGTTTGCGCTGACCGGCCCGGTGCAGCAGCGCCGCCGCGGGCACCCCGTAGCGCTCGGACTGACGCACGGCGTGCTTGAGGAAGCTGGAGTAGACGCCGGAATACCCCATGATCAGCGCGTTGCGGTCGAGCACGCATTCGGCCGGCATGGCGGGGCGCACGACGTCCTCGGCGGCGTCGGCGATGTCAAAGAAGTCGATCCCCGTCTTGACGCCGATCTTGTCGAACACCCCGATGAGCGCCTCGACGGGCGCGTTACCCGCGCCGGCGCCGAAGCGGCGGCAGGAGCCGTCGATCTGCTTGGCACCCGCACGGACGGCCTCCACCGAGTTGGCGACCCCCAGCCCGAGGTTTTCATGCCCATGAAAACCAACTTGAGCGGCCGACCCCAATTCCGCGACCAGCGCCGCCACCCGGTCGCGCACCCCTTCGAGGACCAGCGCCCCGGCCGAATCGACCACGTAGACGCACTGGCAACCTGCGTCGGCCATGATGCGCGCCTGCTGCGCGAGCTTCTCCGGCGGAATGGTGTGCGACATCATCAGGAAGCCCACGGTTTCCAGGCCCAGCTCGCGGGCCAGCCCGAAGTGCTGGATCGAGACGTCGGCCTCGGTGCAGTGGGTGGCGATCCGGCAGATCGAGCCGCCGTTGTCCTGCGCTTCCTTGATGTCCTCTTTGGTGCCCACCCCGGGCAGCATCAGGAAGGCGATCCTGGCCTCTTTGGCGGTCTCGGCCGCCAGCTTGATCAGCTCCTGCTCGGGGGTCTTGGAGAACCCGTAGTTGAAGCTCGACCCGCCCAGTCCGTCGCCGTGGGTCACCTCGATGACCGGCACCCCCGCGGCGTCCAGGGCGGCCACGATGGCGCCGACCTCGTCCTTGGTGAACTGGTGCCGCTTGTGGTGTGACCCGTCGCGCAGCGACGTGTCGGTCATCCGGACATCCCAGATGGGATTGAAGAAGACGTCGGTGCTCATGCTTGCGCTCCTCCCGCCGTCGCGGACAGGGATTCCTTGGCGATCTCCTCGCCGACCTTGGTGGCCGCCGCGGTCATGATGTCCAGGTTGCCCGCGTACGGCGGCAGGTAATCGCCGGCGCCCTCGACCTCGACGAACGTGGTGACCAGGGCCTGGCCGCCGGAGTTGATCGACGGGTCGTCGAACTGCGGCTCGTTCAGCAGCCGGTATCCCGGCACATAGGTCTGCACCTCGGCCACCACGTCATGGATGGACTTGGCGATGGCGTCACGATCGGCGTCCTCGGGGATGGCGCAGAAGATGGTGTCGCGCATGATCATTGGCGGGTCGGCCGGGTTCAAGATGATGATCGCCTTGCCACGCGCGGCCCCGCCGATGGTCTCGACGCCCTTGCTGGTGGTCTTGGTGAATTCGTCGATGTTGGCCCGGGTGCCCGGCCCCGCCGAGACCGAAGCGACCGATGCGACGATCTCGGCGTAGGGAAGCTGCACCACCCGAGACACCGCGTACACGATGGGGATCGTCGCCTGCCCGCCGCAGGTGATCATGTTGACGTTGGGCGCGCCCAGATGCTCGCGCAGGTTCGCCGGCGGGATCACCGCGGGGCCCACGGCGGCCGGCGTGAGATCAATGGCCCGGATTCCCGCGGCCGCATATTTCGGCGCCGCATCCCGGTGCACGTAGGCGCTGGTCGCCTCGAACACCAGGTCGGGTTTCTCCGCCTGGGCCAGCAGCCAGTCGACCCCTTCGTGGGTGGTCTCCAGGCCCAGCTTGCGGGCCCGCGCCAGGCCCTCGCTGTCCGGGTCGATCCCCACCATCCAGCGCGGTTCCAGCCAGTCCGATCGCAGCAGTTTGTAGAGCAGATCGGTACTGATATTTCCCGACCCGACAATGGCCACACTCGCCTTAGCCGGCATGCCAGCACTCCTTTATTCGAAGGACAACCGCACGGAACCCAACCCCGCGAAGTCGGCGACAAACTCATCACCGGCGCGGGCGTCGATCGCTCTCGTGCACGATCCGGGAAGCACGATGTCACCTTTGCGCAGCCGCACTCCGAAGCTTTCCACCTTGCGGGCCAACCACGCCACCGCGGTCACTGGATTCCCCAGCACCGCATCGCTGCGGCCCTCGGCGACCACCTCGCCGTTGCGGGTCAGCACCGCGTCGATCGCCTTCACGTCAAGATCGCGGGGCGACACCCGCGCCTTTCCCAGCACGAAGCCCGCCGACGAGGCGTTGTCGGCGATGGTGTCGCACAACGCGATCTTCCAATCGGTGATCCTGGTGTCGATCAGCTCGATCGACGGGACCAGGAATTCGGTGGTCGCGAGCACGTCGTCCTCGGTGCAGCCAGCTCCCGGCAGGTCGTCGGACAGGATGAAGCCCACCTCAACCTCGACCCGCGGATACAAGTAGCGGCCCGCCTTGACCGGGGTGTCCTCGAACACCTGCATCTCGTCGAGCAGATGGCCGTAGTCCGGCTCGTCGACCCCCATCATCTGCTGCATCGCCAGCGACGACAGGCCCACCTTGTGGCCCAGCACCCGGGCGCCTTCGGCCACCCGCTGACGGATGTTGATCAGCTGAATCTCATAGGCGTCGACGACGTCGATATCCGGGTACGCGGCGGTCAACGGAGCGATGGGCTCACGGCTGCGCTCGGCTTGCGCCAGGTCGGCGGCCAGCTCGTCGTGGATCGCAACACTGAGCATTTACCGAAGTCCCCTCGTTCTTGTGACCGGGCCGGTAGCGCCCCACCCGGGCAATTCTATAACGTGTTCTACATGACAGCGCAGGAGTACGACGTCGTCGTGGTGGGGAGCGGCGCAGCCGGCATGGTGGCCGCCCTTGCCGCCGCGCACCGTGGCCTTTCGACAGTAGTCATCGAGAAGGCCCCGCATTTCGGCGGCTCCACCGCGCGGTCCGGGGGCGGGGTATGGATTCCGAACAACGAGGTACTCAAGCGCGACGGCGTGCGCGACACGCCCGAGGCGGCCCGAAGCTACCTGCACGGCATCATCGGCGACATCGTGGAGCCGGAGCGCATCGACACCTACCTCAACCGCGGCCCCGAGATGCTCTCGTTCGTGCTGAAGCACACGCCTTTGAAGATGTGCTGGGTGCCGCGCTATTCCGATTATTACCCCGAGGCGCCGGGCGGCCGCGCGGGCGGGCGATCGATCGAGCCCAAGCCGTTTAACGCCCGCAAGCTCGGTGCCGACGAGGCGGGGCTGGAGCCTGCTTATGGTAAGGTTCCGCTCAATGTCGTTGTGATGCAGCAGGATTACGTGCGTCTCAACCAGCTCAAGCGGCATCCGCGGGGTGTGGCGCGCAGCCTGAAGGTCGGCGCGCGCACGCTGTGGGCCAAGGCGACCGGGAAGAACCTGGTCGGCATGGGACGGGCGCTGATCGGGCCGTTGCGGATCGGATTGCAGCACGCCGGCGTTCCGGTGGTGCTCAACACCGCGCTCACCGACCTCTACGTCGACGACGGCGTGGTGCGCGGCGTCTACGTTCGCGACACGAGTGCATCGGAGTCGGCTGAGCCGCGCCTGATCCGGGCGCGACGCGGCGTGATCCTCGCCTGCGGCGGGTTCGAGCACAACGAGCAGATGCGGGTGAAGTACCAGCGCGCGCCCATCACCACCGAGTGGACGGTCGGCGCCAAGGCCAATACCGGCGACGGCATTGTCGCCGGCGAAAAGCTGGGCGCGGCGCTGGATCTGATGGAGGACGCCTGGTGGGGCCCGACCGTGCCGCTGGTGGGCGCGCCGTGGTTCGCCTTGTCCGAGCGGAACTCGCCGGGGTCGATCATCGTCAACATGTCGGGCAAGCGCTTCATGAACGAGTCGATGCCCTACGTCGAGGCCTGCCACCACATGTACGGCGGGGAATTCGGCCAGGGTCCCGGGCCGGGCGAGAACATCCCGGCGTGGCTGGTGTTCGACCAGCAGTACCGCGACCGCTACATCTTCGCAGGACTGCAACCGGGACAACGCATTCCACGCAAGTGGCTGGATTCCGGCGTGATCATCCAGGCCGACACCCTGGAGCAGCTGGCCGAGAAGGCCGGTCTCCCGGTGTCCGACTTCACCTCGACCGTCGCGCGTTTCAACGGCTTCGCGCGGTCGGGCGTCGACGAGGACTACCACCGCGGCGAAAGCGCCTACGACCGCTATTACGGCGACCCCACCAACAAGCCGAACGCGAACCTCGGCGAGATGAGCCATCCGCCCTACTATGCCGCCAAGATGGTGCCCGGCGACCTGGGCACCAAGGGCGGCATCCGCACCGACGTGCACGGCAGGGCGCTGCGCGACGACGGCAGCATCATCGAGGGCCTTTACGCCGCGGGCAATGTCAGCGCCCCGGTGATGGGCCACACGTACCCCGGCCCGGGCGGCACCATCGGTCCCGCGATGACCTTCGGGTACCTCGCCGCGCTGCACTTAGCGGATGCAAACTGACATGGCGATCGACGTCGAAGTCGCGCTGAACGCCGAGCTGGACCCCATCGAATTCTCCTGGGTGAGCAGCGATATCCAGCTCTATCACCTTGGGCTCGGTGCTGGTGCGGATCCGATGGATCGCCGCGAGCTGCGCTATCTGGTGGACGACACCCCGCAGGTGCTGCCGACGTTCGGCAACGTCGCCGCCACCTTCCACGCCACCAAGCCGCCGACGGTGCGGTTTCCCGGCATCGACATCGAGCTGAGCAAGGTGTTGCACGCCAGCGAGCGGGTCGAGGTGCCCGCGCCGCTGCCGCCGTCGGGCTCCGCCAAGGCCGTCACCCGCTTCACCGACATCTGGGACAAGGGCAAGGCCGCGGTGATCTGGAGCGAGACGACGGTCAGCGCCCCGGACGGGACGCTGCTGTGGACGCAGCGGCGGTCGATCTTCGCCCGCGGCGAGGGCGGATTCGGCGGTGAGCGCGGACCGTCTTCGTCGGATGCCGCGCCGGACCGGGCTCCCGACCTGGAGGTCGACGTGCCGATCCTGCCGCAGCAGGCGCTGCTGTACCGGCTCTGCGGTGACCGCAACCCGCTGCACTCGGATCCCGAATTCGCCGCCGCCGCAGGCTTTCCCAAGCCGATCCTGCACGGCCTGTGCACCTACGGCATGACCTGCAAGGCGATCACCGACGCGCTGCTGGACAGCGATGCCGCGGCGGTGGCCGCCTACGGTGCGCGTTTCGCCGGCGTGGCCTTCCCCGGTGAAACGCTCAAGGTCGGCATCTGGAAGGACAACGGCCGATTCCTGGCCAGCGTCGTCGCGCCGTCGCGCGACAACGCCGCGGTGCTGAGCGGCGTCGAACTCATCCCCGCCTAACGGCGATCGTCTGAAGTTAGTCCGGATCCGGGGTAGGGTGGTGGCCGTAACAACACGAGGATGGGTGCTATGGCCATAAAGAACTGGTGCGACGCACCCGAGATACATCCCTCCGGGATCCGGGTCGGCGACACCATCGGGACGCTGCTGCCCACCGAACAGCGCCACACGGTCAGAATGATCAGCGGTCCGCAGAGTAAACAGCAGTGGACGTTTTTCTGCCGTGACGCCCAGGGCCTGCAGCACGCGAACACGTTCGGGGACCACGACATGGTCCGCCGGTACGCCAAAGCGTAATGACGCGCTAGCCCAGGATCAGACCCGACGTCGGGACACCCGTCCCCGCGGTGACGAGGACGTGACCGACGTCGGGCACCGGGTTCACCGAGGTGCCGCGCAATTGCCGCACACCCTCCGCGATGCCGTTCATCCCGTGGATGTATGCCTCGCCGAGCTGACCTCCATGGGTGTTGATGGGCAGCCTGCCGCCCACCTCGATGGCGCCGCCGGCGATGAAATCCTTCGCTTCGCCGCGACCGCAGAATCCTAATTCCTCCAACTGAATCAGGGTGAACGGCGTGAAGTGGTCGTACAGAATGGCGGTCTGGATGTCGGCCGGCGAGAGCCCGGACTGCTCCCAGAGCTGCCGGCCCACGACGCCCATCTCGGGCAGGCCCAGTTCGGGCCGGTAGTAGCTGACCATCGTGTACTGGTCGGGGCTGGAGCCCTGCGACGCCGCCTCGATGATCGCGGGTCGCTGCTTGAGGTCCCGCGCACGCTCCGCGGAGGTCACCACGATCGCAACGGCGCCATCGGTTTCCTGGCAGCAGTCCAGCAGTCGCAACGGCTCGGCGATCCACCGCGAATTCTGGTGGTCCTCGATGGTTATCGGCTTCTCGTAGAAGTATGCCTTCGGGTTGTTCGCGGCGTGCTTGCGGTCGGCCACCGAGATCGCGCCGAAGTCCCGGCTGGTCGCGCCGGACAGGTGCATGTAGCGCTGGGCGATCATGGCGACCTGCGCCGCCGGCGTGGAAAGCCCGTGCGGATAGGAGAAGGCATTGTCCGCCGTGGTCGAATCGGCCTGAGCCCCACCGTCTCCCACCAACCGGGTCTGGACCTGACCGAAGCGCATGCCGGAGCGTTCGTTGAAGGCCCGGTACGCGACGACGACGTCGGCCACCCCGGTCGCGACGGCCATCGCCGCCTGCTGGACGGTCGCGCACGCGGCACCGCCACCGTAGTGGATCTTGGAGAAGAACTTCAGTTCGCCGATGCCGGCCGCGCGGGCGACGGCCACCTCGGTGTTGCTGTCCATCGTGAAGGTGGTCAGCCCGTCGACGTCGGCCGGACTCAGGCCGGCATCGTCAAGAGCATCCAACACCGCCTCGGCCGCCAAGCGCAGCTCGCTTCGACCGGAGCCCTTCGAGAAGTCGGTGGCCCCGATGCCGACAATCGCCGCCCTACCCGACAACATCAGGCATCCCCCATCGTCAGCGTGGCCGTCGCAATGACGTGATCGCCGAGGCTGTTGCTGCCCACGACCTTTACCGTGATCAGCCCGTCCTGCACCGCGGTCACCTCACCGGAGAACGTCACCGTGTCGTAGGCATACCACGGCACCCCGAGCCGCAGCCCGATCGACTTGACAAGCGCCGACGGTCCGGCCCAGTCGGTGACGTAGCGCTGCACCAGCCCGGTGTCGGTGAGGATGTTGACGAAGATGTCCTTCGACCCCTTGGCCTGCGCCAAATCGCGGTCGTGGTGCACGTCCTGGAAGTCGCGGGTGGCCAGGGCGGTCGAGATGATGAAGGTCGGGTCTCCGTGCAGCTTCAGCTCGGGCAGCTTGGTACCCTTTTGGATTTGCGGAGCCGCCTTGGCGGCGACATCCGACTCAAGCGCGCTCATGCGTCAGGCTCCCAGGCGTAAAGGGTCCACTCCGGTCCGCTGTCACCGTCCGGGAAGTCGATATACGTTGCGCGCACAGGCATTCCGATCTTCACCTGAGCCGGGTTGGTCCCGCGCAGCTCGCCCAGCATGCGCACACCCTCCTCGAGCTCCACCAAAGCGATGACGAAAGGCAGTGTGCGGCCGGGCACCTTCGGCGCATGGTGCACCACAAAGCTGAACACCGTGCCCTTACCGCTGGCCACCACGTAGTCGATGGGTTTGGACTTGTCCTGCCACACCGCCGGCACCGGCGGGTGCTGCAGGCTGCCGTCGGCTCGCCGCTGAATCCGCAGTTCGTGCCCCTTGACGCCCTCCCAGAAGAACGCGGTGTCCCGCGATGAGGAGGGTCGCATCATGGCGTCGGGGTCGAGGTCGTCCGGAACGGCCGGCCCGGCCGACGCGCGCGGTTTGAATTTCAGGATGCGCCAATTCATTTCGGCAACATCCTCGTCGCCGACCCGCCAGATGATGTGCTGGTTGACGAAGAACCCTTCGCCGAGCGCGGTCTGCTTGGGCCCCACCACGTCACCCATCTCGGAGGCGATGCTGACGTGCTCGCCGGGCTGCAGGTAGCGGTGGTAGGTCTGCTCGCAGTTGGTGGCGACCACGCCGACGTAGCCGGCGTCGTCGAACAGCTTCATGATGGGGCCCATCGGATCGTCCTTCGGACGCTCCCCGGCCAGGCCGAACATCGTCCACACCTGAATCATGGCCGGTGGCGCGACAATCCCGGGGTGGCCGACGGCCCGAGCCGAAGCCTCATCGACATAGATCGGGTTGCGGTCGCCGATGGCCTCGACCCAGTTGTTGATCATCGGCTGGTTCACCGGATCCCTGCCGGCGCGTGGCTTGGGATCACCGGCCGCCTTGATCTCCGCGATGGCTTCGGCAATGTCGGTCATCTGGGCACCCTCGGCACTTTGAGGCCGGCTGCCGCGATCATTTCACGCATGACTTCGTTCACGCCTCCACCGAAGGTGATCACCAGGTTCCGCTTGGTTTGCGAGTCCAGCCAGCGCAGCAGCTCGGCGGTATCGGTCTCCGCCGGGTTACCGTACTTGCCGACGATCTCCTCGGCGAGCCGGCCGATGTACTGAATGCGTTCGGTACCAAAGACTTTCGTCGACGCGGCGTCGGCCACGTTGATCTCCTCGCCCGCGGCGGCCACCTGCCAGTTCAGCAACTCGTTGATCCGCCACATCGCATAGATCTCGCCGAGCGCCCGCTTGACGTCCTGGTGATCGATCGGCGTGACACCGTCGCCGCCCGGTTTGGATGCCCAGGCGTGCACCCGGTCGTAGATGCCGGCGACGCGGCCCGCCGGGCCGAGCATCACCCGCTCGTTGTTGAGCTGCGTGGTGATCAGCCGCCATCCGCCGTTCTCCTCGCCGACCAGCATGTCGGCGGGCACGCGCACGTCGTTGTAGTACGTGGCGTTGGTGTGGTGGGCGCCGTCGGACAGGATGATCGGCGTCCAGGAGTAGCCGGGATCCTTCGTGTCGACTATGAGGATTGAAATCCCCTTGTGCTTCACGGCTTCCGGGTCCGTGCGGCAGGCCAGCCAGATGTAGTCGGCGTCGTGCGCACCGGTGGTGAAGATCTTCTGACCGTTGACGATGTATTCGTCACCGTGGCGCACGGCGGTGGTCCGCAACGATGCCAGGTCGGTTCCCGCCTCGGGCTCGGTGTAGCCGATCGCGAAGTGCACCTCGCCGGCCAAGATTGCGGGCAGGAACTTCTTCTTCTGCATCTCGTTGCCAAAGACCTGCAGGGTGGGCCCCACCGTCTGCAGCGTCACCGCGGGCAGTGGCACGTCGGCCCGATGCGCCTCGTTGACGAAAATCGACTGCTCGATCGGGCCGAAGCCCAAGCCGCCGAACTCCTTTGGCCACCCGACCCCGAGCTTGCGGTCCCGGCCCATTCGCCGGATCACCGCACGATAGGCCTCGTTGTGACGGTCCTGCTCCATCGCCTGCATCTCGTCGGATGAGATCAGGGTCGAAAAATATTCCCGTAGTTCCGCTTGCAGCTGACGCTGCTCCGGAGTCAAGTCTATGAACATTGCGCTCCCACCAGGTCAAGGCGCAGCGACGACCCGCCGAGCAGCCGGGACAGGTCTTTGATCGTGGAGTAGTACCGGTGCATCGGATACGTGATGTCCATGCCCATGCCGCCGTGCAGGTGATGGCAGATCTGCATCACAGGCGGTGCCTGCGACGTTATCCAGTAGCCGAGCACGTCGAGGTCGCTGTCGGCGTTCCGTCCTTCGGACAGCCGCCAGACCACCGACTTCGCGGCCAAATCGATGGTGCGCGAGGCGATGTAGACCTCCGCGAGCTGCGCGGCGACGGTCTGGAACGTGGACAACGGCTTGCCGAACTGCTTCCGGTTAGCCACGTAGTCGGCCGTCAGCCGCAGCGCCCCAGCGACCAACCCGTCGGCGTACGCGCCCGTCGCCGCCAGCGCCAGCTGGTTGACCCGGTGCGCGGTGCCGCCCGCCGACACATCCGAATCACCAACCGTCACACCGTCAAACGTGACCGTGTACTCGTCCGAACCGTTCGATGTCGGCGTGCGCGCCAGCCGCACACCGTCGGACTTGGGCGACACCACCACGACCGCGGTGTCGGTGGTCACGATCATCCAATCCGCTTGCTCGGCATAGGCCACACCGATTTTGGTGCCCGACAACCGGCCGTTCGCGAACGTGACCCCCGGCCGGTCGGGCAGCGCCGCACCCGGCTCGTTGAGCGCCGCGGTCAACAACGCGCCCTTGGCGACCCCGGCCAGGAAACGGTCCTGCTGTTCCTCGGAGGCCAGGTCGAGCAGCGGCACCACGCCAAGGCCCAGCGTGGCGAGCGCCGGTGTGATGGCACCGTGGCGACCCACCTCGGTGAGCACGGAGGCGACCTCGGGCAGACCCACGCCGTCGCCGCCGAGGCGTTCGGGCACCGGCAGCGCCGGCACACCTCCGCTGACCAGCGCCTCCCACGAGAGATCCCGGTCCAGCACCGACGTCGCCACATCGGCGACGGCTTGTTGGGTGGCGGTGAGGTCGAAGTCCATCAGTGGTCCACCGGGCATTTACCGGTGTAGTCGACCTGCCAGTGCTTGATGCCGTTGAGCCATCCGGACCGCAGCCGCTCCGGCTTCGACAGCGGCTTCAGGTCGGGCATGTTGTCGGCGACCGCGTTGAAGATCAGGTTGATCGTCATCTTGGCCAGGTTGGCGCCGATGCAGTAGTGTGCTCCGGTGCCGCCAAAACCGACGTGCGGGTTGGGATTTCGCATGATGTTGAAGCTGAAGGGATCGTCGAAGACCTCTTCGTCGAAGTTGGCCGAACGGTAGAACATGAGCACCCGCTGGCCCTTTTCGATCTTCACCCCGGACAGCTCGTAGTCCTCGAGCGCGGTGCGCTGGAAAGTGGTCACGGGGGTGGCCCAGCGGACGATCTCGTCGGCTGTTGTCTCGGGACGCTCCTTCTTGTACAGCTCCCACTGATCGGGGAAGTCGGCGAACGCCATCATCCCCTGGGTGATGGAGTTACGGGTGGTCTCGTTGCCGGCCACCGCGAGCATCACCACGAAGAAACCGAACTCGTCATCGGAGAGCTTCTCGCCCTCGATGTCGGCCTCGATCAGCTGCGTCACGATGTCATCGCCGGGATTTTTGGCCTTCTCCTCGGCCATCTTCATCGCGTAGCCGATCAACTCGGCCGACGACATCTTGGGGTCGATGTGGGCGTACTCCGGGTCGTCGGCGCCGGTCATCTCGTTCGACCATTCGAAGAGCTTGCCGCGGTCCTCCTGGGGCACGCCCAGCAAGCCGGCGATCGCCTGCAGCGGCAGCTCGCACGACACCTGCTGGACGAAGTCGCCGGAACCCGCGGCCGCCGCGTCCCGGGCGATCTTTTGGGCCCGTTCCCTCAGCTCGTCCTCGAGGCGTCCGACGGCCCGCGGCGTGAAGCCGCGGGAGATGATCTTGCGCAGCCTGGTGTGGTGCGGCGCGTCCATGTTGAGCATGACGAAGCGCTGCACCTCGATGTCCTCGCGCGCGATGCCGTCGTTGAACCGCGGGATCACACCGTTCTCGTAACTGGAGAAGATGTCGCTGCGCCGAGAGATTTCCTTGACGTCGTTGAGCTTGGTGATCGCCCAGAAGCCGCCGTCGTGGAACCCGCCGCCTTGGCCCGGGGCCTGCTCGTTCCACCAGATCGGTGCGGTCGCCCGCACCTCGGCAAACTCTTCGACCGGAATCCGCTCGGTGTAGATGTCGGGGTCGGTGAAATCGAACCCGGGCGGAAGATTGGGGCTGGGCACGCTACTTCTCCTTACTGCTGGTCCCTATGCTGGTCTTGCGACTGGCTCTATGACTTGCCCAGTGACTGGCGATCCCAGGACACTAGCTCTCCTAGTGGAGCTCTGCTGCCAGTAAAACATGCCTCCACCGTAGAAAAAAGGCGCCGACGCATCGTCGCTTGTCATAGTAATGAAACGTGTTCTAGCCTGACCCAATGGGTAACCCGGTAATCGTTGAAGCCACCCGCAGCCCGATCGGCAAACGCAACGGATGGCTCTCAGGACTGCACGCCACCGAGCTGCTGGGCGCGGTACAAAAGGCACTGGTCGAAAAGGCCGGCATCGACGCCGGCGATGTCGAACAGGTCATCGGCGGCTGCGTCACTCAGTACGGCGAGCAGTCCAACAACATCACCCGGGTGAGCTGGCTCGTCGCCGGGCTGCCGGAGCACGTCGGCGCCATGACCGTGGACTGCCAGTGTGGCAGCGGCCAGCAGGCCAACGGCCTCGTGGCCGGCTTGATCGCGGCGGGCGCCATCGACATCGGCATCGCGTGCGGAATCGAGGCCATGAGCCGCGTCGGACTCGGCGCCAATGCCGGTCCCGACCGCACCATCCTGCGGCCCGCGTCCTGGGACATCGACCTGCCCGACCAGTTCACCGCGGCCGAGCGGATCGCCAAGCGCCGCGGCATCACCCGCGAGGACATCGACGCGTTCGGATTCCAGTCGCAGCTGCACGCCAAACGGGCGTGGGACGAGGGCCGTTTCGACCGGGAAATCTCCCCGATCGAGGCGCCGGTGCTCGACGAGCAAAAGCAGCCCACCAGCGACCGCCACATGGTCTCCCGCGACCAAGGCCTGCGCGACACCACGATGGAGGGCCTGAGCCAGCTCAAACCGGTCCTCGAGGGCGGGATCCACACGGCGGGCACGTCGTCGCAGATTTCCGACGGCGCCGCCGCGGTGTTGTGGATGGACGAGGACAAGGCCAGGGCGCTCGGGCTGCGGCCGCGGGCCCGGATCGTCAGCCAGGCGCTCGTCGGCGCCGAGCCCTACTACCACCTGGACGGCCCGGTGCAGTCGACGGCAAAGGTGCTGGAGAAGGCCGGAATGAAGATGGGCGACATCGACCTCACCGAGATCAACGAGGCGTTCGCCTCGGTGGTGCTCTCCTGGGCGCGGGTCCACGAACCCGACATGGCCAGGGTGAACGTGAACGGCGGCGCGATCGCGTTGGGCCACCCGGTGGGCAGCACCGGCAGTCGGCTGATCACCACCGCGTTGCACGAGCTCGAGCGCACCGATCAGACCACGGCATTGATCACCATGTGCGCGGGCGGCGCGCTGTCCACCGGCACCATCATCGAGCGCATCTAGCGCTGGAGGTGCTTGTCCCCGAAGACATTCGCATCGCCGCGGCGCAGGCGTACATCGACGCGCTTGTCAGCCGTGACGGCGATGCCGTTCCGTTCGCGGACGGGTGCACTCGCATCGAGCAAGGGATCAAGAACGGCTTTTCCGGAAAACACCTGCGGCGCAGCCTCAATCGCGGCGCGCAGTACTGGGTCATCGCGGACACGACGCCGCCGGACTACCGCATCGCCGGCGACGAGGTGCGCGCGACATACGACGTGCTGACCAAGGCGGCCTTCGGCGGCCGGCGCCTGTGCGCGCGGGTCGACGAGACGTTTGTGATTCCGGCCGAAAGTCCAGGCGGAAAGGCGGCAATCCATCACATCCGAGTTCGCTTTCGACCATTCATTCAGCGCTAGTCCGCCCGGCGACGATGCAGCCCGCGAAGCGGGGTGAGCAGAAGCCGGGCATCCAACCAGCCCTATGATCAGAGTCATGCCGAAATCACCCCCACGGTTTCACGACGCGCCCTACGTCGACTTCCTGATCAAGTGGATGTCGCGCCTCAACACGTTCATGTATCGCCGCAACGGAGGCAAGGGCATCGGCGGCACGTTCCAGAACATTCCCGTCGCCCTGCTGACGACCACCGGCCGCAAGACCGGCGAACCCCGCGTCAGCCCGCTGTACTTCTTGCGCGACGGCGACCGGGTGATCGTCGCGGCCTCCAAGGGCGGTTCCGCGAAGAACCCCATGTGGTACCTGAACCTCAAGGCCAATCCCAAGGTGCAGGTGCAGATCAAGAAAGAGGTGCTCGACCTGACCGCGCGGGACGCCACCGATGAGGAACGCGAACGGTATTGGCCGCAGTTGGTGGACATGTACCCGTCCTACGACGACTACCAGTCCTGGACCGACCGGACCATCCCGATCGTCGTCTGCGACCCCTAAACGTTGTCGAGCCGACACCGTATCCGCAATTCCCGACCAATAGCGCTGCTGCTCAAGTACTTCGCGCGCGCCCACATTTGGGTGTATCGCCGAACCGACGGCAGGATCGGCGCGAAGCTGCTGTGGTTACCGGCGGCGCTGGTTACCACCACGGGACGCAAGTCGGACGAGCCGCGAACAGCCGCCACCCTGTACCTGCGCGACGGTGATCGGGTGATCGTGCCGGCGTCCTTCGGGGGGCGCGAAGAAAACCCGTTGTGGTACCGCAACCTCAAGGAGAACCCGGAGGTGCAGGTGCAGATCGGTGCCTGGCGCCTGAAGCTGGTCGCCCGCGATGCCACTGAGGACGAACGCAACCGCTACTGGCCGCGGCTGATCCGGATGTACCCGCCCTACCGGAAGTACCGCGAGGCCGCGGACCGGGTGATCCCCCTGGTGGTGTGCGAACCGCCTCGCCGAACGTGCAATCATGGCGAAGAATCGCCGAAAACGCCGCCGTGAGTGCACGTTCGGCGCAGGCGGCCGACTACGCCCCGTAGACCGGGACCGGCGGCCGCGCCTTGGCGAGCAGGTCGGCGACGACGGGCCCCAGCTCGGCCGGATCCCACCGGGCGCCCTTGTCGATCTGTGGGCCGTGCGCCCAGCCCTCCGCAATCCGGATCTTGCCGCCCTCGACCTCGAACACCTTGCCGGTGACCTCCCGGGATTCGGCGCCGCCCAGCCACACGACCAGCGGCGAGACGTTCTCCGGCGCCATGGCGTCGAAATCCTGGTCCTGCGTTGCCATCATCTCGGCGAAGACGCTCTCGGTCATACGGGTGCGGGCCGACGGTGCGATGGCGTTGACGGTCACGCCGTACCGGCCCATTTCGGCGGCGCCGACGAGCGTCATTGCCGCGATGCCGGCCTTGGCGGCGCTGTAGTTACCCTGCCCGATGCTGCCCTGCAGGCCGGCACCGGAACTGGTGTTGATGATCCGCGCGTCAATGTCTTTCGGGGCTTTTCCCTCCTTGGACAGACCCCGCCAATACGACGCGGCGTGCCGCATCGTGGCGAAGTGTCCCTTGAGGTGCACGGCGATGACGGCGTCGAACTCCTCCTCGCTGGTGTTGGCCATCATCCTGTCGCGGACGATGCCGGCGTTGTTCACCAAAACGTCTAAGCCACCGAAGGTTTCGACGGCGGTCTGGACCAGACCGGCCGCTTGGTTCCAGTCGGCGATGTTGGATCCGTTCGCGACGGCTTCCCCACCGGCCGCAATGATCTCGTCGACCACGCCCTGCGCGGCGCTGCCGCCGCCCGCGGGCGAACCGTCCAATCCCACCCCGATGTCGTTGACCACCACGCGCGCGCCTTCCGCCGCGAAGGCGAGCGCATGCGCGCGACCGATTCCGCCGCCCGCTCCGGTAACGATGACGACGCGACCGTCAACCACACCCATAACTGTTGTCTCCTTTACTTGATCGCGCTCGCGTTCGTTGTGGCCAGATAGTGCGGCGGCTCGCCGCCGCCGTGCACCTCCAGCGAGGCACCGCTGATGTAGGACGCGACATCCGACGCCAAAAAGGCCGCGGCCCAACCGATGTCCTCCGGCTTGGCCAGCCGGCCCAGTGGCACGTTCTTGGAGATGGCGGCGATCGACTCGGCGTCGCCATAGAACAATTCCGATTGCTCGGTTTCGACCATGCCGACCACGCAGGCGTTCACCCGCACCTTGGGTCCCCATTCCACCGCCAGCGTCTGCGTGAGGCTCTCCAGGCCGGCCTTGGCCGCGCCGTACGCGCCGGTGCCCGGGGACGGGCGCCGGCCGCTCAGACTGCAGATGTTGACGATCGACCCGCCACCCGGCTGGTCCTGCATCTTGTCGTTGGAGTACTGCGAAACCACCAGCGCACCAATGAGGTTGAGCTCGATGATCTTGCGGTTGAACTTCGGGCTGGACTCCGCGGTCAGCACGTACGGCGAACCTCCGGCGTTGTTGACGACGACGTCGAGCCTGCCGTGTTGATCGACGATGGAGTCGATCAACGATTTGACGGCCTCCTCGTCGCGCACGTCGCACGAGTGGAACTCGTACGGCAAGCCCTCGACGGGCCGGCGCGCGCAGGTGATCACGGTCGCGCCCTGCCCGGCGAAAACCGAGCTGATGCCGGCGCCCACACCGCGCACGCCGCCGGTGACCAGAACCACCCGCCCAGCTAGCCCAAGGTTGATACCGTCGGCTGCTTCGGCGGAAGTCACTGTGCTAGCGTACCAAGCAAGTGCTTGCTTAGGTAGCCAGCCGGATTTTTCCCGAGGAAGTGCACATTGCCCATCACATCCATCACCATCGAACCGGGCATCGTCGCGGTCACCGTCGACTACCCGCCCGTCAACGCCATCCCGTCGCGCGGGTGGTTCGAACTCGCCGACGCGGTCACGGCCGCCGGCGCCAATCCCGATACCCACGCGGTGATCCTGCGGGCCGAAGGCCGGGGCTTCAACGCCGGTGTGGACATCAAGGAGATGCAACGCACTCAAGCGTCCCAGGGGTATACCGCCCTCATCGACGCCAACCGCGGCTGCTTCGCCGCCTTCCGCGCGGTCTACGAATGCGCCGTGCCGGTGATCGCGGCCGTGAACGGATTCTGCGTCGGCGGCGGCATCGGCCTGGTGGGCAACTCCGACGTCATCGTGGCCTCCGACGACGCAACCTTCGGGCTGCCGGAGGTCGAACGCGGCGCGCTCGGCGCGGCGACGCACCTGTCGCGGCTGGTGCCACAGCACCTGATGCGGCGGCTGTTCTTCACCGCCGCCACCGTCGACGCCGCCACCCTGCATCACTTCGGCTCGGTACACGAGGTCGTGCCCCGGGATCAGTTGGACGAGGCCGCCTTACGGGTCGCCCGCGACATCGCCGCCAAGGACACGCGCGTCATCCGTGCGGCCAAGGAGGCGCTTAACCTCATCGACGTGCAACGGGTCAACTCGAGTTACCGCATGGAACAAGGATTTACGTTCGAGCTCAACCTCGCCGGGGTGTCCGACGAGCACCGCGACGCGTTTGTGAAGAGGCCATGAGCGACAAGAGAACCACCCTCGACGAGGCCGTCGCCCAATTGCGCAGCGGCATGACGATCGGCATCGGCGGCTGGGGCTCCCGACGCAAACCCATGGCCTTCGTGCGGGCGATGCTGCGCACCGACGTCACGGACCTGACCGTTGTCACCTACGGCGGACCCGACCTCGGTCTGCTGTGCTCGGCGGGCAAGGTCAAGCGCGTCTACTACGGCTTCGTGTCGCTGGACTCCGCGCCGTTCTACGACCCGTGGTTCGCCAAGGCCCGCACCAGCGGAGCCATCGAAGCCCGCGAGATGGACGAGGGCATGCTGCGCTGTGGGTTGCAGGCCGCGGCGCAGCGCCTGCCGTTCCTGCCGATCCGCGCCGGGCTGGGCAGTTCGGTCCCGGACTTCTGGGAGGGCGAGCTGCGGACGGTCACCAGCCCCTATCCGGCGCCCGGCGGCGGGCACGAGACGCTGCTCGCCATGCCGGCCTTGCGCCTCGACGCGGCTTTTGTGCACCTCAACCTCGGTGACAGCCAAGGCAATGCCGCCTACAGCGGCATCGACCCCTACTTCGACGACCTCTTCCTGATGGCGGCCGACAAACGCCACCTGTCGGTGGAGCGCGTCGTCTCGACCGAGGAATTGGTCAAGGCGGTGCCGCCACAGGCGTTGCTGGTGAACCGGATGATGGTCGACGCGGTTGTGGAAGCGCCCGGCGGAGCCCACTTCACCACCGCCGCACCGGATTACGGTCGCGACGAAAAGTTCCAGCGGCACTACGCCGAGGCGGCCTCCACCGACGAGAGTTGGCAGAAGTTCGTCCAGACCTATCTGTTGGGCGCCGAGGACCACTACCAGGCGGCGGTGCGCGCATTCGCAGAGGAGGCCGCAAAGTGAGCACCCGAGCCGAGGTCTGCGCGGTCGCCTGCGCCGAGTTGTTCAGGGACGCGGGCGAGATCATGATCAGCCCGATGACGAACATGGCGTCCATCGGCGCGCGGCTGGCCCGGCTGACGTTCTCGCCGGACATCCTGCTGACGGACGGCGAGGCGCAGCTGCTGGCGGACACCCCGGCGCTGGGCAAGATGGGGGCCGTCGAGGGCTGGATGCCATTTGGCCGGGTGTTCGAGACGCTGGCCTGGGGACGCCGGCACGTGGTGATGGGCGCCAATCAGGTGGATCGATTTGGCAATCAGAACATCTCGGCGTTCGGCCCGTTGCAGCACCCCACCCGGCAGATGTTCGGCCTGCGGGGCGCGCCCGGCAACGCGATCAACCACGCGACAAGCTACTGGGTCGGCAATCACTCGAAGCGGGTGTTCTGCGAGGCGGTCGACGTGGTCTGCGGCATCGGCTGGGACAAGGTGGACGCCGACAACCCGGCGTTCCGCTTCGCCAACACGTATCGGGTGGTGTCCAACCTCGGGGTGTTCGACTTCAACGGGCCGGGCAACACCATGCGGGCGGTGTCGCTGCACCCAGGCGTATCGCCCGACGACGTGCGCGAAGCCACCTCGTTCGACGTGCACGGCCTTGATGCCGAAGAGACCAGGCTGCCGACGGACGAGGAGCTGCGCCTGATCCGCGAGGTCATCGACCCGAAGGGACTGCGCGACAGGGAGATACGTTCATGAGGTTGCGCACGCCGCTGACCGAGCTGGTCGGCGTCGAGCACCCGGTGGTGCAAACCGGGATGGGCTGGGTGGCCGGTGCAAGGCTGGTTTCCGCCACGGCCAACGCGGGCGGGCTGGGCATCCTGGCGTCGGCGACCATGACCCTGGACGAGTTGGCGACGGCCATCGGCAAGGTCAAGGCCGCCACCGACAAGCCGTTCGGAGTGAACATCCGCGCCGACGCCGCCGACGCGGGCGACCGCGTCGAGTTGATGATCCGCGAGGGCGTCAGGGTGGCGTCCTTCGCGTTGGCGCCCAAGCAGGAGCTGATCGCGCGGCTGAAAGATGCTGGGGCGGTGGTCATCCCGTCGATCGGTGCGGCCAAACACGCGCGCAAGGTCGCGGGTTGGGGCGCCGACGCGATGATCGTGCAGGGCGGCGAGGGCGGCGGGCACACCGGACCCGTCGCGACCACGCTGCTGCTGCCGTCCGTGCTGGACGCCGTGCGGGGCACCGGGATCCCGGTGATCGCGGCGGGCGGATTCTTCGACGGCCGCGGGCTCGCGGCGGCGCTGTCCTACGGCGCCGCCGGCGTGGCGATGGGCACCCGGTTTCTGCTCACCTCGGATTCGACCGTGCCCGACGCGGTCAAACGGCGTTATCTCGAGGCGGCCCTGGACGGCACGGTCGTCACCACGCGAGTCGACGGCATGCCGCACCGGGTGCTGCGCACCGGGCTGGTCGAGAAGCTGGAAAGCGGCTCGCCGGTAAGGGGTTTGACGGCGGCGGTGCGCAACGCGGCTAAGTTCAAGAAGATGTCGCAGATGACCTGGGCCTCGATGATCCGCGAC
>NZ_JAOPWB010000236.1 GCF_025965855.1 Mycobacterium sp. | reverse complement strand
CTCCGGCCACGGCGGGCTGTCGCGAACGCTGCTGAAGATGCATCCCACCGCCCACGTCACGGTCACCGACCTCGAGCCCACGTCGGTGGCCGCCATCGCCGCCGGTGACCTTGGCAGGCACCCGCGCGCGGTGGTCCGCGAGATGGACGCCACCGCCATCGACGCGCCCGATGGAGACTACGACCTCGTCGTGTTCGCGCTGTCCTTGCACCACCTGCCGCCGCCGCTGGTCGCCCGACTGTTCGCCGAAGGCACCCGCGTCGCCGACAAACTGCTGATCATCGAGGGGCCGCGCTCGCCGTCATTACTGCACATCCTGAAGTTGGCGTTGATGCTGCCGTTGGCGATGGTGGTTCCGGTCTTGCACGACGGGGTCATCGCCTCGCTGGGTGCCTACAGCCCGTCGGCGCTGCGGGCATTGGCCCGGTACGCCGACCCGGCGATCACCCTTGAGCTGCGCAGGAGTGCTTTCAGTCTCCCCTACCAGATCGTGGTGGCCCACCGGTAAAACTGTTAGATCCCGAATTAGAGCCCTACAACGTCGAATTCAAGACTCAGTTGACGAACGGATCACGCACCGCGATCCCCTCGAACTTGCGGAAGTCTCGGTCGTGACTGCAGATCCTGGAGATGCCGTGCTGGCGTATGAGCGCAACGAGGTTGGTCCGGCATATCCAGAAGGTAACTTCGGTGTGGACACGTTCCCGGCTGCGACACAGCACAGCGACACCGGCGTCTGGCGCAGGTTAAAAGGTTCTTCAGCCAATCGGTGTTGGCTTTGACAAAGGCACTCCATCACCGATGGTTCCCCATCCCGTCCGCAGACCGTCCGCAGTAGAGCTGACAACCGCTTTCATTAGCCAACACAACCAACACTCTGACCTGCACCGTTACAACGCCGCCAACACAGCTAAACGCTACAAACGCCCAGATAACAGAATCCGGCTTACAGGCCAACTCGTCCGCCCACCGCCAAATCGCGCTCTCAGCGCACCGCCTTGGCGAGTTTGCGCAGCGCGTCGTCGAGCTGCTGACGGCACCGCTCGGCCAGGTCGGCCTCCTGCTGGTACAGCAGCCCGTAGGTGAAGGTGTCCTCGCCGGCCGTGCGCGCGGCCTCGGCCTGGTGACTCAGGTGTTCGCGGCTGACGACGCTGTCCTGGTGATCGCCCAGCAGCGTCTGGACGACCTTCGCCTGCTCCGACACCTGCGTGGCGCCCGTGGCGGCCGCGGTGTAACGAAGCCGCTTGGCGCGCTTGCGAATTCGGTGCAGCGCCAGGTCGCGCTCGTGCTCGTCCCCGACTTCCAGCTGGGCGGCGGCCTTGGCGGCCTTGCGGACCTTCCGGTAGGCGGCGTCGAGGGTGACCGGCGCCGGCTCCTCGCCCGAAACGGCGGCCGGAATTTCGGCCACCCACGCGTCGAGGGCGTCGAGCAGGCGAAAGTAGCGCTGCGACCGCATCGCGGTCAGCGACCGGCGCAACCCGGTCCGGTAGCGGCGACGGGCCCCGTCGACGAGACGCTCGCGGATGCGTCCGCGCACGAGTTCGGGTGGCAGGTTGTCCAACGCCTGCTGGTAGCGCTCGGCCAAGACCTCGGCGTCCCGGGCCCCGCCCAGCACATTGCCCAGCTCGCGGAGCTCGTCGAGGAGCCACGCGTTCTCGGACAATCCGAACGAGTCCTGGGAGTCGGCCAGCAGGCTGCGGATTTTCCGGATGGTCACCCGCATCTGGTGCACGGCGTCATGGGCGTCGGCCCGAACCGCCCGATCCCACACCAACAGCTCGCCGACCTGCTCCGCCACCGCCCGGTGCATCGGGTCGGCCGGCTCCGCCGTCCCGTCGGGCCGCGCCGTCGTGCCGAGCACGCGGGCCAGCTTGGAGGCGTGACCGGCGGGCGCGGCACCGGCGTCGAGCAGCCGATTGCTCAACCGGCTCAGCAGCTCGGTGTCGGCGGCCCCATTGCCTTCGACAAGCTCCAGTTCCCACTCGCGCCACTCCTGTCGCGCGGGATCTGCGCCGGAGTCCGCGGCCGCCCACGCGGTGACGTGGTCGTTGCTGAACTCCGCCAGCGCCGCCCCGTCCGCGCCATACAGCACCTGGGTTTCGCGCTCGGTGCCGATGCGCGCAACGGGTTCGAGCGGGCGTTCGCGGACGATCGCCAGGACGACATCGCGCAACTCGCTCGGCACGGTGCCTTGCTCCGACGCGTCCAGCGGTGCACCAACCTCGGTGCGCGCGTCGGGGCCGGACGGCAACTTCAGGTGCCAGCCCGCGTCGTGACCGCCGGTGCGGCGGCGCAGGGTGATCTTGTTGCGCGCCAGGTCCTGCGTCGGCGTGTCGAAATACGTCGCGTCCAGCGATTCGACCGGCGACTTGTCGACGTGAGCGACCGCGGCGATGCCTTCGAACGACGGTGACACCGTGGACTCCACGACGTCGAACTTGCGCTCCACCTCCAGATGACGCGAGGTTTTCTGCGCTTTTACCGGCATTCTCGGCTCCATCAAGGCGGCGTGGTGGGCAACCCATAGGGTGCCATATCTCGGTGCCTACTGGTTGAGATGCATCGCCCTGCCGGTCAGCTGACGAATCGTCTGGATTTCGCTGTCTTGGAACGGCCGTCCGTTGGGTCGCAACAGGTCATGGAACCACACGTCCGGAATCGATGCGTACGGGTGATCCCACGAGTCCCAGGGGTAGTAGGTCTGCGTCTTCCCCGCGACGAGTCCCCAATTGAGTGCACCAACCTTGTGGCGCTTGGCAATTGGCAGGATATCCGCAACGGTGCTGCCTAACGGCCGGGCCAGGTACTCGGTGCAGAGAATCGGTCGGTCCTGCGAGGCGAGCTGGTCGATGCGGTTCTCGAAGTCCGCCGGCCCGCCGTAGGAGTGGAATGTGAGGACGTCGGAGTTGCCGAGCTGAATGTCGGCGACGGCGCTGGTGCTTCCGGCGTCCGGCCATTCGCCCTGCCACACGGCACTCGTCAGTGGTTGAACGGGATCAACCGAACGTGCCCACGCGAACACCTGCGGAAGCATGTCCGCGACCAGCTGCTCCTTGTCCGGCCGCTCGACGGACGCATAGTGGCGCGAGGGATTGTCGGGCTCGTTCCACAGGTCCCAACCCAAAACCCGGTCGTCGTTGCGGAATTGGGTCAGCACCCCGGTCACGTATGCACGCAGGGGATCGAGGTAGCCGCGGTCGTCGAGGCGTTCGGCGCCCGGACCTTGCACCCAGCCCGAGTTATGCACGCCTGGGGTCGGGGCGCGCTGCGGGCCCACTTTCGGGAACGGATCCCAGCAGGAGTCGAACAAGACGAAGAGCGGCTTGATGCCGTGGTCGGCCGCGATGGCAACGAACTGGGCGAGACGGCCCTGGAACCCGCGGTAATCCTGGGCCCAGAGCTGATCGTGCAGGAACACCCGCACGGCGTTGAATCCGGCGGACCGAGCCCAGCCCAACTCGACATGGATGCGCAGGGGGTCGAAGGTTTCGGGCTGGAACATCTCCAGCTGGTTGATGGCGGTGGACGTGACGTAGTTGGCGCCGACGAGCCAGCCTTGCGCCCGGTACCAGCGGTCGGCGCGCTCGGGTGACCACCGGCTCGAGTCGGGGAGCGGTTGTGCGGCGGCGCGCGGCACCCGGGTCAGGGCGGCGCCGCCCGCCAGTAGCAGCGGCAACGCCAAGACCGTTCGGCGGTGCACGAGGCCACCACGATTGCTGCCGACGATGTCTTCAACCCCGCTCACGAACCCCGATCGCCCATGGGAGCAACCCTACCAGCGGTGTCACACAACGATTTTCAGCGGTTGTTCGGCGGTCTTCAGCAACCTCTGGCGCGACCGGGACCGACCCCTCAAGCGGGAGAAAGCGCTGGTCGCGGTCCTCTCGGCGAAGGAGCCTTTAGAACCTTTAGAAGCAGTGCTCCTCGGCGGGGAATGCGCCATCGGCCACCTCTTGGGCGTACTGCGTTGCGGCCGTACGCAATTCGGCTCCGATGTCGGCGAACCGCTTGACGAAGCGAGCGGGCTTGCCGCCGCTCAGACCGGCCATGTCCTGCCAGACCAAGACCTGGGCGTCGCAGTTGGGACCGGCCCCGATCCCGACTGTCGGAATCGTGAGCTTGCCGGTGATCTGGGTGGCCAACTCCGCCGGCACCATCTCCATCACGACCGAAAACGCCCCGGCCTCGGCGACGGCGATCGCGTCGGCGACGGTATGTTCGGAGGCGTCGCCGCGGCCCTGCACCCGGAAGCCGCCGAGGCTGTTCACGCTTTGCGGCGTGAAGCCGATGTGCGCCATCACCGGGATGCCCGCCGCGGTCAGGCAGGCGATCTGTTCGGCCACCCGCTCACCGCCCTCGAGCTTGACGGCATGCGCGCCGCCCTCCTTCATGAACCGGGTGGCGGCGGCCAGCGCGGCGGCCGGGCCGGCCTCGTAGCTGCCGAACGGCAGGTCGGCGACGACCATCGCGTGCTGGGCACCCCGCGCCACGCCGCGCGCCAGCGGGATGAGTTC
>NZ_JAOPWB010000235.1 GCF_025965855.1 Mycobacterium sp. | reverse complement strand
TTCTCGACGGTGTGGTTCGGTCAGCTCCCGGAATGCGTCGCCGTCCCCGGCCCGCGCCCTGGTGATCAGGTCGGTTACCGCCACTTGTCACCACTTGTCCCTCGCGTCACGTGTGTCTTGTTCTTCTCGTCACCTCAGTATCGACACCGGCCGTGCCGCGAACTGGGCGCAGATTGTGCGCCCACTTTCGCGTCGTCGGCGCCGCTACATCTCCGACAGCTCGAAATTCATCACTTGGGAGGATGTATGACTATGGCAGACAAAACCGTTCTGGTGACTGGGGCCAATCGCGGTATCGGACGTGCGCTGGTCGAGGAAGCCTTGAGCAGAGGCGCGAAGCGGGTATACGCCGGCATGCGCCGGCCCGTGGCCCACCCGGATGGGCGCGTCACGCCCCTGACCGTGGACGTGACCGACTCCGCGCAGATCCAGGAAGCTGTCCACAGAGTCGATCGGTCGACATCCTCATCAATAACGCCGGTTTGGCGCTCGACGACGACTTGAGCGATCCTGGGCCGCTCGAACAGCAACTCGCCGTCAATCTCTTTGGCACATATGGCGTGACCCGGGCTTTTCTGCCGTTGCTGACTCGTGCTCGGGGAGCGATCGTCAACGTGGGGTCGGTGACGGCCTTTGCCTCCTTGCCGGTCATTCCGGCCTACTCGATCTCCAAGGCGGCCGTGTTCTCCCTGTCGCAATCGCTGCGCGCACTTCTGGCGGCACGGGGCGTGACGGTGCATGCGGTCCTGGCCGGCCCGGTGGACACGCAGATGTCCCGAGACCTGGACATACCGAAGGCCTCTCCGGAGTCTGTTGCGCGAGCCATCTTCGACGGAGTGGAAATCGGGGACGAGGACATCTTCCCCGATCCGATGGCGCAGTCCATGGCGGAGAGCTGGCGCAGCGGTGCGGCCAAGGCACTCGAGCGTCAGTTTGCGGCGCTCGTAGACGCGCAGCCCGTCAAGCCGTGACTTCCCGCTCCGCGGAGAACGTTGGCGTAGACACCCCTGCGCCCAGTTCGTGGCTCGGCCGGTGTCAGTACAAGCAGTTGAAATGCGCGAGAGCCGGAAGGCGGAAGCCGCAATGAATACACCCCCGATCGTGTCGGCGCCGGAGTGGGAGGCTGCATGGCAGCAACTGCTGGTGAAGGAGAAGGAGCTGACCCGCGCCCGTGACGCGCTGGCCGCGCAGCGTCGCCGGATGCCATGGCTGGCCGTGGACAGGCACTACGAGTTCGACGGGCCCGACGGCAAGGCGAGTCTGCTTGACCTGTTCCACGGCCGCCGTCAGTTGCTCGTGTACCGCGCCTTCCTCCAGCCCGACGTTCATGGCTGGCCCGAACACGCCTGCGTCGGATGCTCTCTGATGGCCGACCACATTGGCAACCTTGCCCACCTCAACGCCCGCGACACCACGCTCGCGTACGCCTCACCCGCGCCGCAAGCCGACATCGAGCGGGTCAAGGCGCGGTAGGGCTGGCAGCACATCCCGTGGTACACCATCACCGACGACTTCGACGCTGACTTCGGCTGCGACGAGTGGCACGGCACCAACGCGTTCATCCGCGACGGCGACAGGGTGTTCCGCACCTACTTCATCAACAACCGCGGCGACGAGGCATTTGTAAATACCTGGAGCTACCTCGACATGACCGCGCTAGGGCGCCAGGAACAATGGGAGAACTCGCCTGACGGCTACCCGCAGACTCCATCCGCCGAGTGGTGGCGCTGGCATGACGAATACGGCGACGCCAAGCCGTCCGAGGGGTGGATCGAGCAGCTGCAAGGCGGTATTGCTGCGGGCCAAGCGTCGGCGAGGTCGCGACCGCGCAAAGACGGCGACACCCGGTGATCGCTCCCGTTGCCGTCTTCGGGCGGCGGGCGTGTGCGGCGCTCGCGGCGTGTTCGGCTGCGCTGCACGGGATTTCGCTTGGCCATGGCACGAACCTCGCGACCGCGGGGCTGACGGTGGCGATGGCCGCCGGGTGCCTGTACTGTGCACGTGATCTGTGGGTGCGCGGGACGCTGCCGGCCTGGGTCCTGGTTGCATTGATGAATCTCACGATGATCGCCATCCATGCCCCTGCACCGGCGCCGCATCACCACTGCGATGGTGTCACCACCGCTGCGCCGGCACACCATTCGACGGTCATGAACCTGGCCACCGCGCTCGCGGCGGTCGAGGTCGTGGCCGCCGCCGCAGTGCTGTACTCGCGGACCCGCGCATTTCGGCCTACAAGTCGGAGCGTCGATGGCTGACGGCTCAAGAAAGATGTCGAGGCGTGCAATGGTCGGGGTTGACACCTACATGATGAGTGGGGCCGAGACGGTCAGCGAAAGCACTCGGCTGCGAAACATCCAACAGGCCAGTGACTCGTTCACAATCAAGCATCTGGAAGCGACCGGTATCGGCCAGGGGTGGCGCTGCCTGGAGATCGGGGCCGGCGGCGGATCGATCGCGGGATGGCTCGGTGACCGGGTCGGTGCAACGGGATCGGTTGTGGCGACCGATGTCGACCTCCAACGCTTGGGCGACCTAGGTGCACCGGTCGAGGTGCGCCGCCATGACATCGCCCGCGAGGGTCTGGAATCCGCGGCGTATGACCTCGTACACTGCCGCCTCGTCCTGCAGCACCTCACCGAACCCGTTGTGGCGCGGCAGAAGATGGCGACAGCGGTAGCGCCCGGCGGATGGCCTCTCATCGAGGAAGGGGACTTCGGGCTGCTCGAATTTGCCGGCGCGGCAGAGTCGCCGCGGGCGTCGATCGTCTTGCGCGACGTGTTCACCCGCTGGGCAGCCGCGGGCGTCATCGACTCGTATCTGGGCCGTCGACTGCCGGGGCTCGCGGCGCCCTCGATGTCGAGGCGTTCGGCGTCGATGCTTTCACCCAGATCGGCGGACCCGGCGACCCAGCCTACGAAACGTTTCGCCTGGCCTGGCCCGCCACCCGCACCGGAGCCGCGGCGGTCGGCCTCACCGAGGAGTAATCGCCGAAAATCCAACGAAGTTCGCGTAGTTCCTGTCAGGCGCGCTGTGGTGAGGCTAGGCGCCCGATACCGAATCGATGAAAACAATTCACTAGGAGGCACGACATGCTCAGAGCGAAACCGTATGGGCGACTGCAGTATCGGGAGGTCAACGGGAAACGGATGGCCTACGTCGATGAGGGCCAGGGCGACGCTAGCCCACGACGGGTAGTCGCAGGCAATTCCCATCCGATCGGATTGGTCAGCCAGATAGGGATCGTCATGTGCGCGCAGCAGGCCGGGGTTTAATGATGTCCAGCCCGCCGTGCCTTGCGAGGTTGTCCACGGGCAGCGGCGCGTTCGCGGCGACGAGGTGTTGGTCGCGCAGTTCGTGCCAGAAGTCGTCGGGGATCTTGGTGTTCAGCGCCGCGTAGTCTTCTGGGATGCGTTCGGGCTTGCTGGCGCCGGGGATGACTGCGGCAGTGGCGGGGTGGGCAAGCGAGAACTGCAACGCTGCTGCTTTGATGGGGACGTCGTACCGGTGCGCGATGTCGGTGATGCGGGCGACCTTGGCGGTGATCTCTGCTGGAGCATTGTGGTACTCGAAGCGGGTGCCGCCCGCGAGGATGCCGGAGTTGTAGGGGCCACCGATGACGATGTCGACGCCTTGCGCTGTGGCGGTGGGCATCAGACGCTGCAGCGCGCGCTCATGGTCAAGCAGCGTGTAGCGGCCCGCCAGCAGCATGCTGTCCGGTTGTGCGTCGGTCAGGCCCAATGTGAATTCGACTGGCTCGGTCACGTTTACGCCCAGGCCCCAACCCTTGATGACGCCCTCCTCGCGTAGCCGGGCCAGTGCGCGGAATGCGCCGGTCCGAGCGGCTTCCAACTGCGCCAGCCACCCGTCGCCGTGAAAATCTTGTGCGGGGTCGTGCACAAATACGAAATCCAGTCGGTCGACTCCGAGGCGATTGAGGCTGCCCTCGATCGATTTCAGCGCGCCCTTTTCCGTGTAGTCATAGACGACACGGTTGGCCCGCCCGAATTTGAACATCTCGGTATCGCGTTCTTCGGTGTCGACCTCGTCCAACACGAGCCGGCCCACCTTGGTGCTCAACACGTAGTCATCGCGGGCGTGTTGGGCGAGGTACTTGCCTAAGCGGATCTCCGCCAGGCCGGCCCCGTACATCGGTGCCGTGTCGAAAAAGCGGGTGCCATGGTTCCAGGCCGCATCCACCGTCGCTTCGGCCTCATCGTCGGGAATGTCGCGGAACATGTTGCCCAACGGGGCAGTACCGAAACCCAGCGGGCCGTTCACCAATAAGTCTCTGATACTCATCTGAACGCTCCTATGCCGTGTTTTCGACGTGACGGCTGGTGACGGCGTAGGGCGCAGAACCCATAGTGCCCTTCACCGCCTCACCGAACGACAGAGGGTCGAGGATCCACACGTCGGGCGCGTGGTCAACGAGATCGCTGATCCCGGCGCGGATCTGCGCGTACGCCGCACCGTCGGCGTGGCCCTGCAGATCTGCAGGGGTTGCCCACTTTTCCACGACGAAGACGGTCTCACCGTCGGTGTGCAGGGCGAACAGTTCACATCCCGGCTCCTCATAGACGAGCGGCACAATGCCGGCGTATACGTCGACAACCTCCCGTAGGCGACCAGGTTTCGGATATACCCGAGCTACCACAATCTTTGTGCTATCGGCCATGATGTGCCCCTTTCTGAAGGCGACTCTTCTTTCTGGACGTGCCATGGTGTTCGTTGCTTGCTGCTAGCCGGACCGGATGATTCCGCCGGCCGCCTGGTGCCGTATCGACTAGCGCGGACACCTGTGGCGGCGGGGTTTGGGTGATCCGCGCATATAGCGCCCGTTTGACGTCGACGCCCGTGCGGCGCTGAAGAAGGCGATCTGGGCGAACATCAGCGATTGGCTGGCGCTCCGCAGACCTGTGCTCAGGCGAGCGCGTTGCCCGCGGCGGCTGGTGGGAACGCGGGCGGGTCGGTTTGTCATGTGGCCCTCGCGAACTCGACCAGTGCGGCGTTGGTGAGCTGCGCGCGTTCTTGTTGGAGCCAGTGCCCGGCGCCGCGTACCAGCTCGAAGCGACGCAGGTTGGGGATCAGGGCGCGCAGCGAGGCCTCCAGAGTGGAGGTGTCGTGGAAGGAGATCACCGGGTCGCGGTCGCCGGCCAGAAACAGCGCGGGTGGGGTGATCTGGGCGCCGTCAAGGACGGCAAGATCACCTACAGCCGGAACATCTTCGACAGCGGCCCAATCGTCGCCGCCCTTCAGGCCTCCAGTTGAGCGGCACGGCCACCGCCCGCATGTCATTTGCGAAAGGCGAGAGGTGTGATGGTCGAGTTTCACGTTGATCGCACGATCGCCGCATCTCCGGAACGGGTCTTCGACTGGCTAGCTGATCCGGCCAACTTGACCGCCGCTCCGGTGATCCTCAAGGTCCGTTGGGTGAAAGTGGGCGCGCTGCGAGAGGCGATCGGGCTTGGCGGGTGGTTTCGTGAACAGATCACTGCCCACGATCGGCCGCGCGCCTACTCCTACCGCGTCGTGCGCTCATTCCCGCCGTTCGATCACGAG
The DNA here is from genome assembly GCF_025965855.1 of Mycobacterium sp. Classification (GTDB taxonomy): domain Bacteria; phylum Actinomycetota; class Actinomycetes; order Mycobacteriales; family Mycobacteriaceae; genus Mycobacterium. Next base: position 5,740 of record NZ_JAOPWB010000235.1, on the reverse strand, counting down.
GGCGGCACACTGACGTTCACTCCGTCGGCCGACGGCACGCACGTCGACTGGCAGACCAGCTACACGCACCCGGCTTACGCCGGAGGCAAGCTGATGGAGGCGGTCAGCCGTCGGCTGCTGCGCTGGAGCTTCCTCGCTGTCCTCGCTGGCTGCGCGAAGGCACTGGAAAGCTAGCGCGCGGAATGGGCTCAGTTGGGGCTCGGAAGGCCAGCGGCAGACGCGAAGGCGCGGAGCTCGCGCCCAATATCGGATCCGGCCGGCTGGTACACCAGCTCGGTGACTCCGAGAGCGGCCAGTCCGGCGATCTTCTCCGACACTTGCTGAGCTGTGCCGGTCAACGCCATGGAGGTGGCAAACGGGATGAGGTCAGCGACGTGCGGCTCGTCACGGGGGTTGGCCTTGATCAGATGTCCCGCGTGGATGACGAGATGTCGCTCAGTTTCGGGGTCCACCTCGATCGCCTCACGCCATGCCCGCCCGCCAGGTAGTGCGTCGACGGCGGCCGCGCCGCCGCGCTCATAGCTGGCGTGATACAGCACCACCGCGGCAGGCCCGGCGGCGTCGATGACCCGGGGCGAGGTCAGGTCCTCGCCCTCGTCGAGCACCGTGCCGAAGGACAACAGCGCCCGCCAATCGGTTACGCCGGCCGCATCAGGTTGAGGCAGGGCCGCCGAGAAAACGCCGTCGCCCAGCTCGGCCGCCACTTCCAGCCCCTTCGGGCCATCGGCGCCGATCAGGATCGGCACGTCGATGGGTCGCTTAGCCCCGAAGCCAGGCAGCTGCAGCATGCGGATCTTGGCCCCCCTCCCACTGTGCGGTTTCGCCGGCGCGAAGTGCCTTCAGGCAACGGATGTAGTCGGCGGCCTGCCGCCATGGCATCGGCCGCTTGCCCAGTGCTAGCCGACCCGAAAAGCCGGCGCCGATTGCCACCGCGACCCGGCCCGGTGCTTGACACACAAGCTCGGCGATGGCGGCGGCGTTGACCATGGGATGGCGCAAGCTGGGCACCAGCACACCTGGCCCGAGGCCGATGCGCGAAGTGCGCTCGGCGCACCGGCTAAGCACCATCCACATCGGTCACCAGGGCCGGAGAGTCATAAAGCCACGCTCGCCTGTAGCCCAGCATTTCGGCCAACTCCACATGCACCGGACTATCAGATGACGTTGCGAAGGCGCACGAGATGTCCACATCCCGACCGTACCGATCACGCCGATCGGAGCCCGCGGCGCGCGCTACCAGACCCCACGACCGAGGCTCAGACGATGCAGAGACAAGCCATCGGTCGTCAGCTCAACGGTCTATCGCCACTGACGAGTAGTAGAGCTGACGACTTATTGTAAGAACACCGATACCCACACGTAACGACGTGGCGGGCCAGTACCGGTAAAGCCGCACATTCGATTGCGTTGTATTCGGTCGTGCTGGGCGGGGCACTTCAGGACGCTGCATTTCCTAGGACTGGCCGCATGACGACGCTTCCATTTTTGACGACGCAGTCAAGAATCTGGTAGCGACGCTAACGCAGGCCTGCCAGTGCAGTGGCCGCGTCATAGCCGGTGAAGTCCCCGAGGGTGCCGTCGCGCAGCCGGTTCACCCAGGCCGGGTCGGCCAGCAGCGCCCGCCCGATCGCGATCATGTCGAACTCGCCGTCCTGGAAGTGATTGAGCAGGCGGTCCACCGGTGCCGGCGGAGTCGACCCCGCCGCGCTGTCGGGTTTGAATTCGACTGCGAGGCCGACGGATCCGACCGCGATCACCGGGAGCCCGCTGACCTTTTTGGTCCAGGCGGGCAGGCTGAGTTCGGCGTCGGCGCCGACCCCGCCGGTGAAGGCCGGCAGCCAGTGACGGCGGGTGGAGGGGTGGAACACATCGACGCCGGCGTCCACCAGCGGCGCCAACAGCGCCTCCAGCTCGGCCGGGGTGGACGCGATGCGGGCGTCGTAGTGGTTGGCCTTCCACTGCGAGAACCGGTAGATGATCGGGAAGTCCGCACCGACGGCCGCGCGCACGGCGGCGACCACCTCGGCGGGGAAGCGGGTTCGCGCGCGGATCGAGCCGCCATAGGCGTCGGTGCGCAGATTCGTCTTGTCCCAGAGGAATTCGTCGAGCAGATAGCCGTGGGCGCCGTGCAGCTCGACCGCGTCGAAGCCCGCGGCCTGCGCGTTGCCGGCGGCCAGCGCGTAGGACACTGCCAGCGCGCCGAGCTCGTCGGTGCGCAACGCGCGCCCGACGCGCGCGCCCAACGTGTCGCGGCCCGACGGGCTGACGGGCAGCTGCTCGGGCAAGTCGTCGTCGTGCACCTCGCGCTGGGCGCCTTGATGCCACAGCTGCGCGGCGATGCAGGCGCCCTGGGCGTGCACGCCTGCGGTGACGGCTCGCCAGCCGCGCAGCACGTCCTCGCCGTCCAGCGCGGGGACGCTGGCCGGCCAGCCCGCCGCGGCGTGCGGAATGCGCACGCCTTCGGTGATGATCAGCCCGACCCCGCCGGCCGCGCGGCGGGCGTAGTACGCGGCAACATCGTCGCCGGGGACGCCGCCCGGTGAGGCGCGCCGTGTCATCGGCGCCATCGCGAATCTGTTGCGGACGGTGAGCGACTTCACGCTCAACGGCGTGAACAGGTCTTGGATCCGTTCGTCATGGGCCACGTCGCCGTCCAACACTCGTCGGCCCGATTCGATTCCTCCCCGCACGCCACTTCGGTTCTTGTCAGTCATGGTATTTCCCTCTGGGACAGGATGAGGTGATTTGTCCGTCACGACAGCAGCGCTACCGCGCCGGACCAGACTGGCCCCACGTTCAGCCGTGGGTAGAGGCCGATCGTCTGGTCGAAATAGGCACGCGGACTGGGTTTGTCGGCAAGCAGCCGCCGCGCATCCAATAGATAGGCGGGTGTCTCGTCGAGGATCACTGGGTCGTCGGCCAGGTCTTTGTTCTTGTGCCCCGGCCACTACCGTGCGGGGCTGCAGCGCCGCTGCCGTGTCAATCGCCGTGAGCCACGCCTCGATTCCACCCCCGGCGCTTTCCAGCAGGTACTGATGCACGCCGTTGTAGGCTACGTCGCCAGCCACCACCAGGCCGATGGACGGCACATGCAGAACCGTGGTGTCGTCGGTGTCGGTGTGGCCGACCTCGACCGCCAGCAGGCGCTGGCCCTCGAGCTGGAACCCGTCGACGGGAATGGGTTGGTAGACCACCGGGCTGGGGGAATGAGGCCGGGAAAGTCGATGTCCCACAACTCGGCGCGGCCCGCGGTGGCTTGCTGGTGCATTATCGCGATGGTGCCCTCGGTGGCATACGCGATAGCGCCGCGAATGCGCTGCGCGAGCAGGTCGGTGCCGAACCAGTGATCCCCGTGGCCGTGGGTGGCGTAGATGAAGGCCAGCGTCCTGCTGGACCGCTCGATCCAGTCGCCCACCCGCGCCACCTGCTCACGGGTGAACGGTGGGTCGACCAGCACGGCGTCGTGGTCGCCGTAGATCAGTGTGGAGGCAACCGGTGAGGACACGATCGGGCTACCGTCAGGCAGCCGCTGGGCGCGCTGGCGCCGCACTCCGTCGTTTACCAGCACCTCGTAGCGCAGCTCATTCATGACGTATGCCTTCAACAACAGTGGTTTCGGATTAGGCGAGGTGCTCGCTGAACCAGCCGCACGCGGCGCTGCTGGCCTCGGCGAAGCGGTCCAGGTATGCATCGAAGTGACCGCCGGCGATGGTGACTAGTTTTTTCGGCTGCAGCGCTCGTTCATAGGCTGCCAACGACAGGTCGGCAACCGTGATCGCGTCGTGAAGGCCCACGATCATCAGCAGCGGCGTGGGAGATACCCGCGAAATCCACGTTCCCGGCTCGTACATCCGCGCGGCGCGAGTGGAGCGCAGAGTGACGATGTTGTCCCAGACGCCCTCGGGCACAGGCTGGTTGTAAAACGCGACGGCGTCTTTGGAGCGGTAGGCGGCGGGCACCGTGGGATCGGAGCTGACCACGGCCTGGCTGGCCGGCGGCTCGCCGCGGAACTGGCGCCGCTCGTCGTCGATGAAATTCGCCTCCAGGGCAGCCACCTGATCGGGCGGGACGCGGCGCAGACTCTGCTGATAGCCGCTGACGGTGGGCACCTGGGCGACCACCGCGCGCAGCCGGCGGTCGGTAGCGCCGAGCACGATCGCATGCCCGCCGGCATAGCTGGTGCCCCACAGGCCAATCCGATCCGGATCGACCGCCGGGTGGTTCTCCAGAAAGGAGATCGCCCGGCGCCAATCGGCGATCTGGACCCACGGGTCGATGTCAAACCGCGGCGAACCGCCGCTGGCTCCAAAGCCGCGATGGTCATGCACCAGCACCACGAATCCCGCATCGGCGAACATGTGGGCGAATCGTTCCAGCCCGTGCTCCTTCACCCCGGCGAAGCCGTGCGCCATCGTGATGCCCGGGTGCCGTCCCTCGCCGTCGGGCACAAACAACCAGGCGCGGAGGATCACATCGCCCTCAACCGCGAACTCGACATCCTGCCGCCCCACCATCACCGCACCCTTTCGGGCGCGGTACGCCACCCTGGGAACAGGCCTGCCCTTGACTGGCGTTTGCGCAATAAGCTGTTCGCCGGCGGGTCTGCGTTTCTCACCTTGTCTACCGCCACGATGAGCCCACGGCGGATGAGCCGGGGAGGCCCGCCACCGCCGCGCGGCTGATCGGCCAAAGTGACTGCGGTCGCCCTCTGCACCCGAACCCATCGAGCCAACTCCGACACGTCGTTCTCTTCGTCCATAACCACTCCCGAAGCTTCGCAGCGCCAACGCTTCTGCGGCGGTGGCGTCGTCACCGGATTGCTCGCAACGTCGCATAGTTCGCTTGCTCTTTGAGGAAGGCGGCTAGGCGTTCGATTGCGGCCGCCGACTTCGGTAGGCCCGCCGCAACGTACACAGGCCACACGTGGAACCCGTACTTCCACGACTCGAAGGTCACCTCGACACCCGCGGTGCCGGCCCCGTCTCGGATGCGCGTCGCGTCGTCGTAGACGATTTCAAGCGCGATTGGGTGTGGCCACCAACATCTTGGCCGTCCGGCTCGACAAGCTGGTCGCGGCCGGCGTTCTCGAAAAGCACGAATATAGAGACCCTGGTGACCGCGCCAGACCCGAATATCGGCTTACGGCGGCGGGGTTCGATTTATGCGTGGTGCTAGGCGCGTTTCAGCAGTGGGGTGACACCTACCTGCCGCTGCCCGGCGGACCAGTCACGGCGCGCTGCGAGCGCGACACCGGCAAACCCGTCAGCGTGTCATTCATCGACGGCTCCGGTTCACCAATCGATCCCCATCACGTCAGGCTCGACGGGCCAGGCTCCCAGAAACACCGCAAGCGCTGACCGCGGTCCCATCAGGGTTCGCAACTTCGCTACGACGCGGGGACTGGGAAAACCACTAGGTGATTGCCGCGGGCGGAAGTCAGCGATGAACAGGTGACCACCCGGCCGTAGGACGCGAAACATCTCCTGCGTGACGGCGGCCCGCGGCCGCGGGCGACGGCGCAGTTCGTCAGCTCAGGGTGTAGTTGCCGGCGAACTCGATACCGACCAGGACCGTGTCGGGGTCGGGTCGATTGTCGCTGCCGCGGGGCAGCACTTTGCGGTGGGTGGGGAACATGATCCCATCGAATTCGTCGTAACCGCTGAGGTAATGGGCGGCTGGGGGGCCGCCGAGGATCTCAGGGGCGTAGTCGTGGCGCGCGATTAGTCCGTCGTGATCGATG
>NZ_JAOPWB010000226.1 GCF_025965855.1 Mycobacterium sp. | reverse complement strand
AGCGGCGGGAATCAAGCTGAGGCCTCAGCGGCGACCACTCCTGTCGCTCAGCCTTGATGAATGTTGTTGGAATAGCCCGAATCGGTGACCTTCGGCGTTCCCGAATGGTAGGTGACGTCGTTGTTGTAGCCGGAGATTGTGACGGTGTCGACGCTGTCGACGGTGACTTTGTTCTGGTAGCTGGAGATCGCGAGGCTGGCGCAGTGGCCGGTGACGTTGAACGCGATTCCGTAGCTGGACAGTTTCAGGTTGCCGTTGTTGCAGGCGCTGTCGGTGACGGTGTTGCCGTAGCCGGTGGACTCGAGGGTGTCGGCGCTGTCGACGGTGACGTTGTTGTTGTAGCCGCCGACCGTGAGGCTGGCGCAGTGCCCGGTGACGGAATACTTGGTGCCGTAGCCGTACAGCGTGAGCTTGCCGTCGTTGCACGCGATCGTCCTCGTGTCCGAGTTGCCGCCCACGCGGAGCTCGCCGCCTTGGGGCACCGCTGTGGGACCGCTGGTCGCCGGCGTCCCGTTGCTTCTCATGGTCCTGCCCGGAGTTGACCTAGCGAAATGCATCACGAGGCTGATGACCGTCGGCATGAGGATCCCGAGCCCGATCAGGACGAGGAACCAGGGGTAGGGCCTGCGGCGTCGCGGCGACGGGACCCCGAAACCGTACGGCGCAGGCGACCCGCCCGCGTACGGCGCATTGCCCGTGTATGGCGCACCACCGGTGTACGTCGGACCGCCCGTGTACGTCGTATCACCGGTGTACGTTGCGTCACCCGTGTACGAACCCCCCGCGTACGGGGGCGTGTTTTGAGGGGGCCGCGTGACGTCGGCAAGCTCTTGTTCTAACTCGCGGATCCGCTTTTCGGGATCGTCGTCCTTCATTTGCCAAATGGTTCCACATCCGCAGCTAGCCGGACAGTCCTCAATTTGCCACCGCCGGGGCAGCGCCTATTCGTGAGCATGACGCAGAATCGCGCTGGGCAGGGTTTCCGCGTGCGGTTCTCCGTCTGCTCGCGAGCCAAGGCGCGCCGGTGTCAGCAGCGCGCGATTCATACCGCACGCGCGGTCGAGCCGAACGACGCCCAGCCATGTTGCCGAATCGATAGAACCTGTAGATCTGGTGCTCCTGCGACCACTCCGCGTCCCGGGTGAATTCCTACCCAACAGGCGGCGAATCGGAGAGTCCTGGTTTAAACGTGGGTGTAACGTCCGCACTCACTGGCTCGCGAAGACCTGCTCACTCTCGGTCTGCTCGCTTGCATGCCGACGGATTTTTGGGGGTGCCCCGTGAGCACATCCGAGATGCCCGACGTACGGACAACAATCGATACCGACGGGGTCGTCGTGTCGTTCCATGACGAGGCCCTGCTGGTTGGCGGTGACCCCGACACCGTCGAGTCCTATCTGGCGCGGCTGCGGGCGACCGCCGGGCAGGCCATGCGAATCGCGAAGATCGACGTCGCCTCACTCGGCAACGCGGCGAGCGGGCTCGCCGGGCTGGCCTCGCTACTGGCTGACTCCGGCAAGTACGTACAGCTGCATCGCGACAGTCTGAACGCGCTGAAGGATGGCAATCTAATTCCCCTCAGCGACGGCTTCTTTCGGATGACGACGAACGCCGATGCGGGCCAGTTCCTCGCACCCCTTCAGTGGCGACCGGCACTACTTGGCACAGAAGCGATGGTGTCGGCGCAGATGATCGCCGTGCAGATGGCATTGACGTCCGCGGTTGCCCAAGTGGAAGACGCCGTCCGGCGCGTGGAGGACAAAGTCGAATCAGTGCTCGAAGTCGCCCGGGCACAGCGCTCCGGCGACGTCCTGGGCAATAACCTGACGCTTTCGCGGATGGTTGACTCGTTAGAAAAGTACGGATCGCTACCCGATGCGTACTGGGATTCGGTGGCCGTCCTAGGGCCGGCGCTCAACATCACCGTCGAGCAACTACGCAACCATGTCAGGCGCATCCTGGCGTCTTTCGATCACACCCTGCCCGTGCAGCAGCGTGCCGAGAAGCTGCGAAACGCGATCAACGACAACCGGCTTGGTGACACTCTGAGCCTGCTGGTGATCGCGGAAGAATGCCTGCACAAATGGCAGCGCCTGAACCTCGCGCGAATCGAGTCGACGCAACCAGAACAGCTGCTACGAGCGATCGATGAAGCTCGCGAGCTCGTCAAGCATCATCTGCGCGAAGATGTCGAGATCTATCAGAACGCGAAGGAAATACTCGACCGGTTCGCGAAGCCAGCGGTGCTCGACGGCTTCCGTTTCTGGGCAGTGCGAGAGCTGGCCACGCAGCGCTGCGCCCTTCGCGACGAGCTCGACCGGTTTGCAGAGGCCCGCCACCACCAGGTCGAGACCTGGGAGGACTTCCACATTCCGAGCGTGTTCGATGCTGCTTTCGCCGCCATCGGAGCCGCCGCAACCACCACGAACCGTGCGCTCGCGGTGGTGGGCCGGGGGGTCGTTTTCTTGGGCGCACAGCTAGTAGAGCCGTTCCGGAACCAACGCGCCGAAGAAGGGCCGAATATCAAGGACGGCAACGACTCTCAATGAGAGGCAAGCGGCCCTGGACCCGAGGAACCCGATTTGTCGTGCTGAACACCCTGGCTGGCTGTCCGGGGTGCCGGTGGATCGGGCGCAATGAGTCGTCATTGACAGCGGTCGAGACTGTCCCGATACTCCACCAGTGCGGCCGTCGGCCACCACTGGCCCGAGGCTGACCGGTTGGGGCGCAATGGAGGTCGGCCGTGATCGATTTGGGACTATCCGGCAAGCGTGCCGTGGTGTCGGGTGCGGGCTACATTCCGGAGCGCGCGGGCCACGGCTGGTTCACGTCGTTGGCCCTCGCTGAGGCGGGCGCCTCGTTGGCCTGTATCGATATCGACGAGCAGCGCGCCAATCAAATTGCCGGCGAAATCATCGACAGGGGAGGCAATGCCATCCCAATCGTCGCCGATATGACCGACCCTGCGCAGGTGAGTAGGGCGATCGACGAGGCCGTCGCAGCTCTGGGCGGTGTCGATGTCTGCGTCGACATCATCGGTGGTGCGACCTGGTCGAAGGTCGAGGACTTCACCACCCAATTGTGGGACGCGGCAATCCACTACAACCTGACCCAGGTCTTCTACCTATTCCAAACCGTCGCACAACGCATGATCGACCAGCGCAGCGGCGGATCGTTGGTCGCAATCGCCTCGGTCGACGGCATCGCGGCTGCCACCTACCACGCGGCCTACGGCGCCGCCAAGGCCGGCGTCATCTCACTCGTCAAGACATTCGCGGACGAACTGGGACGCTATGGCATTCGCGCCAACGCGGTCGCGCCGGGCAATGTGGGCTCCGGCAACGAGGACCAGCCGCCACACGAGTACGCCGTCAACGGAATTAACCCGCTGGCCGCGCCCCGCGCGCATGACATCGCCAACGCCGCGTTGTTCCTGTCTTCTGAACTGGCCGCCCGCGTCACCGGTCAGACACTCGTGGTCGACGGCGGTGCCACCATTCGGCAGCTGTGGGGACTGCCCGAATCGATGATCCCGCCCAACCCGGACGACGCGCTGCCCGACTTCATGAGACCCGGGCCGTCGGGCGGCTAGTGCCACTGGCGCTGATGAACCATCGGCAGGCCCGGCACGGAGCTTCTGCCCTTGAGCACGTATGGGGTCGCGATCGAGCCGATGTAGACATCTCGCATGTCCTGGCCGCCCCAGGCGATGCTGGTCGGGCCGCTCAACAACTCGCCGACGGGGTCGTCGAGTACCGTTTGCGCTTGGCCGTCCGGGCTGATCGCCACGATCCTGTTGGCGAGAACCAGTGTGACCCACAGGTTCCCGTCGGCATCGAACGCGCATCCGTCGGCCATCGCCCACCGGCAACTCACCTGCGGGTCGGCCAGAAACCGGCCGTGGTCGGGGCCGAACTCGTCGGGGCGCCGGCCGCCCAGCGGCGGGCCGAATCGCTCTGGTGGCCCGAGTGTTTCGCCCTGGATCGCAAACCGCACCACGTCAGCGGCTACCGTGCGGACCACATACAAGTAGTCCTCATCGCGATCCAGGGCCATGCAATTCGGGAAGCTCACCGCATCGGCGACCACTTGTGCCGATTGGCGATCCGGTGCGACCCGAAAGATGAACCCATCGGCGGTGCCGCGCGCAATGGTATCGATAAGATCGTCTGCCATCGTGCTCACCGAACACCACAACGCCCCAACGGAATCCACCAGAACGAAGTTCAACCACCGCAGCGGGCGTCCATCGTGTTGCCCGCTTAATATCGTCGTGATCGCGCCGGTCACCGGGTCGAGATTCTGTAGCACACCCAAGCCGAAATTGGCGATCAGAATGTGGCCGTTGCGGTCGATCGCGATCCCGTTCGGCTCGCCGCCTGCCCGCCCGATACGCCGAACGGTGTTCTCATCAATGAGTTCTGCGACAGCTGAGGCCTTATCGGAGGCGAACACCCGACCATCGCCGGCCACCACGACGTGTTCCGGGCGATCCACGCCGCGCCCGACGGGGTGCAGTCCGGTCACCTCGATGGTGGTCTCGCTTGTTCGCTCATCGATGCCCCTTGTGGGCTTGTGGCAGCCCAACGCCAGGCTAGCGGAGGTGGCGCATCATGGAAGGGTGCGGATCGGAGTCGGTGTTTCCACCGCGCCCGACGCGCGGCAGGCCGCGGTGGAGGCCGCAGCGCACGCGCGCGACGAGCTCGCGGGTGAGGCGCCGTCGCTGGCCGTGCTGCTCGCGTCGCGATCACACACCGACCAGGTTGTGGACGTCCTCGACGCGGTGCAGCGAATGGTCGAGGCGCCCGCGCTGATCGGTTGCGTCGCGCAGGCGATCGTCGCCGGCCGCCACGAGATCGAGGACGAGCCCGCGGTGGCGGTGTGGCTGGCGTCCGGCCTGGCCGCCGAGACGTTCCAGCTGGACTTCGTCCGCACCGGCTCGGGCGGCCTGATCACTGGTTACCGGTTCGACCGCACCGCGCACGATCTGCACCTGCTGCTGCCGGACCCGTACACATTCCCGTCGAGCCTGCTCATCGAGCACCTCAACACCGACCTGCCGGGAACGACCGTGGTGGGCGGCGTGGTGAGCGGCGGGCGGGGACCGGGCGAGACCCGGCTGTTCCGCGACCACGGCCTGCTCACCTCCGGCCTCGTGGGCGTGCGCCTGCCCGGCGTGCACGGTGTGCCGATCGTGTCGCAGGGCTGCCGGCCGATCGGTGACCCATACATTGTCACCGGCGCGGACGGCGCACTGATCACCGAGCTGGGCGGCATAACGCCGCTACAGCGCCTGCGTGAGATCGTCGAGGGGCTGCCCCGCGACGAACAGGAACTGGTCAGCAACGGCCTGCAGATCGGGATCGTCGTCGACGAGCACCTGGCGGCTCCGGGTCAGGGCGACTTTCTGATCCGCGGCCTGCTCGGCGCCGACCAATCGACCGGGGCGATCGAGATCGGCGACGTTGTGGAGGTCGGCGCGACCGTGCAGTTCCAGGTCCGTGACGCGGCGGGCGCCGACAAGGACCTGCGCCTGGCGGTGGAGCGGGCGAGAGCCGAGCTGCCCGGGCGTCCGGTTGGCGCGCTGTTGTTCACCTGCAACGGGCGTGGGCGGCGGATGTTCGGGGTCGCCGACCATGATGCGTCGACGATCGCGGAACTACTTGGCGGGATTCCACTAGCGGGCTTCTTCGCCGCCGGGGAGATCGGCCCGATCGCGGGCCGCAACGCGTTGCACGGGTTTACCGCGTCGATGGCGCTGTTCATCGAAGACGCGAGATGAGCCGCTACCTGGGCGGTGGCCCACAGGCATGGGCGTCAGGTCTGTCACACCAGTCACCGCTGACGATCCGGTATGCGAAATGCCCGCCTCGTAGCGACTTTTCAGCGACAAGCTGGGGGCATTTGCAGTGGGACAGGCGCGGCTCGAACCCGCGACCAACGGATTATGAGTCCCTTGTCAACGCCTAAACGACCAGCCGAAACAGTTCGACCTGATGCATCAAATCGCCTGCAAGACGTGGAATCTGGCCGCCGGCGGTACAGTTCCGGTACGCCCTCGGTACGGCTGCAAATCGCCCCTTGACGCCGGGGTGACGCCGGGGTGAGAAGCGGTGGTCCCGTGTTAGCTACGCATGGACGCGTGTGTGGCGAGACGACGACTGACCAAACGTCCAACAACCTAAGCGGGAATCGGGATCAGCTCGCCGAAGGTGACGCAGTTGCTCAATCAGCTGGTCGGCGTAGGTAGGCGCCTTTCCTCCGCGTAGTCTCGCGGCCCGCATCCTGGCCAGGTTCGGGGACCTAGGGTGTTGACGGCGTCCTACGTCATCCGCGGAACAGCCAGTGCGATCAGCGGCTCGGCCTGCTTGCGGCGCTAGTCGACCGCGAATGCTCCAGCCGCGAGTTTTTCGAGGTCTTGGTAGTTCGCCTCCTCGACTCTCACCGCCACCGTTCGGCGTGGGGCGACAGTCCTGCGGCCGCCGCCACTGAAGGCGGCTGAAAGACGGCACCGACCAGGCGTCAGCTGCTTCTCCAAAGAGTTTTCCTCGTCCCTCAGCATGGGTACTCGTCTGAGCGCGATGACAGAAACGTCCTACCGAAGCACGGACAACATCGACCCTTGTGTACGTGTTTACGGGACGCGGGTCCACAATCTACGGGGTGTCGACGTCGTAGCGCCGCGTGATGCGCTGGTCGCGTTCACCGGGATCTCCGGATCCGGCAAATCGTCGTTGGCCTTCGGGACCATCTATGCCGAGGCCCAGCGCCGCTACTTCGAATCGGTCGCTCCGTACGCCCGTCGCCTGCTGTTGCCAACCGGCGCGCCAAAGGTAGATGACATCACCGGGCTACCGCCCGCCGTCGCGTTGCAGCAGCGCCGGGGTTCGGCGACGTCGCGGTCGACGGTCGGCACCGTCACCACCCTGTCGAACCTGCTGAGGATGCTCTTCTCCCGCGCCGGTACCTACCCGCGGGGGGCCACGGAACGACTGGACTCCGACGCCTTCTCCCCGAACACCGCGGTCGGGGCGTGCCCAGAATGTCACGGGCTCGGACGGATCCACCGGGTGACCGAAGAGACACTGGTGCCAGACCCGTCGCTGACCATCCGCGAAGGCGCCGTCGCAGCATGGCCGGGGGCCTGGCAGGGGCAGAACCTGCGCGACATCCTGATCACGCTCGGCTACGACATCGACAAGCCGTGGCGGAAACTCCCTAAGCGGCAACGCAACTGGATCCTGTTCACCGATGAGCAGCCGACTGTCGAAATCGATCCGGGCCAGCACCCCGTGCAGGCGGATTATTACTACAACGGCACGTTCTCCAGCGCCGAGCGCCACGTCCGCCACACGTTGGCAAACTCCCATAGCGCGACGATGCGTCGCCGCGTGCTGCAGTTCGTCGACAGCGTCGACTGCCCGCTGTGCGACGGTTCCGGGCTGCGGCCGGAGGCGCTGAGGGTGACATTCGCCGGGCGCACCATCGCCGAGTACGCGGCGATGCCGTTGGCCGACCTTGCTGACACGTTGCGCCCGACGGCTTCTCGGACCGATGCCGCCGCCGCTTACGAGTCCACGGAATCCGGTGAGCTGACGGAAGTGGCGACCATGATCGCCGCCGACCTCGTCGCACGCCTGCAGGTACTCATCGATCTCGGCCTCGGCTATCTCACCCTCAATCGCCGCACTCCGACGGTGTCACCCGGGGAACTGCAGCGGTTGCGGCTGGCCACTCAACTGCGAGCCGGCTTGTTCGGCGTGCTCTATGTGCTCGACGAGCCGTCGGCTGGACTGCACCCCGCGGACGCCGAACCGCTACTCGACGTGCTCGATCGCCTGCGGCGGGCGGGCAATTCGTTGTTCGTGGTCGAGCACGAGATGGACGTGGTCCGTCGTGCCGATTGGGTCGTCGACGTTGGACCTGGGGCGGGGGAGCTTGGCGGGGGCGTGCTCTACAGCGGCCCGGTGCCGGGCCTCGCCGATATCGAGGGGTCGGTCACTCGTAGGTACCTTTTCGAGCGAGCCCGGCCGCCGTCTCGTCAGCCCCGCACGCAGTCCGGCCGGCTGGGGCTGCGCGGGATTTGCTTTCACAATTTGAGAGACCTCGACGTGGACCTGCCACTGGGTGTGTACACGGCGGTCACCGGAGTGTCCGGTTCAGGCAAGTCGACGCTGGTCGTCAAGGTCCTCGGCGATGTCGTGAACAGCCATCTCGGCACGGGACGCGCAGCCGAGCCGGCCGAATCCGACGACGGCGAAGCCGACACCGGGATCGTCGATCTGGACCACGACGCGAGCGTGGGTGTGACGGCCGAGGGGGTCGAAGAGATCGACCGGCTGGTGTCGGTCGACCAGCGCCCGATCGGGCGCACGCCGCGCTCGACGCTGGCGACCTACACCGGCTTGTTCGACGCCGTGCGCCGCGAGTTCGCCGCGACCCCGAAGGCGCGTCGTCGCGGTTGGACCGCGGGCAGGTTTTCGTTCAACGTGGCCGACGGTCGCTGCCCCACCTGTCAGGGGGAGGGGTTCGTGTCGGTCGAATTGTTGTTCCTGCCGGGCACATACGCCACATGCCCTGCGTGTCATGGTGCGCGCTACTCCGACGAGACACTTGAGGTGCGCTATCGCGGTAGGACGATCGCCGACGTGCTCGCGATGACGGTCGATGAGGCCTCGGAGTTTCTTGCCGACGTCGCCAGCGCTTCGCGGAGTCTGACCACGCTGCGAGAGGTGGGACTGGGTTATCTCCGTCTCGGACAGCCCGCGACCGAGCTGTCCGGCGGCGAGGCACAGCGGATCAAGCTCGCCTCCGAACTGCAGCGGCCCCGGCGAGGGCACACCCTCTACGTCCTCGACGAGCCGACCACCGGGCTGCATCCCGCCGACGTGGATCTGCTCGATGTTCAATTGCATCGCCTTGTCGACGCGGGCAATACCGTAGTGGTGGCCGAACACGAAATGCGCATGGTCGCAGGCGCCGACTGGGTGATCGACCTGGGACCGGGCGCCGGCAGCAACGGCGGTCGGGTGGTTGCGGCGGGCCCGCCGAAAAAGGTGGCACTTGCGAAACACAGCCGTACGGCGCCCTATCTCGCGAAGCGGTTGGCGCTGTCTGCTATTCGATGAGAAGTTGTCATTCTTGATGAACCACTCGCGGCGCTCCTCGTCGAGCCTCTCGCCGGAGCTGGGCCATCCCCTCGAAGTAGTGCCCGCGCGGAGCACCGTGTTTCCGGAAAACAGTCGCCACACTGATCGACGACGAACGTGTTAGACCCGTATTGGCGCTGCTTTTAAGGTGGGGCGGGCGGGGCTCGACCCCGCGAGCAACTGATTATGAGTCCTTAGCCAGCGGCCTAACTGCCCACCGCCTTGAAGGAAACCCGCTCTAAGGTCGAGGCGGCAACGCCGATAGCCACCCGTCCGAAAGCAATTCCAGCAGCTGCCCATCCGGATCCCGGATCATCGCCATCGCCTCCGTGACCGTTCCCTCCACCACCGCTCCTCCAAAATCCTCGACCGTCTTCAACACGCCGTTGAGATCGGACACCGAAAACGAGATGTGCGTCAGGCCAATCTGATCCATGACGCGTTCCGACCCGGTGTGAACTTGGCGCTTCGAGTAGTCCATGAGTTCGAGCACGAAGCCGTCGCGCACCAAGTAGGTCGCGTGCACCCCCAGCGGTTCGGGAAGCTGCACAAGCTTGGCGGTGGGCCCGTCGGGCGGATCAAGCTCCCACCAGAACTGAAACCCGAGCACAGACTCGTAGAACCGCCGCGACCGCTCGCGATCGGAGACACACAAGCCGACATGATTGAAAGTCGTCCGGTGACTGCTCATCGCGGCCTTTCTCGACACAACCACAGGGCGTAATAATGCAACGATAGTTTAAATAGCAACGGTCTCGCTGCGGTGGAGGACTTTCAGATGACAACCCGTCCCGAGGTCAGCCCCGACGCGGTGATCGAAGTCGACCATCACTCAGACGAATTCAACCTCAACGAACTCGCCATCAACTCCAACCTGAGGCAACAATGCCCGGTGGCCTGGAACA
>NZ_JAOPWB010000218.1 GCF_025965855.1 Mycobacterium sp. | reverse complement strand
CTTGCCCCGAGGAGAGCGGAAAGGACACGAAGTGCCGAAAAGCCCAGAAGAAACGACTTACCATTCGGCCATGTCGCTCGAGGCTGGCCGGGTGTTCGCGGGATACACGATCCTGCGGCTGCTGGGTTCGGGGGGCATGGGCCAGGTGTATTTGGCGGCGCATCCGCGATTGCCGCGCGAGGACGCGCTCAAAGTGCTGCCACCGGAATTGACCGCCGACGCCGAGTTTCGGGCCCGATTCGTGCGCGAGGCGGACCTGGCGGCGGGGTTGTCGCATCCGCACATCGTGAGGGTTCACGACCGCGGCGAAGCGGACGGCCATTTCTGGATCTCGATGGCCTACGTGTCCGGCACCGATGCGGGCAGGTTGTTGCTAGAAAACTATCCCCGCGGAATGCCGCTCGACGAGGTGGTGCCGATCATCACCGCGGTCGCCGCCGCGCTGGATTACGCGCATCACCGGGGCCTGCTGCACCGCGACGTCAAGCCGGCCAACATCTTGTTGGCCGAACCCGACGGGCAGGCGCGGCGGGTCTTTCTGGCCGATTTCGGCGTCGCCCGGCGCATCGATGACGCGACCGGACTGACCGCGACCAACATGACGGTCGGCACGGCGGCCTACGCGGCGCCCGAGCAGCTCAAGGGCGAGCCGATAGACGGGCGCGCCGATCAATATGCCTTGGCCTGCACCGCGTTTCACCTGCTGACCGGCGCGCAGCCGTATGTCGACTCCAATCCCGCCGTGGTGATCAGCCAGCACGTCAATGCCCCGCCGCCCTCGATCGGCGCGCAGCGACCGGAGTTGGCCTCCCTGGATTCGGTGTTCGCCACCGCGATGGCCAAGGAGCCGTCCGGCCGGTTCGGCAGCTGCGCGGAGTTCGCCGCCCGCCTCGGCGGGCAGCCGACCCCGAGCTTCGCGTATGCCGGTGAGATTCCGGTCCGCCCGGATAGCGAAATCACCCGGCCGTCGCTCGGGGTAGCCGCGCCTACCGTCCCGCTGCAGCCGAAGGCACCCGCCTGGAAGCGGTTGGGCCGGCGCCCGGCGGTCCTGATCCCCGCCCTGGCGGCTGTCGCGCTGCTGATTGCCGGCGGTGTCTTCGCCTCCGGGAAGCTGACCGGGTCCCACCAACCGGTGAACAGGCCGGCGCCCACCGCCGCCCCGGGGCCCAAGACGCCGGCGCCCAATACGGGTCCCTTCACGGGCGTCTACCGGGCCGACTTCGCCCGAATCACCAGCATCGAAGGCATGCCGCCGCCGGGCGCCGCGCCCGCGACCGAGACCTGGGGTGTCAGTTCGGCGTGCCGCCCCACCGGCTGCGTGGCGACCGCGACGCGCCTTACCGGCGAAACCATGCAGGTCCCGACGATCGTGCTCGATCAGGTCGGCGGAAGCTGGCTGGCCGTCAGCGCCGGCTCGAGCACGTGCAACAACGTCGACGGCGAAGTGTGGGAAACGTTCACGCTGCAACCACGCCCCGATGGCACGCTCGCGGGGGAGGCCACCGAGATCATGGGCAAGGGTTGCGCCAACAAACGAAACGTCACGTTTACCCGCACCGGGGACGTCGACGTCAACAGCATTGCCGACCCGAAGACCCTACCGCCGCGGGTGGTGTCACCGGCCGAGGCGCTGCACGGTCGCTACCAGGAGACGGGCTCTCAGCCAAACGGTTACCGGGAGCGGAACGACGACTTTGTGGTCCGCACGGACTGCCTGCGCGCCGGTGATCGATGCATGAGCTTTTTCCACATACCACCGGCGACGGCCATGGCGCTGGTGTTCGGCGGCGGGATGTGGACTTACGACCGCGAGTTCGACATGCGCTGTTCGAAGGGCGGTGCCATGCAACACACGAGGATCGTCGCGCAGTTTCCGTTGCCCCAGCCGCCGCAAGATCCGATCGCGCTCATCAGCGGCCACGGCCACGAGGACGTGACGGGCCCGCCGTCGCCCTGCAAGAGCACCGACGTCGACATCAAGTTTGCGCGCACCGGAGAATGACGCCGGTCGTCAAGGCACGCAACGGTTTAGCCCGGCATTCTAGGACCCATAGTCCGTAACGCAACCGAACTCCGCCGACTATCCGATCAGCTTGGTGAGCCAGGTCGGGTCCTGATAGTTCAGGGACCTGGTGCCGTCCCACACGAAGGGCGTGCCCGTAGCGTTGAGCCCGGTCAGCGTCGCGTCCCCGGCCGCGGCCTTCGCCTTCGCGGTGCCGACGTCATCGCCTGCCTTGATGCAATCGATCACACTGGCGTCAACGCCGACGGTTTTGGCCAGCTGGGCCAGTTCGCCATCGGTGCGGTCTTCGGGGGCGTTCTCCGCGGGCTGAAAATTGCTGGCGAACAGGCCGGAATAGAAGTTCATGTAGAGCTTCGGATCATTCTGCGCCGCAACGCAGTACGTCGCGGCCACCGCGCGGGTCGAGTAGTTCTTGCTGTGCGACTTGTCGTCGAGGAAGTTGAGCAGGTGATAGCGCACCGCCAGCTTCTTGTTGTTCACCGCGCTGTCGATATCGCCGGTATTCGACCGGATGAAGCTGCCGCACGGCGGGCAGATGGGCTCGTTGAAAATGTCGATCGTCGTCGGTGCGGCCGAGCTGCCGACTGACACACCGTCATCGAGGAGCCGAAGCTCTACAGCGTCCGGTGTGGGCGCCGCCGACTTCGGCGTGGAGGACCCCGGCGACGGGGACGACGAATCCCACGGATGAGCGGCAACGACGGCCAACCCAGCCATGACGGCCACCACAACCGCCACGGCGGCGCCGATCCACAGCCAGGGCTTACGACTGCTCCGGGGCGGCTGCCCCCACAGCGGGGCTGGAACGCTACCCATATCGCTCGTGCCCCACGTAGGAGTGCCCGGCCACCCCGTCGGCTGCGGCACCGGTGCACCCCCGAGGACCGGTGGCGCGGGAGCCGATCCCATGGGCCACCCCGGAGCCTGCGGCGCGTTGTTCGCCATGACGGGCGGGGGCATGGGCGCGAAGCCGCTGGGCGGCTGGGCGGCAAACGCGGCCGGCAGCTTCGCCACCTGGCTGCGCTCCAAGATGTCGGTGGCGCGATCCTGATCAGGTGTGGCCAGCGCCGCGTAGGCGGCCGCCGACAGATCACCGCAAGTGGCATAGCGGGCGGCGGGATCCTTGGCCATGCCGCGGGCGATCACGCCGTCGAAGGCCAGCGGAATGCTCGGGCGCGCCGCACTCGGACGCGGGATCGCCTGGTTGAGGTGAGCCCCCATCACGCTGATGGTGTCGCCCGCGTACGGCGGGGATCCGGTCAAGCACTCATACAAAACACAGGCCAGTGCGTAGATGTCGGCCCGATAAGTGACTTCGGCTTCGCTGAACCGTTCCGGGGCCATGTATTTGACGGTGCCCACGGTGGTGCCGAACTGGGTCAGCTTTTCGTCTGACGTGGCGCTGGCGATCCCGAAATCGACGAGATAGGCGAAATCATCGGCGCTGATGAGGATGTTCTCCGGTTTCACGTCACGATGCATCACCCCGGCGGCGTGTGCCGCATCGAGCGCCGAGCCGATCTGGCGCACAACGGCCACCGCCCGGGGCGGGGACAGCGGCCCGAAGTGGCTCAACGTGGTCGCCAGGTTCTTCCCGTCGATCAGGCGCATGTCCACGTAGAGCTGCCCGTCGATCTCGCCGAAGTCGTGGATCGGCACGACGTGCGGTTCCTGCAGCCGCCCCGCGGTGCGGGCCTCGCGCTGCATGCGCGAGCGGAAGACCGGATCGCTGGACAGCGTCTGCGACATCAGCTTCAGCGCCACGATGCGTTCCCGCACCGTGTCCTCGGCCTCATAGACGTCGCCCATGCCGCCGCGACCGACCAGCCGCCGTAGCCGATACGGCCCGAACTGCGAACCCTCCCGCGAATCCGCGGTCGTGTCACCCATCGCCGTCTCCTCATCCGCCGCAACGCGCCGCAAACCAAGAAGCGCCTCGCGCGCCCGGCCATTGCCTGCGCCGGAAGCGAGTACGCGGTGGCGTGCCAGGCATAAGGCTAATGGTTTCGGCAACCATGGGGCACGCTGAATAGCCAGAAAGCCGGCTAATTCCCGGTCTCCTGGCTACGACGCGTCGGGGCCGGCGGACCGGAGCGCGATCAGCAGCATTCCTCGTCGCCGGTCTTTTCGCTCAGCCCCTCCCGCGACAGCGCCCTGACGAAGCCGTAAGCCTGCATCCCCGCCGGGCCGGGATTTCTGACGATCCAATCGTTGATCTTTCCCAGCGCAAGGGCCAAGTCGTCGCGCCTGACCCGGATCAGGTAGGTCTTCCGATCGTCCTGCGGATCGTCGATGGAATCGGCGACGGCGACGGGGTTGCGGAATGCGTAGGCGATCCCGTGCACGGAATCGTGGTTCAGCGCCCAACGAAGCTCGCTGGGCCGCAGTCGGTTCACCGCCAGATTGCGGTATTCGTCCTCGTCGTTTGGATCGCTCACGGGGCCGGTGATCCTCCTCTTTATGCCCGCGAGAAGAAGTTGGACGACGATGGACTGAAGATTGTGTCGCGCAGGCAATTCGATGAAATCTTTCCCAAGCTTTCATCATAGGAAGCCTCGTCAGTCGCTGCATGCCGAGCGATCGTCCAGCAATCGCGACGGCACCGACGTCTACCGGCCGAAGCGACGTAGAGTGAGCGAGGCAAATCAGGTCTACCTCCGCTGGCTGCGAGGGCCCATGACCGAACGCATCGAGACCAGTCGCACGATCCCGGCCCCGGCGCCCGAAGTCTTCGCGGTACTCTGCGACCCGCAGGGCCACGTGTCCATCGATTCCTCGGGCATGCTCCAAGACGCCGAAGGCGACCCGGTGACGGCGGTGGGGGACAGCTTCGTGGTCCACATGGACCGCGAGTCGCTTAACGACTTTCCGCAATTAGGCAAATATGACGTCACCGTCAACATCAAGGAGTTCGAGAAGGATCGGCTGATCTCGTGGACGGTTCTGGGCAAGATCCGCCCGGAGATCGGCCACGTCTACGGTTACCTGCTCGAGCCGGCCGACGACGGCGCGTCCACCGTGGTCACCTCGTTCTACGACTGGTCGAACATCGACCCGAAGTGGCGGGACGCCGGGATTTTTCCGGTGCTTTCCGAGGGCGCGTTGCGGGCAACCCTGGGCATTCTCGATCGCACGGTCCGCCGCGGTTATTCCCGGGCCTGACCGCCGCTCAGCGGCGATACTTCAGGAAAACGTAGTCGTCGTAGGCCAAGGCGTGCTCGAGCCGCATCTGCACCGGCACGGACAGCCGTGAGGGCCGCCGGCTGCCCACGGGCTGGTGCCCGGCGAGTTTGGGGGCCAGCGTCACGCAGATTTCGACGACGGCGTCGGCCTCCACCAGCTCGTCGAGCAGCGTCGGCCCGCCCTCGCACAGGATGCGCTCCATGCCCTGTGCGCGCAGCAGGGCGACGGCGCGCGTCAGGTCGACGGAATCCTCGCCGGCCACCAGGATCCGCCGGTGTGGGTCGTTGCCGAGCTCGGCGGCCGAGCGCGCGCCGGTCACCAGGATCGGGGGCTGGTCGGGGTCGCTGAACAGTCTGGTCGGCAGTTCCCCCGTTCGGGTGACGACGGCGATCGGCGGCGGCGTGGCCCGTCGCGTATCGGTGAGTCGCACGGGGCCGTAGTTCTCGGCACGCGCCGTGCCCGCGCCGACCAGAACCACGTCGGCGAAGCCCCGCAGGATTCTCAGCAGCCGTTGATCGGTGGGACAGGACAGCGGACCGGCGCGACCGGCGAAGGCCGCGGCGCCGTCGGCGCTGAAGATCATGTTGGCACGCACCCCGTGCGGGGGATCGGCGTAGAACGACGCGAGTTCGTTGATGTCGCCGACGGCGCCCACCCGGGGAGAGCGGCTCACGTCAGGCCTCGTGGCCCGGTTCCAGGTGGCGGACGTCGCCGAAGGACACCCAGTGCTCGAGCTTCTTCGGCGGGCGGCCGTCCACCGGTTCCAGCAGGTGCCCGACGTGGTCACCGAGGGGGAAACGATCGAGGATCTTGCCGACGAACCAGGCGGCCGCGTCGTCGAGAATCGGCAACTGCGCCGGGCCGCGATGCCAGGAGCAGCGGTCGAACTTGTTGATGGTGTCGCCGGTCTGGCTGCCGAAGAACTCCGCGACGGCGAGGTGCTCGCGATCGAACACGTGCACCGCCAGGTGGCTGGCGCCGGCGGCCACCCGGAACGTGTGGTTCTTCGTGGACAAACCGACCAGAAAACGCGGTGGATGGATGCTGGCCTGGCTGGCGAAGCCGACCAGACAGCCGGCCAAGACGCCGTCGGCCTGGGTGGTGACGACGAACATCGGATAGTTCAGCACGGCCACCAGTCGTTCGAACGCGTCGGTTCCGGCCACCGGCTCAGTCTTCCCCTTCGGATCGGCCGGAATCGCGGTGGGACAACCTACGCCTGGCAGCAGGCTTCGTCGGCTTCGCCGGTGCTTGGTCCGAAGGCCTCGGAGTCGACTATGACGGTGTAGACCTCCCAGCGTTCGCCGCCGGGCCCGGTGACCCAAACTTTGTCCTGGGTCGCGAAGCAACAGGTGGTGTTCATCTCCTCTTCGGTGACGAGCCCCCGCTCGGTGAGCCGGGCGATTTCGGTGTGCACGGTGTCGCTGGAGGCGACTTCGACGCCGAGGTGGTTGAGGGTGCCGCCGTGGCCCGGGTTCTCGAGCAGCACGAGCTTGAGCGGGGGCTCGGAGACGGCGAAGTTCGCGTAGCCGGGTTTGACCTTCGCCGGCTCGGTGTTGAACAGCTTCGAGTAAAACGCGATTGCCTCGTCGAGGTCGTCGACGTTGAGGGCTAACTGCACACGCGACATGGTGGGTCCTTCCTCTGGGTGCGGGGCTGTCGTGGGCACGAGCTCGGTGATCAAGGCCCGGACGCGGTCGGCGATGTCGTCGCGGATCGCGCGCACGGTGGCCAGGGGTTGACCGGCGGGGTCGGGCAGTTGCCAGTCGCGGTAGGACACTCCCGGGAAGTAGGGGCAGGTGTCACCGCAGCCCATCGTGATCACGACGTCGCTGATCTGCACCGCGTCAGTGGTGAGGATTGTGGGGGTGGCCGCGGCGATGTCAACACCGAGTTCGGCCATGGCTGCGACGGCGACAGGGTTGACCTCACCGGCGGGTTCGGTTCCCGCGGAGCGGACTTCGATGCGCTCTCCGGCCATGCGGCTCAGCAAGGCGGCGGCCATCTGCGAGCGGCCGGCGTTATGGACGCAGACGAACAGGACGCTGGGTTTGTCGGCCATCGGCGACGGCTCCTCAGTCTGGCTCGGTTCGGAACAGGCGGGGACGCAGCGCGAGGGAAACGTAGACCAGCCCGACAAGCACGGGCACTTCGATCAAGGGTCCGACGACCCCGGCCAGGGCCTGCCCCGACGCGGCGCCGTAGGTGACAATCGCCACGGCGATCGCCAATTCGAAATTGTTACCGGCGGCGGTGAACGCCAGCGTCGTGGTGCGGGCGTAGCCGAGCCGGAGTACGAGTCCAAGGGCATATCCGCCGGCCCACATGACGGCGAAGTAGGCCAGCAGTGGGATCGCGATGCGGGCGACATCCCATGGCCGGGAGGTGATTTGGTGGCCCTGCAGGGCGAACAGGATGACGATGGTGAACAGCAACCCATACAACGCCCACGGCCCGATGCGGGCCAGGAACCGGGTCTCGTACCAGTGCCGGCCCTTGAGCCGTTCACCGAGGCGGCGCGACAGGTATCCGGCGAGCAGCGGAACGCCGAGGAAGATGAGCACGGATTCGCCGATCTGGCGCGGCGAGACGTCGATCCCGGTTTGCGGGAGGCCCAGCCAGCCGGGCAGCACCGACAGGTAGAACCAGCCCAGTGCGGCGAACATGGCGACCTGAAACAGCGAGTTCAGCGCGACCAGCACGGCTGCGGCTTCGCGGTCGCCTCGGGCGAGGTCGTTCCAGATGATGACCATCGCGATGCAGCGCGCCAGACCGACGATGATCAGCCCCGTGCGATACTCGGGCAGATCCGCCAGCAACAGCCACGCCAGGGTGAACATCACCGCGGGCCCGATCAGCCAGTTGAGCAGCAACGAGCTCACCATCAGGCTGCGGTCGGCGGTGACCTCGTCGAGTCGGTCGTAGCGGACTTTGGCCAACACCGGATACATCATGACCAGCAGGCCGATCGCGATTGGCAGTGAAATTCCTTGGACCGCAATGGCGCTCAACGCCGATCCGAGACCTGGAATGAGTCGGCCCAGCAGCAGGCCGGCGGCCATCGCCACGCCGATCCATACCGGCAGGAACCGGTCCAGCGTGGAGAGCCGGGTCGCTACCGGTTCCGGGTCGGTCGCCCGCGTCGGGGCCGCGGTCACGGACCGCACCCGGGAGTGGTCGCGGGCGGGCAGTCCTCGACACGTAAGACCGCCGAAAGCTGCTGCAATGCCGAGGAGATCACCCAGTAGTACACCCAGGTGCCCCGCCGCTCGCAGTCCAGCAGCCCGGCGGAGCGCAGCAGCTTGAGGTGATGGGAAATCGTTGGCTGGGAGACGTCGAATGTCGCCGATATTTCACAGACACAGGCCTCGCCGCCGGGGTGACTGGCGATCAGGCTCATCAACCGCAGGCGCACGGGGTCGCCCAACGCCTTGAACATCGCCGCCAGATCCGCGGCCTGCGGTTCATCCATGGCGGCCGCTCCGAGTGTCGGGCAACACGCAGGTGCCTGATTCGACATTCTTCTATATAAACATTCATCGAATCAGTCCGCAAGTGGTTCTCGCAGTCGGCGTCACGCGTCATCCGCGGGTCGCATCACTTGGCGCGTTAGGCGCCGAATCGCGTACGCCGCGACGCCAACGCCCAGCACCGTCGTCCCCGACAGCACCGCAGACAGCGGCAGCGCGCACGCCAAGACCACGCACCCGACGAGTCCGATCACCGGGATC
Organism: Mycobacterium sp.; assembly: GCF_025965855.1. Taxonomy (GTDB): domain Bacteria; phylum Actinomycetota; class Actinomycetes; order Mycobacteriales; family Mycobacteriaceae; genus Mycobacterium. The sequence goes on along the minus strand of NZ_JAOPWB010000218.1, from coordinate 73,869 downwards.
GCGCGGCGCGGCCGGCCCTCGTCGGGCCGGAGGGTGAACGCGGAGGCGTTGGCGACCGCGTAGTAGATCAGCACGGCGAACGAGGAAAAACCGATCGCCCCCCGCAGGTCGGCGGTCGCGGCCAACGCCGCCACGACGACACCGATCAGCAGCTCGGCGCGGTGGGGCACCCCGAACCTCGGATGCACGGCGGTCAGCGCGTGGGGGAAGTGGTGGTCGCGCGCCATCGCCAAGGTAGTGCGCGAGACCCCGAGAATCAGTGCCAGCAGCGAGCCCAGTGCCGCCACGGTCGCACCCACCTGCACGACGGGCGCCAGCCAGCCGGTCCCCGCCGCCCGCACCGCCTCGGACAGCGGCGCGGAGGCCTCGGCGAGACGTCGGGGGCCCAGCGCGGTGAGCGCCGCGACCGCCACCAGCGCGTATACGGCCAGGGCGATGGCCAGTGCCAGGGGGATCGCCCGTGGGATGGTGCGCGCCGGATCGCGCACCTCTTCGCCCAGCGTGGCGATGCGCGCATAGCCGGCAAAGGCGAAAAACAGCAGGCCCGCGGCCTGGATGACGCCGCCGACGGTGGCACCCGCCAGGTGCAGGTGATCGGCGCTGACGCTCCGAGACACGAACACGGCGACGACCACTGCGGCCAGCACCGCGAGGACCACCGCGACGATGATGCGGGTCAGCCACGCCGACTTCTGCACCCCGGCGTAGTTCACCGCCGTCAGCGCGACCACCGCGGCGACGGCGACCGGGTGCGCCTGCGACGGCCATGCGTATGAGCCGACGGTCAAGGCCATCGCCGCGCACGAGGCGGTCTTGCCGACGACAAAGCCCCAACCCGCCAAGTAGCCCCAGAAATCGCCGAGCCGCTTGCGGCCATACAGATAGGTGCCGCCGGAGGCGGGATAGAGGGCGGCCAGCCGCGCGGACGAGGTGGCGTTGCAGTAGGCCACCACCGCCGCCAACCCCAGGCCCAGGAGCAGCCCGGAGCCGGCGGCGTGTGCCGCGGGGCCCAGCGCCGCGAAGATGCCGGCGCCGATCATGGAGCCGAGTCCGATCACCACCGCGTCGAACACGCCCAGGCTTCGACGGAGCTCATCGTTTGTCACGGCGTTGCTTTCGGGCACTCGGTCTCCTTATCGCGCACGCCAACCTATCAAACTTGTTTGATGTATTGTCCGAAGGGTGGCGGCAATCGAGCGGGCGGTGGTTCCGCCGCTGATGCAGATGGCGTCGCACCCGGTGCGCTGGGCGCTGCTGGCCGAACTGGCGGCCGGCGACCACCGGGTACGGGAATTGGCCACCGCCATCGACGAGCCGCAAAACCTGGTCTCGTACCACCTGCGGCTCTTGCGCTTGGCGGGGCTCATCGACGCGCGGCGCAGCAATTTCGATGCCCGCGACACCTACTACCACCTGGACTTGACGAGGTGCGCGGCGGAATTCGCCGGGGCGGCAACCGCATTGCACCCCGCGCTCGCGCCCGTGCCCAAGGCCGAGCCGGCGGTGCGATCCGAGGCCCGGTCGGTGCTGTTTTTATGTTCCGGCAATAGCGCGCGCTCGCCGATGGCCGAGGCGCTGCTGCGGGAGAAGACGCGGGGTCGCATCCGTGCCGCAAGCGCGGGCAGTCATCCCAAACCGCAGATACATCCCAACGCGGTACGGATCATGCGTGACCTGTACGGAATTGACCTTGGTGGCAGCCGGCCACGGCCGTTGGCCGCGGTCGCCCGTCGGCGCTTCGATTGCGTGATCACGTTGTGCGACAAGGTCCGCGAATACGCCCGCGACCATGGCGTGGCCACGGCGATGCATTGGAGCCTGCCCGACCCGTCGGTCGCCGCCGGTAGGGCGAGTTACCCCGAATTTCGGCGCGTGGCAGCCGAACTGAATGAACGCATCGAATTCCTGCTGCCCGTTCTCGCTCTCCACCCGTCCCCTCGGGAGCGATGATCATGCCGTTCGACCGGCGTCGATTCCTCCAAGGCAGTGGGCTGGCCTTGATGACCGCGAGCGGGGGCGCCGGCGTCGCGGCGGCCTGTTCGCGGACCGCGCCGCCCGCCCCGCCCAACGGCAGGCCCGACTACACCCTGCGGATCGGCACCGGAACGGTGGAGTTGGCGCCGGACCACATCGCGTCGACCCTGACCTACAACGGCCAGTTCCCGGGCCCGCTGCTGCGGTTCAAAGAGGGGCAACGGACGTGGGTGGACATCTTCAACGACACCGATTCCCCCGAGCAGCTGCACTGGCACGGACAGCAGGTGGGCGTCGACGTCGACGGCGCGGCCGAGGAGGGAACGCCCTACGTCCCGGCACACGGTATGCGGCGCATTTCGTTTGTCCCGGGCCCGTCGGGCTTCCGCTTCTATCACACCCACGTCGTGCCGCGGGCCGATCTGTCCCGCGGCCAGTACAGCGGCCTGGTCGGCCCGGTCTACATCGAACCCAAGCAGAGCCCGGGCGCCTACGACCAAGAGATCTTCTTGACGCTCAAAGAATTCGAGCCCAGTTTCAGCCGCGGGGGCGACATGGCCAGCGATTTCCTGCCCGGCGAGCAGGACCCCGACCTCAAGGAGAAGGGCGAGTCGTCGATGACGGCCTCGCTGGGCCGCGGCGACCCACATGGCTACGAGGTCGGTTACGCGGCATTCGCCGTCAACGGGCGCATGCTCGGCCACGGCGACCCCATCCGCGTCCAACCCGGTCAACGGGTGCTGTTGCATGTCCTCAACGGCAGCGCCACCGAAACCCGCAGTCTGGCCTTGCCCGGCCATACCTTCAACGTGATCGCGCTGGACGGCAACCCGGTGCCCAATCCGGTGCCGGTGCCGGTGCTGTGGCTCGGTGCGGCCGAGCGCATTTCGGCGTTCGTCAACATGACGAACCCGGGCGTGTGGGTGCTGGGCGACCTTTCCGACGACGACCGTGGCCACGGAATGGGCGCGGTCGTGGAATACGCCGGGCGCGGCGGCGACCCGCAATGGGCGGCGCCCCCGCCGTTCAAGTGGGATTACCGGCTGTTCGCGTCACCCGGCCCCGCGCCCGTGCCGCCGCCCGATCGAACCATCGAGATGCTGATCGAGAAGCGCAACGCCGCCGACAACGGCTTCAACGTCTGGACGATCAACGGCACGGCGTTTTCGATGGACAGCAATCAGCCCGTGCTCAATTTGCAGCGGGACAAGCGCTATCGGCTGCGCTTCCGCAACGCCGCCGACGACCTGCACCCGATGCACCTGCACCGGCACACCTTTGAAATCACCCGCGTCGCCGGCACGCCGACCGCCGGCGTGCGCAAGGACGTCGCGATGCTCGGCGGTTACCAGAGCATGGAGATCGACTTCGTCGCCGACCAACCCGGCCTGTCGCTGCTGCACTGCCATCAGCAGATCCACATGGACTACGGGCTCATGCTCCTGCTCAACAGCGCCTGACGCGCGACTGACTGGATCTACGATTTGGCCATGTCGCTTGAGACCGGCCGGGTGTTTGCGGGATACACCATCCTGCGGGTGCTGGGCTCTGGCGGCATGGGCCGGGTGTACCTGGCCCGGCACCCACGGTTGCCGCGCGAGGACGCGCTCAAGGTGTTGCCGACCGAAGTCACCGCCGATCTCCAGTACCGGGAGCGATTCGAGCGGGAAGCGGAGTTGGCCGCCGGGCTGTCTCATCCACACATCGTGGGGATCCACGACCGCGGTGAATATGAAGGCCAGTTCTGGATCTCGATGGAATACGTGGCCGGCACCGATGTGGCCCGTTTGTTGGGTGAGCAATTCCCGGGCGGGATGCCGGTCGAGGACGCGATGGCGATCGTTACCGCGGTCGCGTCGGCGCTCGATTACGCCCACCATCGAGGCTTGCTGCACCGCGATGTGAAGCCGGCCAACATTCTCCTCACCGATTCGGATGGCCAGCCGCGCCGAATTTTCTTGGCCGACTTCGGCATCGCGCGACGCGTCGATGATGCGGCGGGGCTGACCACGACGAAGATGGCGGTGGGCACGGTGGCCTACGCGGCGCCCGAGCAGTTGATGGCCGGGTCCGTCGACGGCCGCGCCGATCAATATGCCTTGGCGTGCACCGCATTTCACCTGCTGGCCGGCGCGCCGCCGTACGGTGGCCCCAACCTCGCGGTCGTCATCGGCCAACACGTCAGCGCCCCGCCGCCGTCGATCGGTGCCCACCGGCCGGAGTTGACGGGCCTGGATCCCGTGTTTGCCACCGCGATGGCCAAGGACCCTGCCGGCCGGTTCAACAGCTGCGGGGAGTTCGCCCAGGAATTGGGTCGGCAGCTCAGCGCGGCACCCTCGCATCCCCAGCCGGCGTTGGATGCGACCGTGCTTGCGTTGCAGCGGCCGAAACTGGCCCGCCGCCCCGCTGTCCTCATCGCCGCCCTGGCGGGCATCGCGTCGCTCGTCGCGGCCGGCGTCGTCGCGACCCTGAAGCTCACCGGACAGCACAACCCGGCCCCGCCCGCGGGTCCCGTCACGGGCACCTATCGGGCCGAGTTCGGGCCGGTCACCGCCCTCGACGACGTCCCGGATGCCGGCGCGCCACCCGCGCTGACGAGCACGTACGGGCTGCGCTCGGTGTGCCGCCCCGCCGGCTGCGTAATGACGGCGTCCCGCCTTGGCGGGGAAACCGTCGCTCAACCGACGATGGTGTTCGACCAGATCGGCGGGACCTGGGTGGCGGTCACCGTCGGGCCGGATAAGTGCCGCGAGGCAGCCGCGGAATTCTGGCAGGTGTTCACGCTGCGCCCCCGCCCCGACGGCGGCCTCGGCGGCGAGTACACCACGACTGCCGCCAACGCCTGCGCCAACAAGCGCACCGTGTCCTTCACCCGAACCGGCGACGTCGACGTCAACAGCCTTCCCGACCCGGGCACCCAACCGCCGCGGGTGGTGTCGCCGGCCCAGGGGCTGCGCGGTCACTACCGCCTGATGCGGACTTTCACGAACGGGCTCCCACAGCAGCAGTTGAACACCGCTGTCGGGACCGACTGCCTGCGCACCGGTGATCGCTGCATGAGCTACTTCCACGAACCATCGGCCGACCAACCGCTGGTATTCGGAGGCGGACGCTGGACCTGGAACGTCGACGCCGACATCACGTGCCCGCATTCCGGCGACACAGCGCACATGAAATCCAGCGGGCAGTATCCGCTCCCTCAACCGCCGGGGGATCCGATCGCGAAGCTCACCGGCCGCGCTCACCAGGAACAGACCGCGCCGTGCGCGCTCAACACGGACTTCGACGAAACCTTCACGCGCACCGGCGATTAGGGGGAAGGCGCGGCAGCGAGTCGTGTCCGGGGCGAATTGCGGGTGCGGCTGCGGCTTCAGCATCTACGATTTGGCCATGTCGCTCGAGAGCGGTCAGGTGTTTGCCGGGTTCAAGATCGTGCGGGAGTTGGGCGCGGGCGGGATGGGGCAGGTGTACCTGGCGGCGCATCCACGATTGCCGCGCGAGGATGCGCTGAAGGTCCTGCCCGCGGAGCTGACCGGCGATCCGGAGTTTCGGGGCCGCTTCATGCGTGAGGCCGAGTTGGCCGCCGGGTTGTCTCATCCGCACATCGTCACCATCCATGACCGCGGCCAAGAGGATGGCCGGTTCTGGATCTCGATGGATTACGTGGCCGGCACCGATGCGGGCCGGCTGTTGCGCGAAAGCCACCCGGGCGGGATGCCACTCGAAGAGGTGGTGGCGATCATTACGGCGGTCGGCTCGGCGCTGGATTACGCGCACGGCCGAGGGTTGCTGCACCGCGACGTCAAGCCGGCCAACATTTTGTTGACCGACCCCGACGGTCAGGCGCGGCGGGTTTACCTCGCCGACTTCGGGCTCGCGCGCCACATCGATGACGCGACCGGACTGACCGCGACCAACATGACGGTCGGCACGGTGGCCTATGTCGCGCCCGAGCAGTTGAAGGGCGAGCCGGTCGACGGGCGCGCCGATCAATATGCGTTGGCCTGCACCGCGTTTCACATGCTGACCGGGGCGCCGCCATACGCCGACTCGAACCCCGCCGTGGTGATCAGCCAGCACATCGGCGCCGCCCCGCCCTCGATCGGTGCCCGCCGGCCGGAGCTCGCCGCGCTGGATTCCGTGTTTGCCACCGCGATGGCCAAGGAGCCATCCGAACGGTTCGGCAGCTGCCGGGAATTCGCCGACCAACTGGCCCGGGAGCTGGGTCCGGGCTTCGGCCAGCACGGTGACGTCGCCTTCCCGGACACCCAACCTGCGATCGACGCAACCATCCCCGCGATGCGGCCTCGGCGCCGTCCCCGGGCGCTGATCGGCGCGCTGGCGGGCATCGCCTTGCTCGTCGTCGCCGGTGGTGTCTTCGCGGGCGTGAAACTCCTCCGGCACCACGACCCGGGCCGCACCGCGGCGAACAATCCCGCCGCCGCGCCCGGAAATACCGCGGCCGCGGCGCCGAACACCGGACCCTTCACCGGTGTCTACCGTGTGCACTTCGGCCAGGGCACCACCCTCGACGACGTCCCGGGTCCGGGTGCGGGTCCGGAAATGGACACGTACGACGTCCGCTCGGAATGCGGACCGACCGGTTGCCGGGCGACCGCGCAACGCGTCGGCGGCGAGCTGCGGCTCGCATCGAGCGCGGTTTTCGACGAGATAGACGGGCGCTGGGTGGCTGTGACCCTCAGCTCGGACAAGTGCCGAGACACCCCGGCCGAAGTGTGGCAGGTGTTGACGCTTCAGGCGCGGCCGGACGGCACCCTCGCCGGCGAATATCGCGGGGCTTCGGCCAACGCCTGCAACGAAAGGCGGACAGTGACCTTCAGCCGCTCCGGAGACGTCGACATCACTAGGCTCCCCGACCCGAGCACCCTACCGCCGCGGGTGGGGTCGGCGGCCGAAGCGCTGCACGGCCGCTACCACGCCACGCGAAGGTTCAAAAGAGGGATCCCCGCACAGCAGGCGGACCAGGCCGTCATTACCGACTGCCTGCGCACCGGCGACCGGTGCATGAGCTATTTCCACTCGAAAACGCTTGATACACCGCTGGTGTATGACGGCGGAAACTGGACCTTGCACGTCGAGCACGACGACAACGATCCAAGCTGTGGCGGGGCGGTCTACGCGAGAACCACCGGGCAGTATGCGCTGCCGCAACCACCACAGGATCCCATCACGCAGCTCGTCGGCCACGATCACCTCGACGAGTCGTCGGGCCGGCCCGACTGCCAACGGAGCGTGGACTATGACGAAACATTCACGCGCACCGGCGATTAGGGCACTTTGATCCGCCGCGGCCCTAAGCCGCCGCGGGCGTAACGCCACGGCGAAAATCCACGCGAAAAATCGCCACCACGTTACGCTCGCGAAGCGGTAGCGTAGCCGACGGCCGTACAGTGAGGCATGTCGCATCCGATGGGCCGAGGAGCGCCACCCCCGTACCAACCGCCACCTGGGGGTGGATACCCGCCGCCTTACCCGGGGCCCTACCCCGCGGGGCCGTACCCGCCGAGTCCCTACCCCGCGCCCTACCCGCCGCCAGGGTACGCACCGCCGCCGCGGGGCCAGAGCACCAGCGGATTTGCCATCGCGTCACTGGTGTTCGGCGCCGTGGGTGGAATTGTGCTCAGCGTCATTTTCGGCCTTATCGCTCTGGGAAAAACGAAACCCGGCGGGCAGCGCGGCCGGGGACTGGCAATCGGCGGGCTCGTGCTATCCGGCGTTTGGGCGGTCGCATCGCCGTCGCCATCGCTGCGCTCGCCCTGTCGCCGACTCAGACGGTCAGCGCCCGGGACAACAAGGTCGGGGACTGCTTCGCCGAGCTGCCAACCGGAAACCGGATCTCCTCGGTGGACACCGTCAGCTGCGACCGACCCCACGCGGCGGAGGTGTCCGGGGTCGTGACCGTTCCCGACGGACCGTTCCCGGGCGAGTCCGGATTCGGTACGTACGGCAAGAAGTGTAAGGACTCGCTGGCGTCGTATTCGCCCATGGCGGTGCTGGATCCGGACGTCGACTTGGCGATCATGCCTCCCACGCGAGATTCGTGGCAGCGCGGTGACCGCGAGATGGTGTGCGTCGCAACGTTTACCAACAAGCGAACCGGGTCGATCAAGAGCTGAGCCCTCACCACTGGCCGCTATCGGAGCGGCTGGTTTTCGCGCACCCCGCGATACATGCCCCACCTGACGACCCACGGCATCACCACCCGTTCGACCGACCATGACGGGAACCGGAGCGAATGGCCGGTGGCGAAGAAGACCTCCAGCCCGTTGGGCTGGGTACCCACCAACGAACCCCACCGCCGCCCCGGTGTCCGGAAGCTGCGCAGCTCGCGGCCCGCGAACTCGGCGCGAATGTTGCGGGCTACCAGCGCATCCCCCCGATTGCGGGCGGAACTGCGAAGCGGGTCGGTGGCCGCGGCGTCCCCGACCGCGTAAACATGCCGATGACCGGGCACCCGCAGCTGCGGTGTCACGCGAACGAACCCGCGTTCATCGAGGAGTTCCGGCGGCAGCCAATCGGTGTTGGGTCGCACCCGGCCTATCGCCCAGAGCACGGCGTCGGCGGAAGCCGGGGGTTGTCCGGTGCTCCAGTGGACCGGTTCGCCGGTGATCTCGTCACCCGAGAAGCCCTCGGCGACCCGCGCGCGGTGGCCCGGGTGCAGGCCCACGCCGAGTTCGATCAATCGGTCCCGGATGCGCTTCCACGTCGCCGGGTGATACTCGCCCAAAGCGCGCTCTCCCGGGAAGTACAGGTCGATCCGTTTGTCCGGCCAGGTGGTGGCCATGTTGACGGCGCTGCTGACCGCGGCCGCGCCTCCGCCCACGACGATCACCGCATCCGCGGCGGCCAGCCGATCATGGGCGGTGTGCAGGTCGGCGCCGATCTCGGTGGGCGACTGCAGGGTAGGCGTGCGCCAGAAGCCATTGCTGACGCCGGTCGAGATGACCAGCGCGTCGTACTCCTCGGCGATTGGTGCGCCGTCTTCGCGCCGGCCCACGACGGTGCGGGCCGCGAGGTCCAGCCCCGTTAGCGACGCCTGCACGGTCCGCACCCCGTCCAGACGGCGGAACTTGTCGAACGGGATCCAGTAGTCGCGGGCCCAGTCCTCCGGACGGGAGAGCCGGATGCCGAGTTCCTGGCCGCTCACCAGCGCGGGTTTGACGGAGATTCCGACGACGTCGGCGTGCCGGGCCAGGCGGATGGCGGTCAGGACACCGACGTCTCCCAGTCCGGCGACAACGACGCGCTTGCGGTTCATCGCGCGCGGCGCGCTATGGGTCTGCTTCTGCCGCTGCAGTTTTCGGCCGGCCAGCCGGGTACGACGGCATCCATGCGGGCCTCCTTCCGCCGTGGTGGGCAAACTGTAACACGTTCTACCGATGCGCCATTGGGCGTTGGTCCGCGCGGAAGCCGTGTCAGTAGCATTAGCCAGCGGCGCCTCCACCCGCCCAAACACGTCGGATAGCGCGCAACCGACGTACCGCCACGGACCCGAAAGGAACGGCTCACATGACGACACAGGCCGACGCCCATCGCCACAGCCCGCAACTGATTCCGCGCCGGCTCCTGCGAGGCGGACAGGTGCATCACCCGGCCGTCGTGGACGAGGCCAGGAGGCGGAGCGCGGATCTTCAGCTGCGCCTGGCCGACCGAATAACCGCGTTTGCCGGGTCGATGAACTTCGTCTGGATACATGCGGTCCTGTTCGGCGTATGGATGCTGCTCCTAGAACGCAATCCATGGCCCACCTTGACCCTGGTCGTGTCACTCGAAGCGATCTTCCTATCGACCTTTGTGATGATCGGTCAGAACCGTCAGTCGGCCTTCCAGCAGGCCCGCGCCGACCATGACTTCGAGACCCAGGAATTGGAGCTGAAGACGAACACCCAACTCACTCGTGAGATCCACGTCCTGACCGAGGAATTGCATAGACGCCTTATCCGGCCGGCGTCGGGGGTCGCGGGCTCCGCACCTCCCAATTAAGGGATATCGACTTCGACACGCGGCGAAAAGCGTTGGCAGAGCGGGTGGTCGCACGAATTACCGCTCTAATGTGGGGGAGCAGATGTTGGAATTACAGGCGACGGTGCGTCCGCATGTGGACGCCGCGCTGCGAGCCGCGGTGCGTGCAACGGCCCCTCGTCCAGCGGCGGCGAAACGGGCCGCCAAGGATTTGCAGCAAAACCTGTGGACGGCGGTTGGTGCCGAGATCCGCTGGGCGTTCACGCCGCCGCGCACCTGGCTGACAGGGGTGGTGGCCAACGTCGTCTTCGCCGCGGCGTGGTTGCTGGTGCAGCCCCTGACCCCGGGCCGCCACCACCACGACTGGGCCGTGCTGGTCGGTACGTACTTCTCGTCGTGGGTCCTCGCGGACGTCACGACCACCAACCTGCTCGGCGCCGACCACTACCGCGTCCGACAGGCTTTGTCCGACGGGGTGCCGTTCTGGCGCTTGCTCTTCATCAAGAACCTGGCGCTGCTCGCGATCGTCGGGCTGCCGACGTTGGTGACGGCGATGGCCCTCACGCTGTGGTTTCAGACGCCGGCGCGCCTGGCGGTGACGGCCCCCACCGTCGCGGTGCCCATCGTGTCCTGGCTGGGCATCGGTAACCTCATGTCGGTGCTGCACCCGGTGAGCGTCGAGCCGCTGATTCGGCGGTGGCGGCAGCGTGGCGATCGCCGCCGCACCGGCGGCTGGATCTTGGCGCTGACGCTGCCCTATGCGCTGTACTACGTCGCCGACCCGATGAACGGAGTAGAGCACCGCCTGCTGTGGACGCGGGTACCCGCATTGATCTGGCCGATGTTCGGGCGCGACACGAAGAGCTTGGTGCATCTGGCCATCGCAATAGGGGTGTGGATCGCGGGAACCGTCGCCGCGGTGGTGTGGGTGCGCAAGCGGGGGGTGCAGATCAGGTGAGCCTCAGCTGGAGGAGCCGGGCCCTGCCCGCTGTTATTCACCTGACGCGGGGGCGCACCTACCGCAGCGCGCAAAGCGCCCGCGATCACATCGATCAACGCGCGTTGCGCCCGCAGTCCTTCGGGCCACCGCCGGGGCTGCGTTCCGACGTGGTCCTGCACATGGAACAGCGATCGGGCTGGCCGATCTACACGCTGACCTCCAAGGCCTCCCACGCGCCGCAGCGCACGGTCGTCTACCTTCATGGTGGAGCCTGGGTCAACGAAATCACCTCGCAGCATTGGCAATTGGCCGCGCAAATCGTCGCCGACGCGCGGGTGCAAGTGGTCGTGCCGATTTATCCGTTGGTGCCGTTCACTACCGCGGCCGAGGTCGTGCCCACGATCGCCCAACTGGCGGCCGAGAAGGTGGCCCCCGATCACAGCGTGTGTCTGGCCGGGGATTCCGCCGGGGGACAGATGGCCTTGTCGGCGGCGCTGATGCTGCGCGACGAGCACCGCCTGGTCCTGCCCCAAACCGTGCTGATCTCGCCTGTTCTCGACGTGTCCCTGAGCAACCCGTTGATCGACGCGGTCCGCGATCCGTGGCTGACGCGGGTGGGCCTGCGGGAATTCGCGAGGCGCTGGTGTGGTGATCTGCCGATGACCGACCCGATGGTGAGCCCACTGAACGCCGATCTGTCCGGCCTGGGACCGCTGACGGTCTTCAGCGGCACCCGCGACATCCTCAACCCCGACGCGAGACTACTGGTCGAAAAGGCCGCGGCGGCCGGCATGGAGATCGACTACCACGAACAACCCGGCTTGGTGCATGTCTACCCGCTCACACCGACGCCGGAAGGCCGCGCCGCGCGGGCCATCATCGCCGAACGTCTGTGTGCGAACTGAGCAAAAATCTCGTCGCCCATACCAGACAAATCCGCGTCGCCGATGCGATGATTGCCGTCATCATTGATCGCTGGCGATCGATTGCCCGGTTGCGAAGACGGGATGATGACGCATGCCGGCTATGACGGCTGCGGTAATCGACTGGGCCGCAGCGCCATTCAGGCCGACGGCGGACGCTGCCCAGCTCGCCGGGTGGTATCCGGACCCGAGCGGTCAGCCCGGTCAAAGGTATTGGGATGGCCAGCAATGGCACGCGAACGCCCCCGGCGCGGCCTCGGGCGTCGCTCCGTACGGTAACGCGCCGTTTGGCGTCGACGCCTACGGGCGACCGCTATCGGACAAGAGCAGGCTCGTCGCCGGGCTGCTGCAAATCTTCTTGGCCAGTTTCGGCGTCGGCCGCTTTTACCTCGGCTACACCAACATCGGTCTCGCCCAAATCGCGGTGTCCTTTCTGACCTGCGGGATCGGTGTCATCTGGCCGCTGATCGACGGATTCATGATCATCGCCGGCAAGGTGCCCGACGCGGAGGGGCGCACGCTACGCGATCGACGCGCATGGCTCGCACCGGGTTTGAGGGGGAGTCGCGACTGAATTACCGCGCTATTCTCGCTTTCACGGGTGCAGTTCGGTCAACCGGGAGGATCTGCCCATGACGACACCCAACCAGCCCGGCTGGTACGACGATCCACAAGATTCCAACGCCCAGCGGTACTGGGATGGTCAAAGCTGGACTCCGCACCGACGGCGAAGACCGAATGTGCGGGCCGCGCGACCACCGGTCACGCCACCGCAGCAACCGCCTCCCCCGCCCTCTGCGGCGCCCACCCAGGCCACCGCTCTACCGCCTCCTTCATCCCCGCCTAATCGGCCGCCGCCCTCGGTGGCGCCTACCCGGGCCGTGCCTCCGCCGCCGCCTCCTTCGCGCCCGGCCGCGCGTCCGCCCCTGCGACCGCCTCCACCGCCCAATCTGCCGCCCCCGCCGGGCTATTCATCACCCGGAGCGCGTCAGCGGCCTGATCTCCCCCCGCAGCCGGGTTCCCAACAGCGGCCCCCGCCCGGTCCCCAAAATCCGGGCGCCGGCGCCCAAATGGCGTCTGACGGCCTCGCGACGGTTAAGGGCTTCGCCGGCAAGATGTCGGTCGCCGCCTGGGTTGTTCTCGGGGGACTCGTCGTCACCGTCATCGCGATCTTCCTCCCGTTTGCGACGGTCAGCATCAAGCTGTTCGGGAGAACTTTGGGTTCGCACGAGGTTTCCGCCGACGGTGCGGCAAAGCTCGTCGTCATCGTATTGGCCGCCGTGGCCGTGTTTTTGGCGTTTCCCGCCCTCTTCGGATCCCTGGTGCAGGTCGCCCGGCTCATCGGACTCAGCGTTGTGGCCGGCCTGCTTGGTGGCCTCACGTTCGTCTGGTTCCACACCGTGTCTACAAAAAACAACGAGGGCGAAGGCTTCGTGGACGTCACGCCGGCGTTCGGGCTGATGGTGTACGGGGCAGCCGTCGTTGTCACCGCCGTGGGTGTCGTGCTGCTTTGGATCGATCGATCAAAGATCAAACAGGAGTAGGAGGGGCCGCCGCAATTCGACTTCCCGGCCAGCGGTCCTGTTCGCGCAATCGGCTGACCGGTGTTGTTAACCTGGCGAAATGGAGGAGTCCAGCGACAAGTCGGTGAAGTCGGCGCTCGCCGCCACCAGTTGGGCTCTGCTGGGCATGTTGTCCTACGAAGAGGAAGTCTCCGGGTATGACCTCAAAAAATGGACCGACTGGAGCGTCGACCTGTACTACTGGAGCCCGTCATACAGCCAGATCTACAGCGAGCTGAAGAAGCTCGAGGGCCTGGGGCTGGTCACGTCGCGCGTCGAGCACGACGAGGGCACCCGCAGCCGACGGCTTTACAAGATCACCCCGGCCGGGATGGCGGCCGTCACCGAGTGGACCAACGAGGCGCCGGTGGATCCGCCGGTGCTCAAGCACAGCGTGCTGTTACGAGTGACGTTTGGCCACCTCAGTAATCCGGCCCGGCTGAAGGAACTGCTGCAGGAGCACGTGGCCTACGCGGAGGCCAGGCACCGGAAAGCCGTCGAGGACGCCGAGGGGGCCGAGGTCGAACCGGCCTGGGCCTATTCGGTAATCGCGTTGCGCTGGGCGGCCAAGTACTACGCCGCCGAGCGCGAGTTCGCCCTGGAACTCATGAAGGAAATCGACGAGGCCGACGCCATCTTGCAGAAATCCGCCAAGGGTGGGTTCGGCAAGCCGCGCCCCAAGCCGGGCTATTGGCGCGAGGTCGAAAAGCAAGTCCAGGCCAAGCGCGAAGCCGACTAACCGACGCCGGCCGCGTTGAGGGCCGCGATGTAGCCGTACACGAGTCCCTGCGCGATCGTCGCACCCGCCCCCGGGTACGTCGTGCCAAAGGCATTGGCTGCGGTATTGCCGATCGCGTACAACCCGGCGATCGCGCGGCCGTCTTCGCGGAGCACTCGCGAACGCTCATCCGCCTTCAACCCGCCGCAGGTGCCCAGATCGCTGAGGACCATTTTCACGGCATAGTACGGGCCTTTGACCAGCGGACGCAGATTGGGGTTCGGCTTTATCGTCGGGTCGCCGTAGTAGCGGTCGTAGGCGCTGCGACCCCGGCCGAAGTCGGGATCCTCACCCGCGGAGGAGTTTTGGTTGAAGCGGGTCATCGTGTTGAAGAACTCCGGCACCGGAACTTCCATCCGCGCACCCAGTCCGCCGAGGCTGTCGGCGCGGACGGCGATGCCGGCCTGATACCAACTCTGCGGGATTCGCATCCGCGGAAACAGTTCGGCGCCAAAGACATAGCTGTTGCGGTATTGCTGGTCGAAGACGATCCACATCGCTTCGACGGGGCTGCCCGACCGCTCCAACCCGAGCAACCGCTGGCCGAACGACATGTAGTCCGCCGACTCGTTGGCGAACCGGCGGCCGTGCTGGTTCACGATCAGGCAGCCGGGAAGCGACCGTTCGGCCAGCATCACCGCCGGCGCCTTGCCGGGCAGGGGCGCAATGGCGGGAAACCACCACGCCTGATCCATCAAATCGATGTCGGCGCCGAGTTCTTGCCCCGCGCGGATCCCGTCGCCGGTGTTGGATTCGGCGCCCAGGCTCAAGTTGTTGCCCAGCGACTCCGACTGAAATTTCCACCGCATGTCCATGCTGTGGTCGAACCCGCCGGTTGCCAGGACCACCCCGCGAGGGGCGGTGATTGTCACCTCGCGCCCGTTATGGTTCACGACCGCGCCGGTCACGCGATCACGGTCGGCTGGAGTATTCGAGAGGCGCAGCAGCGTGGTGTCGGTCCACACCGGGACGCCGGCGCGCAGCACACCCGCGAACAACCCGGCCATCAGGCCTTGGCCGCCGGCGGCGTAGCGCCGGCCGACCAGCCGCCCGCCCACGCCCTGCGCCAGCCGCTTTCCGAACGTGGGGATGCCTTTGCGCGGCACCCGCGCCACCAGGTTCATCCACCGGTAGTCGGCACCCGTCGTCGGTATCGAGAAGCCGGCCTCCAGCACGCCAGGCCGCAGCCGAGTGCGGTACTCGCCGAGAATCGAGGTGTCCAGCGGGCGACACTCGCAGGTGCGGCCCGCCGCGCTGCCACCCGGCGCTTCCGGGTGATAGTCGGAGTAGTCGCGGGCCCAGAAAAGCCGAAGCGGGGTCGTCCGCCTCAGCATTTCGACCAACGCGGACGCATGTTCGAGAAAGGCAACCGATCGCTGCGCGGGCGCCGACCCCGCTACCACCGAGTCCAGGTACGTGCCGGCGCGCTCCACCGTGTCGGCGGCGCCAGCCTCGCGCAACACGGGGGAGGCCGGGAGCCACAGCGCGCCACCGGACCGAGCGGTCGAGCCGCCCACGCACGACGACTTCTCGACGATCAGCACCGACAACCCGAGGTCATGGGCGGCCAGCGCCGCGGCCATGCCGGTACCCGAGCCGACCACCAGCAGATCCACGGTCGTGTCGGCGACCGCAAGGCCGGCAGGGATCGTCGCGTTGCGCGGGGCCACGTCCAGAACCGTATGCCGGTGCGGCGGGGAAATAGAAGTCTCGTCCTGATCAGTGGAACAGCTAACCCCCACGAGCCGGGCCGCAGGAGTTAAATCATCCCCATGACCGCACAGTCTGATATCGACGAAGTTCGGCTCATTGAAGCCCAGGCCGCGCCGGCGCGATTCGCGCGCGGGTGGCACTGCCTGGGCCTGATCAGAGATTTCGGTGACGGCAAGCCGCACGCGATCAACGCCTTCGGGCAGAAGCTGGTCGTGTTTCGCAGCGGGGACGCCAACATCAACGTCCTCGACGCCTACTGCCGGCACATGGGCGGTGACCTCTCGCAGGGCGAGGTCAAGGGCGACGAGATCGCGTGCCCGTTCCACGACTGGCGGTGGGGCGGCGACGGGCGATGCAAGAGGGTGCCCTACAGCAGGCGCACGCCCAAGCTGGCGCGCACGGCGGCCTGGAGCACTTTGCAGCAGGACGGCATGTTGTTCGTGTGGAACGACCCCGAGCGCAAACCGCCGCCACCGGAGGTCACGATCCCGCACATCGAGGGCGCCACGAGCGACGAGTGGACCGACTGGCACTGGTACACCACCGTCGTCAACAGCAACTGCCGCGAAATCATCGACAATGTCGTGGATATGGCGCACTTCTTCTACATCCACGGCTCGTTGCCCACGTATTTCAAGAACATCTTCGAAGGGCAGGTGGCGACGCAGTACATGAACGGCGGGAGCCGGCCCGACCTGGGCAGCCCCGAAGGGACCACGATGCTCGGCACCACGTCGGTGGCGTCCTACTATGGGCCGTCTTTCATGATCGACGACCTGACGTATCACTACACGAACGGCGACGCCAAGACAATCCTGATCAACTGCCACTATCCGATCGACTCGAATTCCTTTGTGCTGCAATACGGCATCATCGTGAAGAAATCGGACTCGTTGCCGGGTGACCAGGCTACGCAGACCGCGATCAGTCTTGGTGACTTCGTCAAGATCGGCTTCGAGCAGGACGTCGAGATCTGGCGGCACAAGGCCCGCATCGACAACCCACTACTCGTCGAGGAGGACGGCCCGGTCTACCAGCTGCGTCGCTGGTATCAGCAGTTCTACGTCGATGCCGCCGGCGTGCAGCCGGACATGGTGGACCGCTTCGAGTTTGAGCTCGACACCACCCGGCCTTATGAGGCGTGGATGAGAGAGGTCGAGGCGAACATGGCCGCCCAGGCAGCGGGGTCGGTGTGATGTCGGTCAGAGCCGACGACCGCCTGGACGAAATGCGCATGATGCCCGTGGCGTGCCGCAACTGCGGAGCACGGGTGCTGGCCCGCAAGAGCAGCTGGAACCAGACCAGCGTGCAGTGGAACGCCGACGCGACGGCTCGGTGTTCCGAGCGCGCGGAAGCGCAGCAGATATCCGCGCCCGGCAGCCGGGGCGTCTTCCTGGCGTGCTCGGCGTTGAGCGAGTCGATTCTGGACGCGGTGCGACACGGCGACCTGTCCATCGTCGACGAAACCGTCGGCGCGGCAACCTAATTGCGGCGATGCCGTCGGCGTCGATGTCGGCCAGCACGACCGTCATTCCCGATGCGGCGGCGTGGCGGGCCAGTCCCGCGCCGATGCCCGCGCCGGCGCCGTAATGACTGCGGCGCCGCCGCAGAACGGATTCACGCGTACTGCAGGGCGGGCCGTGACGCGGGACGCACCGGCCGCAAGGGACGCAGCGGTTGTAGGGTCGGCGCGACCCGTTGCGAGCCGTCTTCGGCGTTGCGCTAGATGCCCATCGCGGTCATCCGGACCGGGGCCGCCAGCCGTTGATCGAACATCATGCGATTCATCGGACCGCACAGCGACACCGCGGCCACGGCCTCACCGGGGCAGCCGATCGGGGCTGCGACGCAACCGAATCCGAGCAGCGACTCCTCACGCTCGAAGGCGACGCCATGGGCCCGCACCTTCGCCAATTCGACGGCGAGCTGCGCGCTGCTCGAGATCGAGTACTTCGTCTTACGAACCCGCAGGTCCAGCTCGGTGTCGTCGTCGCGGTAGGCCAGGATCGCCTTGCCGACGGCCGTGCAGTGGGCGGGTTGCCGAGCGCCGACCCGCGTAGGGATCCTCTGGTCACCGATCTTCTCGAGGTAGACGACGTCGGCGCCGTCCAGCACCGCAAGGTGGACGACAAGCCCTGTGGCACGGTGCAATTCGCCCAGCAGCGGCCCGGCCGCCCGCACCAGGCGGTCCTGGCGCACGGCAAGCGAGCCGAGCTCCACCAGGCGCATGCCCAGCTCGTAGTCCCGGCCGCTGCGGCGCAGCCAGCGCAGTTGCACCATGCGCTCGAGCATCCGGTGCGCCGACGAACGCGGTAACCGGGTCCGGCGGACGATTTGGGCCAGCGTCAGGCGTCCCGGCCCGTCGAATGCGTCGAGGATCAGGGAAATGCGGTCGATGACGGCCGTGGGGGTAGTCGATTCGACAGGCGCTGGCATCGCGTCCTCCGATTGTATCTGGCTGCCATATTCCTATTAGGAATAGCTGTAGCACATAGCCGGCGGCCTGGCCAGATGCCGAAGTCCGCGAGGCTTGCGTATGGCGAATTTCGCCACGATATTTCGCAGTGGCGTTTCGCCCGCAGGCGGGAGGTCCCCAGCTCGCGGCAAAAATAGCTGGTCAGCCCTTGGCGGCCGACCTTCCCGCGCGGCGGCCATAGAAGCTGCCGTCACCGAGGGAGATGCCGCTCGCGTAACCCCACGCGGCCAGCCCGGCGGTCGAACGGCCCGCGGCGAAGAGCCCCGGGATTGGCTCGCCGCTGACGTGCAGAACCTCGGCCTCCAGCGTGGTGGCCAGCCCGCCCAGCGTGAAGCCGCCGGTGTTCTCCCGCAGGTCGATGGCGCCGACCGGGGAACCGATCGGCTTCACCCACTCGGCCTTCTTGTGCAGCAGCGGGTCTTCCCCGCGTGCGGCGCCCTCGTTGTAGGCGGCCACGGTCGCCTGCAGCGAACCGGGCGCCAGGCGCATGTCGCGTTCCAGGTCGGCCACGGTGTCGGCCACCCACGTCGCCGGCCGCAGCATGAACTTCGGCGACCACGAGGCCATTGCCTCTTGCTGCGCATCGTCATCGATGATCAGGTACGCGATGTTGTCCTGCTGGTACAGCGTCAGCTGCCCGATCCGGCCCGGGTAGGTGTCCTCGGGGACGTAGCGCTGGCCGCGGCCGTTGACCAGGATGCCGCGCACCAGTTGCTGGGGATCGATGAAGATCGCGACTTCGGTGGCGTCCATGTGGGCCAGATCGGCGCCCAGCGCCTGCGCCATCCGGATCGCCTGACCGTCGTGTTGCTCGATCGAGGCGGCCGGGCGCCCGGCGATCCGCGGCGCGTAGCGCGCCACCATAGCGTCGTTGTAGGCGAAGCTCCCGGTCGCCAGCACAACCCCGGCGCGGGCCCGAACCGTCATATCCGTGCCGTACTGGCGGGCGCGGATGCCGACGACCCTGCCGTCGGATTCCACGATCAGGCTTTGCGCGCGCACGTCGTAGAGGGCCCGCGCGCCGGCCGCCGTGGCGGTCTCGACGAGCGGCTTCATCAGCATGTAGCCGGCGCTGGCTTCGCCCTGCTTCTTGTTCTGCATCTGCGGGACGTGCCCGCGCGGGGTGGGCGTGGCAATTGTGTTGAACGGGTACGCGTTTTCGCCGCCACTGTACATCAGGCCCTGGTCGCCCATCGGTTCCCAGCCGGGCTCGGAGAAGAATTCCGCTTTGAACGGCACCCCGCAACCGACGAGCCAGTCGAAGTGGGCGACGCTGCCCGCGCAGTAATCGGCGATGCGGTTCTCGTCGCCGCCGGGGCCCATCGCCACGTTGAGGAAAGCCGCCATGTTGTCGACGGAATCGGTGAAGCCACAGGCCTTTTGCAGCGCGGTGCCGCCGCCGAGGTAGATGAATCCGCCGGCCATTGCCGCCGCCCCGCCCCACGACCCGGTGCGTTCCAAAACCAACACGTCGGCACCGCACCGGGCCGCTTCGACCGCCGCGGCGGCGCCGGCGACCCCGTAGCCGGCGATGACGACGTCGGCCTCCTGGTCCCACGATGTGATCGAGGAGGCCGGAATGGGTGTGACGTCCTGGCCGGGTGCCTTGGACATCACAGCCGCATTGCCGCGGGCATCTCGCCGACCCACTGGTGACCCCAGTAGCTGTCCGCAGTGATTTCCTCTGCGGTGTAATAGGTTTCGTCGACGCGCATACCGTCGGTGCCGAACTCGATGTCCCAATCGCCGGGCGCCCGGACGTAGAAGGAGATCATCTTGTCGTTGGTGTGGCGGCCGAGCGTGGACGACAACTGGAAGCCCTCGGCATTGACCCGGTCCAGCGCTCGGCCCACCGCGTCGAGGGTGTCGACCTCCACCATGATGTGAACGACGCGCGGGTCTCGCAGATGCGCGGCCGGAACGATCGCCAGGCTGTGGTGCCGCTCGTTGATGCCGAGGAAGCGAACCCGCACCGGGCCGAACTCTTTCGGCAACGGCACCCGGAACGCGCCACGCGAACGGAAACCCAGTACCTCGGTGTAGAAGTCGAACAGCCCGTTGGGATCCATCGCGGGCACCACGACATGGCCGAGGCCCTGATCGCCGGTGACGAATTTCGCGCCGAACGGGGTGATCACCGGGCTGTGGTCAAGCACCGGACCGTGAAACACCTCAAGCGTGTGGCCCGCGGGATCCTCGCACGCGATCACCTCTTCGACGCGGCGCTCCTCGGCCTCATCGACCGACAGCTGCTTGAACGCGACACCGGCGCCGTCAAGGGTCGCCTTGACCCGTTGCAGCGCCGCATGATCGCGCACCTCCCAGCCGACGGTGAGCACCCGCTCGGTCTCGCCCGGAACGACGACGATCCGGGCCGCACGTTCGTCCATACGCAGGTACAGCGCCGACGGGTCGGACCCCTTCCCTTCCGCGAAGCCCAGGACGTCGAACGCGAAATGCCGCCAGCGGTCGACGTCGTTCGTCGAAATGGTGATGTAACCAAGGCTTTTCAGGTCGCTCACTGCCACTCCTAGATCAGGGCCCGCAGCGGGCCTTCCGGTGGGTCGATGCCCAGCGAACTCAGCGCCGACGCGTGATAGGTGGTGCCGGGGACGTGGATGGCGTGCAGATGGCCCACATGCACATCACGCCAATAGCGCTGCAGCGGCTTGTCCATCCGGGCCGCATTGCCGCCCGAGCGGGCGAAAATCTCGTCGACCGCCGACACCGCGCGCCATACCGCGCGAACCTGGGTCCGGCGACCGGCCGCGCGGTCGGCGAAGGACACCTCCTTGCCGGCCGCGACCATGTCGTAAACGCGGTCGGCGTTGGCCAGCAGTTCCTGGCGGGCGGCGTTGATGTCGGCGGCGGCCTCGCCGATCGCGTGCATGACGTAGGGGTCGTCCTTGATCGCGGTTCCGGTGGCGCCGACACGCTCCCGCTGATAATCCAGGTGCGCGGCCAGTGCACCCTCGGCGATGCCGATGGTCGCCGCGGAAATGCCCAGCGGGAACATTGTCGACCACGGCATCAAGTACAGCGGCTCGGTCATGCCCGCCTCGCGCTGGGCGGTGCCGTCCATCACCTTGGTCGCGTCCATGGTCCGGTAGGTCGGGACGAACGCGTCTTTGACGATGACGTCCTTGGAGCCGGTCCCGCGCAGCCCCACCACATTCCACGAGTCCTCGACGATCTCGTAGTCCTTGCGCGGCAGGATCATGTGCAGCATCTGCGGCGGCATCAACGGAATGCCTTTTTCGTCGCCGAGCATCGCGCCCAGGATGATCCAGTCGCAATGGTCGGTGCCCGAACTGAACTGCCAGCGGCCGTTGAAGATATAGCCGCCGGCCCCGCCGTTTACGGGCTTGGCCACGCCCTGCGGCGCGTAGGGGGAGGCCATCCACGTGTCGACGTCGTCGGCCCACACCTCGGCGGGTACTTTCGGATCGGCATAGGCCAGCTGGTAGGGATGCACGCCCACCACGCCGACGATCCACCCGGCGGCCGGATCCAGTGCCGCGGTGGCCATCACGGTCTCGGCGAACTCGCGGGGGTGGACCTCGAAACCCTGGTAGCTCTTCGGCTGCAGCAGCCGGATCAGTCCGGCCCCTTTCATCAGCTTGACGGTGTCGTCGGTGAGTCGGCCGATCCTCTCGGCTTCGGCGGCCTGGTCACGCAACTGGTCGGCCATCGCAACTACCCCGTCGAGTACCCGCTCGCTCATGTTGTCGTCCTTACGTATGGGGGCTTAGTAATGGTCTACCGCAGTTCGTGCCCGACCCGAAGGCTTTCCCGATGAGCGGACACAAAGGCGGCTCAGATGAGGAGGACAACCGATGACGGACATCGAGGACTTGGCGGTCCGGCTGCGCCGGTTCGAGGACGACCGCGACATCAGGCAGTTGATCGCGTCGTACGGTCCGGCCGTCGACGCCGGGGACCCGGATGCCGCCGCGCGGCTGTGGGCGACGGACGGCGTCTACGACGTGGACGGCTGGCGCATGGAGAGCCGGGCAGACGTCCACGCCATGATCAGCTCGGAGGCCCACCAGAAGCTGGTGGCCACGGGCTGCTGTCACTTCCTCGGACCCTGCGTCGTCACGCTCGCCGGCGACGAGGCGGTGGCGGTCTGCGAATCCCTGGTGCTGATCCGCGACGGCTCCGATAAAGGGGGCTATCGGGTCTGGCGGGCAACCGCGCACCATTTCGTGCTGAGGAGGATAGACGACCGCTGGCAGATCGCCACCCGCACCAGCCGGGTGCTCGACGGCAATCCCGATGCGCATGCGCTGTTGACGAGGGGCCTCGCGGGTTCCGCCTAGCCCTGATGGCGGCGACCCGCCTCGCCCGGCTCCGCCGCGCTCGCGATCGCCGCCTAGCGGGACAGAAAGGCCAGCACTGTACTTTCGAACGCCTCCTTGGCCTCGATCATGGACCAGTGCCCGGAGTTGGGGAATATGTGCAGTTCCGCGTTGGGGATGGTGCGCATCGGGATGAGCGCCATATCGGGCGGGCTCACCCGGTCGTCCCGGCCCCAGGTCAGCAGGGTCGGCGCCGCCAGCTTGTGCATGGCCGCCCACGGCATCGGCCTGTCGGAGGACGCCATGGCGGCGTTCATTGCGGCGAACGCCGCCTTGCCGTACATCCGGCGGGCCGCGGCCAGGGTCGCGGGATCGGTCGCGAGCTGCCAGCGTTCCTCGATCAGTTCGTCGGTGACCAGGGACTGGTCGTACACCATCGATTTCAGCCAGTCGACGAGCCGTTGACGGGTGGGGTCCTCGACGAACTCTTGCAGCAGCCGGATGCCCTCGCTGGGGCTGGGACTGAAGATGTTGGTGCCGATGCCGCCGATGGTCACCAGCCGCTCGATGCGGTCCGGATTCTGGATGGCGAAGTTGATGCCGACGCCGCCGCCCATCGAGTTGCCGACGATGTGCGTCTTCTCGACGCCGAGCGCGTCCAGGAGAGGCGAAACGGTGCCGAATGCCGTGACCATCGGGTGGCCGCCGAAGTCGTCGCTGACTCCGAAACCGGGGAATTCCAGTATCAGGCAGCGGTAGTGCTCGGCAAATGTCGGCAATACCCCGCGGAAGTTACGCCAGCCGGTGACCCCCGGACCCGAACCGTGCAGGAACAGCAGCACCGGCCCGGAGTCCGGGCCGCAGTCGTAGTAGCGCAAAGCGCCCTTGGGAGTTCCGATTTCGCGCAAGTCTTGCTCGACGGTCGTTTCAGATGTGTTGGCCACGCATGTCACCATGCCATGCCGTCGCGGCGAGCGGGAGCGATGTTCCTCCGACTGGTCCTCTAAAGTCTGGGGGCATGTCAGACGGGCCGACGGGCGGGCGCTTGCTGATCACCGGGGTCGACGCGTCCGGGCGATCGTGCGCAGTGCGCGACGAACCCGTCGCGCTGCAAGGGGACGCCGGTCTTGGCGGCCTGCTCTATTCGGTGCTGTACGCGGCGCCGTCCCTGCCGTCCATTTCGACCGGCGGCGGCCGGGCGGCGGACCTGCTCGACCTGGTCGTCCCGCCCGGCGCGATCCGCTGGACGGTGATCGAGTACGCGCCGGGTGCGGAATTCTCCATGCACCACACGGACACCGTCGATTTCGACGTCGTGCTTTCGGGCTCGGTGGATCTGGTCCTGGACGACGGCGCGCACCCCCTCGCCGTCGGCGACAGCGCGGTGATCACGGGCGTCGACCACGCCTGGCGCGCGGGACCGGAGGGGTGCCGGCTCAGCGTCGCGACGATTGGGGCCTCGGCGCCAAACCACTGAGGCACAACAACTGTCGCTAGCTCTGGGAGGGCTCGCCGCAATCCATCAATTCCTTGAGCGCCGCAGGAAACGCGGCGGCGAGCTCCCACAGGTCCGGAACGAGGTCGGGGCAGGAAATGATGCCGACCCCGAGTCGGCCGTTGAGCGACATGACGGTCATGTTGAGCGCGGCGCCCGCGATGATCGGACCGAGCGGATACATGGCGTCGATCCGGCAACCCAGGAAGTAGAGCTGTTCCTGCGGGCCGGGCACGTTGGACATCACCAGGTTGTGCGGCGGCTTCTCGGGCAGGGGTATGAGCGGCAGCAGCTTCATCGCGGCGCCGAACATGGTCTGCCCGGCCACTTGCGTCCAGTCCTGCAGCAGGGTCGGACCCATCGCTGAGGCGTGGTCCTTGGCCGAGGCGTTGCCGTCGGCGATGCTGCACAGTCGGCGGGCCGGGTCGTCGATTTGAGTTTCGAGCCGGCACAGCATCCACGTGGTTTGGTTTCGGCCCGGCCGATCGGACCGGCCCCGCACCGAAACCGGCACGCTGGCCACCATCGGGCTGTCCGGCAGTTCCTGCCGGTCCACCAAGAATTGCCGCAGCGCGCCCGCGCATAGTGCCGCCACCACGTCGTTGATAGTCACACCGAACCTGTTCTTGACCGCTTTGACGTCCTCGAGGTCCACGGTGGTCAGGGCGACGTTGCGCCGCCGGGTGAACGGACCGTTGAACGCCGTCGGCGGCGCCGCGAACGGGGCGGCCATGGTGTGCCCACCGCCCCGGGCGCGCAGGATGGTTTGCGCGAGCGTCAGCGCGGTTGCCGGCACCACTTTGGCCAGCCGCCAGGGCCGTAACGCGGCCCCGATCAGGCCCGACGCGGCGATCTGAAGCGGATTCGCACCGCCAGTGCGGTCAGCCGGTTTGGGCGGCGGGGCGTCGGCCGCGGTGCTGCACAGCCGGCCCAGTAGGCGGGCGCCGCCGACCCCGTCGACGAACGCGTGGTGGGCCTTGAGGACGACGGAGAGCGCGTCGTCGCCGTGCAGGCCTTCGATGACCCACATTTCCCACAGCGGACGATCGCGATCGAGTGCCAGGCCGGCGACGTGACCGCAGATCTCCGCTAACTCCTTTGGTCCGCCGGGCGACGGGAGGGCGACGTGGTGGAGATGACGGTCAAGGTCGAAGCGATCGTCATCGACCCAGACCGGATGGTCGAAGTTCAGTTGGCTGTCGGCCAGCTTGAGACGGAATTCGGGCACTGCGTCCACCCGCACCGACAGCGCCTCACGGAACCGGTCGAACGTGTAGCCACCCGGCTTCGTTTCCGGGTCCACCTCCAAGACACAGCAAATGTTCAACGGCTGCGTCGGTGATTCCAGGTACAAAAAGAACGCGTCTAACCCACTGAGTCGCTGCATCCCGCCCATCTCGTTTCGGCGGCCGTGACCCCTGGTCACATGACCGGCGGTCAACTCCAGGCCCTACAGGCGCACGGCGTCAGAAGAGGACCGCAATCTCTTTATATGATCCCTATCTGTAGCCAGTGAGAGGGTAGCGGCAAACATTTCGGCGGTACATTTAACGAAATCGCCACCAATATTCATCTTCGTGGACCGGCCGCTCGGGGTTTTCCCGCCGAACGTGTAACCGCGGCGACGACACGCCAGTGGCGGTCGCAGTGACTACACGTTCGGTGTCGGCCGGCGGGCCATGGCCGAGTCGGGGGCCGCCCAGTCGGTCGATACCTTGCGATGCTTGATCAGCCAGCGGTCACCGTCGGGAACCAGGATGTCGCGATAGCGGCCGAAATGGTCGAGCCCGATATGGGTGACGACGGTGAAGTACGACGAGACGTGCGCCGCGTCGCGGGTGAGCGCGCTGAACAGCACGCTGGCGACGTTGTGTCGGACCACGGGCTTGACGTCAACATTGCGGGCCACGTCGCCCGTGACACCGCCGAGGAACGCCGCGATCTCCGACCGCCCGCACAGCGGCTCCACACCACGGATCTCGAGCACGCCGTCCGTGCAGAACGTCTCCGCGAGGCCGTCGAGCCGGCCGGCGTCGCCCGACCAGTTGTACCGCGCGAGCGTGTCGCGGATCTGCTCACGGGCGACCAGTTCCCAGGTCTCCACCGTCGTGAGCCTAATCCGCGAAAGTGCAACTGCCGACCACCCCTCTCGGGAAACGTGTCGGCAGTTGCACTTTCGCGAAGGCTTACCTGACGAGGTAGGGCCGGAAGCCGTGTCGGGCCGCCGGCGTGACTCCGTTCAGGTCGAAGACGGCGATCAGGGCACGCAAGAGGGCCGGGGACCAGTCGTCGAACGGTTGCGCGTCTAGTCGGTCGAGCAATTCGCGCCGGAGGTGCTCGATGCCCGCCGGTTGCTGATGGTCGGTCATATCGTGAACGACGCTAAGAGCGGCGCCCGGCGGTTGTACAGCCAACTGGCCATATTCAAATTTCATTGAGACCGAACGAACGGGAATGAATCGTCGCGCGCGACGGTATAAGCACGCATGAAACTCAACGACGCCGCGCGCGACCTCATCGGCAAGGGTGCCGACGGCACCTTGGTCACCCTCAATCCGGACGGCAGCCCCCAAGTGAGTTTGGTCTGGGTTGCGCTGCAATCGACACCCGACGGAGACGAACTCGTCACCGCGCACCTCGCCGAACACAAGAAGGTGCGCAATATCCGCAACGATCCCCGCGTCGCCGTCACGATCGTGTCGCTCAGCGGGGCCGGCGCGGGGATGCGGCCCTACCTCTCCGTCACCGGAACCGCGCGAATCGTCGAGGGCGGGGCGCCCGAGCTCCTGAAGGAGCTCAACCCGATCCTGGGTGACCCGAACATGAAGTTCCCGCCGGAGGGCGCGCCGCCCGGGTTCCTCACCCGCATCCGCATCGACAAGGTCGGCGGCATCGGCCCCTGGGCATCCTGACCACACATATTTGCCACTTCCGCTACCGGCAGTAGCGGAATACAGTGGGTGGGTGGCGACCGGCGATGACGGCAGGCATCTGCGCACCTGCCCACTGTGTGAAGCCATGTGCGGCTTGGAAATTCAGGTGGACAACGGCAAAGTCGCCAGCATCCGCGGCAATCGCGACGACGTCTGGAGCCGCGGACACCTCTGCCCGAAGGGCGTGTCTTTAGCCGGCGTGCACGACGACCCGGACCGCATTCGCCGCCCGCTGATCAAGGTCGACGGAAACTGGCAGGAAGTGAGCTGGGACGCGGCGTTTCGTCGCTGCACCGAATTGCTGACGCCGGTGATCCGCACGTACGGGATCGGGGCGGTCACCGCCTACACCGGTAACCCGCTGGCGCACTCCTTCTCGCTGGCCCGCTACACCGGGGTGCTCCTGGGCATGTCGGGGATGCCGATCACCTATTCGCCGGGAACGGTCGACCAATGGCCCAAGAACCTGTCGTCGCACCTGATGTACGGCGGCTGGTGGACCTTCCCGGTGCCCGACATCGAGCGCACCGACCTGCTGGTGATCATGGGCGCCAACCCCGCCGCGTCGCAGGGCTCGCTGCTGGCCGCGCCCGACGTCATGGGATTGATCGACGCGATTCGCAAGCGCGGCAAGGTGATCGTGATCGACCCGGTGCGCACCCTCACCGCCGCCCACGCCGACGAGTGGCTTCCGATCGTGCCCGGCACCGACGCGGCGCTCCTGCTGGCCGTGGCGCACACGCTCCTCGATGAGGACCTCGTCAATCCCGGCCCACACGTCGACGGTCTCGACACGATGCGCCGGGTCGCCGCGGACTGGCCGCCGAGCCGGGTGAGCGCGGCCACCGGTATCGACGAAGACCGCATCCGCCGGCTGGCCCGCGAACTCGCCGGCACCGAGCGATCGGTGGTCTACGGCCGAATTGGGTTGTGCAATCAGGAGTTTGGGAGTCTGGCCAGCTGGCTGGTCGACGTGACCAACATATTGACCGGCCATTTCGACGCCCCGGGCGGCGCGATGTTCCCGAAGCCCGCGGCCTGGTCGATCACCACGCAGCCGCTGCCGGGTTTGGAGGACGGCGCACCCGAATTCGGCCGCTGGCGCACCCGGGTTCGCGGCGCCAAGGAGGTGCTGGGCCAGGCGCCGGTCTCGTGCATGGCCGAAGAGATCGCCACACCCGGCGACGGGCAGCTCAAGGCGCTGATCACGGTCGCCGGCAACCCGGTGTTGTCCACGCCCGGCGGCGACAAGCTCGACGAGGTGCTGCCGATGCTGGAAGCGATGATCTCCGTTGACCTTTGGCTCAACGAGACAACGCGTCACGCGGATGTGATCCTGCCCGGGCTGTCCCCGCTCGAGCAGCCGCACCACGACGACCTCATCCTGCAGTTTGCGATCCACAGCATCGCCAATTACTCGGCTCCGGTATTCGACCCGGGCGACCGCCCGCACGAGTGGGAGATCTTGATCCGGCTGACCGGACTGTGCGCCGGCACACCGGCCGAGGACGTCGACGTCGCCGCGATCGACGACGGGTTCTTCGATTACCTGGCCTTCACGCGGGGAGTCGACGGCGCGGAGATCCGCAAGTTCTACGACGATGCCGGCGTGAAGGGCGGGCCCGAGCGGATATTGGACCTCACGCTGCGTACCGGCCCCTTCGGGGACCGATATGGCGAAAATCCCGGCGGGGTCACGTTGGACATGCTCAAGGCCAATCCGAACGGAATCGACTTCGGGCCGATGGTGCCGCAACTGCCCGACGTGCTCGGCACAGCTGACAAGAAAATCCGCCTCGCGCCCCAATATCTGCTCGATGACTTGCCGCGACTGGCGGCGCGCATGGAGCGGCCGGCCGAGCCGCTAGTCCTGGTGAGCCGCAGACACCTCCGATCGAACAACACCTGGATGCACAACGTGCCGGCGCTGATGAAGGGCAAGGACCGGTGCACGTTGCTGATGCACCCGGACGATGCGGCCCGGTGCGGCATCGGCGACAGCGACGTCGTCACGGTCAAGTCGGCGGCCGGCGAGATCAAAGTGCCCGTCGAGGTCACCGATGCGATCAAGCCCGGCGTGGTGTCGATGCCGCACGGCTGGGGGCATGGCAAGCCGGGCACCCGCATGTCGGTGGCCAACGGTTCACCGGGAGCCAATACCAACGTGCTATCCCCGCCGACGTTCATCGACGAGCCGTCGGGCAACGGCGCCCTCAACGGCATCCCGGTGACGATCATGGATGAGCAAGCCCGATTTCGGCCCGCGCGAACCGAGTGAGCTCTAGCCACGATCCAGCTTGCCGATAACACGGACCCGCCGCAGTGCGGGATGGCGGCGAACAGGCAGATCATAATTGTTGAAACGTTTTTCGCCGGCGTCGCGACGTTCGCGATGCCGGCGCTGTTCCACACTGCGCAACCCGACGGCACGAAAACCGTTGGCGCTACGCTTACATTGCTCGCGCCGAGGAACACGATCAGGCCCGCCGGGACGCCGGTGCGGTGATGAACCGACTGATCGATGCACTCGCCGTCGAAGTGTCTGGAAGCTGAAAGCCGCCTCGCGGCAACGGCTCCGGGGCGTATCTGGATGCTGGTGCCCCGGCCGCCCAGGGAGATAGCCGGGCGCGATCAGGGTGCGACCGGACGATTCGTCCACTCCCGGTCGGGCCGGCGCGACGAGCGGAACCATCCGCCCGCCGCGCCGGTGCCGCCATCGGTGGGGATGGTGTGGCCGGTGACAAACGCCGACAAGTCCGAGGCGAGGAAGAGGATCACGCGGGCCTGGTCCTCGGGCAGCCCCATCCGTCCGAGCGGAACCCATTGCGGCCATTGCGTCCGCTCCTCGGCGGACAGCCATTGCGAGTAGGGCACCTGCAGCGACTCGGTGACGTCGGGGCCGATCGCGTTGACGCGCACCCCGTCGCGACCCACCTGCACGGCGAGGCTGCGGGTGAAGTGGATGACGGCCGCCTTGAATGCGGCGTAGACCGGATCCTCCGGATAGCCGCGCAGCCCCTCGACCGACGAGACGTTGACGATCGCGCCGGCCCGCTGGTCGATCATCGCGGGCAGGAAGGCGTGCGTGACGAGGAAAACATGGTGCAGGTTGATGCGGTAGAGGTCGTCCCACAGTTGGGGGTCGGTGTCGACGAAGTTGCCCGGATGGCGAAGCCAGTGGCCGACGTTGTTCACCAGCACGTCCACTCGGCCATAGCGGTCCAGCACCGATCGCGCTAAGCCGCTGACCTGTTCCCCGTCGCGGACATCGGCCACGACCGCCAGACTCGAGCCGCCCGACGCCGTGATCTCGTCGGCGACCCCCTGAGCCAGCTCGTTGTCGATATCGGCGATGACCACCCGGGCGCCGTGCGTAGCGAACAGTCGCGCGGTTGCCGCACCGATACCGCCGCCGCCGCCGGTCACCACCGCGACCCGCTCGGTCAGCAGCGCAGCGGCGTCTGTTGCCTCTCCCATGGTCATATCTTGAGGCACTCCGACAGCGTGGGCGGTACCCACGATCCCGGCGCATCAAACAGTGACGAAGCCGACATTTGCCCGGGATTCACCGACCGTTTTCCGCGCTTTCACGGGGGTACGCGTTACCTC
Organism: Mycobacterium sp.; assembly: GCF_025965855.1. GTDB lineage: Bacteria > Actinomycetota > Actinomycetes > Mycobacteriales > Mycobacteriaceae > Mycobacterium. Next base: position 43,182 of record NZ_JAOPWB010000218.1, on the reverse strand, counting down.
GACGAAAGTTGAACACAATGCCGACGAAGCCAGATCAACGCCGTCTGTTGCCAAGCCAGGCAATGAACCGGCGAATTCACCATCGCCAGAGTGTGCGGTCGGTCGCGGTGTCGCTTGCCAGCCGGATAATCGTGAAGAACGCGGTGCGTGCGTGGGCCATTCAGCCGAATTTGCATTGGCCCTTGGAACGTGTGGACGGCTTGGTGGGTTTGCTGCCGCATTTCACGTCCTCGGCAAGCATCGAACCGATACGGCTTGACGCCTGTGACGCCGAATGGGTTCGCGCACCGGGCGTCTCCTCCGATCGCGCGATTCTTTACCTGCACGGTGGCGCGTTCCTTACCTGTGGCCTCAACACGCACCGGTCCTTGGTGACCCGTCTGTCGAAGGCGGCGGATGCCGGTGTGCTGACCGTCGGATACCGAAAGCTGCCGTCGCATCAGATAGCCGACGCGATCGAAGACGGAATGTGCGGGCTTCGCTGGCTGCAGGACCGTGGCTACGACGGGGACCAGCTGGTCGTGGCCGGCGACTCGGCCGGCGGATATCTCGCGTTCATGACCACCCTGGCCGCCATCCGGACCGGGCTCCTCAGGCCGGCCGGCGTTGCGGTGATCTCGCCGTTCACGGACGCGGATCCGACCCGAAAGTTGCGGCACCGCAACGCTCGCAGGTGCTCGATGTTCACCCGTGGGGCGTTGTCGATGTTCGCCACGTATCTCGGCGAGGTGCGGATTCCGAAGGGCACGGGAACGTCTGCGCGCCGCGTCGAGTCGCCGGTGGACGCGGACCTCTCCTCGTTACCGCCGGTCGCCATTCACGCGAGCTCCGACGAGTTGTTGCTGCCCGATGCCGAGCTCATGGCGGAACGGTTGCAATTCAGCGGAGTTCGCTGCGACCTTCACCTATGGGACGGCCAAATTCACGACTTCCCGCTGGCGGCCGACATATTGCCGGAAGGAAGGCGGGCCATTCGATATCTCGGGGATTTCATCCGGGAGGTCACCGGGGCGGCGAGCAGTGTGCCTCACAGCCGCAAACTCAGCACCGGGCACCGTAGCGCGCGCGTCGCCGCGGCAGCGGGTTAGTCGGTATTTGGAAACCGACGCCACCGACTTGTTCGCATTAAACCACCGAACCATGTGGCGGCCGCATATCGGGCCGTCATTCGTGTTACTCAAATTCCTCGAGTTCGGGGTCGATGAGGACCGTTTCGTGCTGTTCCTGCCAGTCGGAAGGGGGCGCCTCTAGCGGCACGCCCGTGTCCTGCTCGTCGTCGGACGGCAGGTCGGCGGTCGGTCGCTGTTGCTCGACGGCGTCGGCGACGGGCACGTCGTCGGGGAACGGGCCGTCGCTGTCATCCATGCACGGCGGGTTACCCGGGGCTCCGTCACCAAAACGTCGTCCGCGTTCGTGGGTCGAGGTCGTGAACGGCGTTGACTCCTTGGCCTGCAATTGGGCCCGCGGCCGATACAGTTGGTCATCGTGAGCCCACCAGCCCCGCCAGTGCTGACCGTGCGGTACGAGGGATCGGAGCGCACCTTCGCAGCAGGCACCGACGTCGTAATCGGGCGTGATCTCCGCGCGGACGTTCGCGTCGCACACCCGCTGACCTCCCGCACGCACCTCATCGTGCGCTTCGACCAGGGCCGATGGGTCGCCATCGACAACGGCAGCCTCAATGGGCTCTACGTCCAGAACCGTCGCGTGCCGGTCGTCGACATCCAGGATGGCCTGCGGGTCAACATCGGCAACCCGGACGGTCCCGCGCTGACCTTCGAAGTCGGTCGCCACCAGGGTTCGGCCGGGCGGCCGCCCCTGACGACGTCGATACCGATCTACAATCCCGCCGGCGAGCCGAGCGCCCCCGCGTCCCAGAGCCAGCCGCAGCAGGTCGGCACGCACTGGCCCGGCCAGCCGCAGCAGTCGCCGTCGGCCCCGGTCCGCCAGCCCGCGCAGCCGCCGAGCGGGCCGAGGCCGCGACAGCCGATCGGCGGACATCCGACGGGAGTGCCCAGCGAACCGCAGCAGCCGCCGAAGATTTACCGGGCACAACCCATGCAGGTGCCCCCGGCGCGGCCCGAGACCGGCCGCTTCGCGGAGCACGCGGCCGCCGAGATGGGCCACGGCGGCGATGCCGCGAACATCGCCACGTCGATGATGAAGATCCTGCGGCCGGGTCGAACGGCGATGGTGGCGTCGCCGGGCGCGGTCAAGATCGGCCGGGCCAACGACAACGACATCGTCATTCCCGAGGTGCTGGCATCACGCCACCACGCCACCTTGGTTCCCACGCCGCAGGGCACCGAGATCCGTGACAACCGCAGCATCAACGGCACTTTCGTCAACGGCGTGCGGGTCGACTCGGCCGTGCTGCGCGACGGCGACGTCGTCACGATCGGCAACATCGACCTCGTCTTCGCCGGCGGCACGCTGGCCCGCCGCGACGAGTCCGCGACCGCGACGCGCAGCGGCGGCCTCGACGTGCGCGGGGTGACGTGGACGATCGATAACAACAAGGTCCTGCTCGACGACATCTCGCTGGGCGCACGGCCCGGAACGCTGACCGCCGTCATCGGCCCGTCCGGAGCGGGAAAGTCGACCTTCGCCCGGTTGGTGGCCGGCTACACGCACCCGACCAAGGGCACGGTGTCGTTCGAGGGCCACAACGTTCACGCCGAATACGCCTCGCTGCGCAGCAGGATCGGGATGGTCCCGCAGGACGACGTGGTGCACGGGCAGCTGACGGTGCAGCAGGCGTTGATGTATGCGGCCGAGCTGCGGCTGCCACCGGACACCACCAAGGACGACCGCGCGCAGGTGGTGGCCCGGGTGCTCGAGGAACTCGAGATGACCCAGCACCTGCACACACGGGTCGACAAGCTCTCGGGCGGTCAGCGCAAGCGTGCGTCGGTGGCCCTGGAGCTGCTGACCGGGCCGTCGCTGCTGATCCTCGACGAGCCGACGTCCGGCCTGGACCCGGCGCTGGACCGCCAGGTCATGACCATGCTGCGGCAGCTCGCCGACGCCGGTCGCGTGGTGCTCGTGGTCACCCACTCCCTGACCTACCTGGACGTCTGCGATCAGGTCCTGCTGCTGGCGCCCGGCGGCAAGACCGCATTCTGCGGGCCGCCCAACCAGATCGGGCCGGCGATGGGCACGACGAACTGGGCCGACATCTTCAGCACGGTCGCGGGCGACCCGGACGGCGCCAAGGCGCGATACCTGGCGCGGACGGGCCCACCCCCGCCACCACCTCCGGCGGAGCAACCCGCCGAGATCGGCGATCCGTCGCACACGAGCCTGTTCCGGCAGTTCTCCACGATCGCGCGGCGGCAGGTGCGGTTGATCGTGTCCGACCGCGGCTACTTCATCTTCCTGGCGCTGCTGCCGTTCATCATGGGCTCGCTGTCGATGTCGGTGCCCGGAGATGTCGGCTTCGGCAGACCGAACCCGATGGGCTCCGCGCCCACCGAGCCCGGGCAGATTCTGGTGCTGCTCAACGTCGGTGCGGTCTTCATGGGAACGGCGCTGACGATCCGCGACCTGATCGGCGAGCGCGCCATCTTCCTGCGCGAGCAGGCGGTCGGGTTGTCCACGTCCGCGTACCTGCTCGCGAAGGTGTTCGTCTACACGGTGTTCGCGGTCATTCAGTCCGCGATCGTCACCGTCATCGCTATCGTCGGCAAGGGCGGCCCGACGCAGGGTGCCGTGGCGTTGGGCATTCCCAATCTGGAGCTGTTCGTCGACGTCGCCATGACCACCGTCGCCTCGGCGATGCTCGGGCTGGCGTTGTCGTCCATCGCCAAGTCCAACGAACAGATCATGCCCCTGCTCGTCGTGGCGGTCATGTCGCAGTTGGTGTTCTCCGGCGGCATGATTCCCGTCACCGGGCGCGTCGGGCTGGACCAGATGTCTTGGGCCACGCCGGCGAGATGGGGCTTCGCGTCGTCAGCCTCCACCGTCGACCTGCTCAGCTTGGAGGGCAAAGTCCCGTCGGTGCCAAAGGACTGGCACTGGCATCACACGGCCGGCGCATGGTGGTTCGACATGGGCATGCTGATACTGCTCAGCGCTGTCTATCTCGGCTTCGTGCGATGGAAGATTCGGCTCAGGGGCGGCTGATCGCTCGCGGCTTTTGGTGTGCGCTGACGGCTCTGGGCGTGCGGTCAGGGCGGCGAAATCGCGAAATCCACGCCCTAGACGCACACTTAAAGCCCTAGACGCCCACTCGGCCCGGCCCGCTACGCCCCTTTGCGGACCACCTGTTCGGCGGCGACGCGCATCCGGTCCGACAATTGAAGCAGGGCATGCTCGCCGACCCCGTGCGGCACCGTGTAGGCCAATTGCCGTAACTCAAGGGCGCAATCGCGCAACTCCTGGCGGAGGCGTGTCTCAAGGGTGGGCATGATTACTTCCTAATACGCGAGGGGACTCGACAAATTCTCGCAGTGTGTACGGGCATCCGCGATGGCAGCGAAGCGTTTTTACGGGAGATTGACAGCGTTTTTACATCAGGTGCCTATTGGTTGAGGCGAGGGTGAACGTAATCGAACTCAACGCGCAGCAGCGCGGCCCGGCGGGTGATGCCGTGCGGGGGCGCGGTGGTCCCGCCGTCGGTCGTGACGTAGGCGACGCGGCCGTGGTCTTGGGGACCGCGCCCCCATGCGGCGCTGGACGGCCCGACGAGCGTTTCGTCGAACGGGTCGCCGGCGATGTGGCGGACTTCGCTGCCGTGCCTCGGCGCCAGCGGGACCCGATCGATAGTGTTGGTGCGATGCCTTGTGACGTAAGCGAATCCGTTGTCCTCGTCGAGGCAGAAGTCGTCGGCGTTGTCGATGGCGGCGACGAATTGTGGCGGCCCGGCCGGATCGAGGCTGGACGAATCCACGGGGACGCGCATGAACACCTGCTGCGCGGTACACGTGTAGTAGAGATAACCGGTCTGTGCGCCGTACCGCACACCGTTGACACCCGGCTGCGGCGGTGGCGGCACGCCGCTGTCGGGATCATCGGCCATGCTGTCGTCGGCGAGCCATACCCGGGCCGTCGCGCCGCGGGCGTCGCCGGCGAGGTCTACGCGCCAGATCAGTCCGGCGAAGCAGTCCGCGACCACCAGCACGTTCGGCCCGAGCAGGCAACTGCCGTTGAGGCCGCGGACACGGTCATCGAAGGTGTAGATGACCTCCGGTGACATCGGCGCACCCGGTGTCCATGCGGCGAAATCGATTCGGACCAAATGCGATTCGTGAGTGGTATAGGCCTCTGTGAGGTTGATGACGAACACGTCGGGCGCGACCTCCGTGATGCCGGTGACCGGGTGGTCGAAGCGGTGCACCAGGACGGGTTCCGCCACCGCAGCGGGATCTACGGGTGGAACCCACCACAGTTCCTTCTGCAGGACGGCGGTGATGAGGACGGATCCGTCGGCACGCACGGCGAGGTTTTCCAGGAAGTATTTTTGCGGGAAGAACGCGGCGGGCGTCATCGTGACGGTGGGCAGCGGGGGCAGCGCCATGCTTATTGCTCCAATCCCCGGGCGGAGGCCGGAACGTCGAAGGCGCCCAGCGTCATACACACCATGGTGAACCAGCCCAGCAGCACCGCGACGTCCACGACGCCCGCGTCACCAAGCAACTCCTTGGCCCGCCGGTACAGGCCGAGCGGCACGACACGAGCGGCGACCAACGCCGATGCCAGCTCGTAGACCACCTGCTGGCGCGGGTCGTCGAAAGACGTTGGCAGCCCGGCGATCATCGCTTCAACACGCCGCGGGTGCAGGTGTCCATCGCGCTCGGCGATGATCTCGTGTTCATAGTTGGCGTATGCGCTGCGCCACCGGGCGTTGACGATGGTGGTCGCGATCTCGATCTCGGCCTTCGTCAACGTCGAATCACGCTGGAAGTACGCACCGGTCGGGACGATCGTCTTGGACAGCGTGGGGTTCGCGAGCCATATCCTGTGCGGACCGGGGACCAGCCCCCGCAGTTCGCGGGTGAAGTCGTACGCCTCTTTCATCTGTGGTGACATCTCGTCGACCGGTGTTTCGACGAACCGGCCGAACGTGCCGAAGTCGGATGTGTCAGTCATCCGATCAGAATTACCGCGGTGCCGGGCACTCGAAACAGGATCGTCAGCACCGCGCACACTGGCGGCCACCCATCTGAAACGGGTCAAACGGTCGCAGGCTGCGACTCGATTCGATCAAGGGTGCGCGGCGACGAACGTTTCGTTCGGCACGCTGGTGGCGAGCCCCTCGACATCGAACGGCTCGTCGAGGCGGGCGTGCAGCTTCGCGGGGTCGATGAGGAGGCTTATCTCAGCGGTCTGGCGAGCAAACATGCGTCCGAAAAGCGGGTAGAGCCAACGCATTAAAGATCGTTCGGAGCGGGCGCAGCGTGCTGAGCAGTAGCCGACGTGGCCCAGCTCGTCGGTGAGTATCTCGGTGTAAAGCCGGTCGATCCGAGCGGCCACGTCTGGCTCGTCGGCGAACAACTCGACGCCTGCGCTGCGCAACTCGTCAAACATGATGCAGCCCGCCATTTCCGCCGCGCCCACGAACGGGAATCCGATTCGCTCGGGCAGAAAGACTTCCATCTTGACGAATTGCCGCATTACGAATGGCGGCACCACGACCTGGAACGGCAGACCGAACATGTCCAGCACGTAGGCCAGCAGGCGGGTGTGGTAGTGCTCCTCGAGCGCGAGATACACCCGCTCGGGCGGCTGGTCCTCGCCACCGATCCGTCCGTAGGTATCGCCCAAGTGACTGACCGAGGTTCCGAATTCCTCCAGGAGAACGTGACCGCGCGTGACGCCCTGGCTCAACCGGACTCGGCAGGCGTGGGAGCTTCGCCGAACCGTGCCAAAACCAGTGTTCCGGACACCGCCACAACGAATCCCGCGATCACCAGCCAGCCGAGACCGTCGCGAGCGGTGTCACCCAGCCATACGACCCCGACGATCGCGGGAGCGATCGTTTCACCGACGACCATCGCGGCCACAGTGGTGGTCACCGATCCGCGGTGTAAGGCGGAGGTGAGCAAGAGGAATCCCGCGGCGCCGCCTCCGGCCGCCGCGTACAGAGCCGGCTGGGTGTAGAAGGCGGCCTTGGTCGGATCGATCACGTCGACCAGGCGCACGCCGATCTCGACGACCCCGAACCCGCTTCCGGCGCCAAGGCCAAGGGCAAGCGCGCGCTCGCGATCAGGCAACCGGCCTGCGGCGGCACCAGCGATGAATACTCCGGCGACCACACCGATCAACGCCCAGCCGAGTCCGGCCGGGGCGTGACGAAAGTGCCCCGGCCCGGCCGCGCAGGCCAGCACGGCGAGGCTCATGCAGACCACCCCGACCGCCGTCCACTCGGCCCGTGAAAGCCGCGCCGACAGCACCCACGCGGATACGATGCCGGTGACCGCGATGGAGGCGGCCAGCGCCGCGGCGACGACATAGATCGGCACCAACCGCAGCGCCATCACCTGAAGCAGAAAACCGAGGCCGTCAAGACCGATGCCGGCGAGATAGCGCCACTGCCGCGCGGCGCGCATCAGCAAGACCGCGTCAACGCCCGACTTGCTTGCGGGTTCGACCGATCGTGTCGCGACGGCCTGCAATACCGAGGCGGTCCCGTAGCACACCGAGCAACCCAGCGCGAGCAGGAACCCGATGAGCACAGACCGACAATACGAGACATCAACGGGTTTGCCGTATGAAGGGACGGGGATGGACGACATCGAGGGCAAAGTCGTGGCGATCACCGGCGCGAGCAGCGGGATCGGCGAGGCGACCGCGCGTCTGCTCGCCGAGCGCGGCGCCAGCGTGGTCCTCGGTGCGCGTCGCGCCGAGCGCCTCGACGGCATCGCACGTGACATTCGCGGCCGCGGGGGCGCGGTCGCCACCCGTCCAACCGATGTCACGCGCCCTGCGGACCTCGAGCGGCTCGTCGGAACGGCCATCGACGAGTTCGGTCAGCTTGATGTCCTGGTGAGCAACGCCGGAATCAGCAAGATCGGGCCGGTGTCGGATCTCGACGTCGGCGGCTGGTCGGCGATGATCGACGTCAACCTGCGCGGAGTGCTGCATGGCATTGCCGCGGCGCTACCGGTATTCGGCCGGCAGGGCCGCGGGCACTTCGTGACGACCGTATCCACCGCCGGGCTGAAAGTCGTGCCCACCATGGCGGTGTACGCGGCCACCAAGAACGCCGTTCGGACTGTCATGGAAGGCCTGCGTCAAGAGTCAACCGACGGTGTGTTACGAACCACCTCGATATCGCCGGGATTCGTCGACACGGAGCTCGACAGTTCCATCGACGATGCAGCGCAGCGTGAGCAGATCCGACGCACCATGAACGACTTCGGCCTCCCACCGGCGGCGGTCGCACGAGCCATCGCATTCGCCATCGAACAACCCCACGAGGTCGAGATCGGTGAGATCGTTCTTCGCCCCACGGCCCAGGGCTAGGAGCGTTCAGTCGCGACGCGATGAACCCCGTCGGCGATTTCTTCTGGCTAGTCCTCTTGGAGGAAAAGCTTGGCGGGCAACAGGATTGGCTCCGCATTCTTGATGGCCGCCATCGGTGACCGCGATGGCGAAGCTGGCGCCTCACAGCTCGGAGATGATGTGGAGGCGCCGCGCGCTGTACTCGGTGTCGGAGATCGCGCCCGCGGCGCGCAACGCCTCGAGTTCCCTGAGGCGCTCCGAAACCGACGCCTGAGCCGCCGATTCCGGCTGCGAGAGCGCTACGGGACGCGCGGGCGCCCCGAAGCCGCGGCTCACGTCCCTACCGCCCCATCCCGCGCCGAGGTTGATGAGGCGTAGCGCAAACAGCACGCCGGCCACGGTGATCGGCAGCCCGAGGTAGAGCATCCACCCCAGCGGCAGGCCGGCTCGGCTCAGCGCGAAATAGCGCGACAGGAGCAACAAAGCGACCAACGCCCCGGACAGCAGGACTGCGGCCTTTGTCTTCATGCGCGAATTCCTCCTTGCCGATCGCTGCCCGCTGCAGCGGCTATGCGGCAAAGTGGAAACCGGGTGCGTGGCTACCGATCCCAACAACCGGCGGTCAAGTCGAGGCCCGGCTTCGCGGGTAGAGGTAATGCAGCACGAGGGCGGTGACCACCCCGTAGCCGAAATGCGGGACCAAATCGCTGATCCAGCCGACGACGCCCCAGGTTCGAGGGTCGGTCACCCCGAGCACGGTCATCGGTCCGTTGGTCCCGATGAGGGCGATCGCCGTCGCGACCAGCGTGGCCACGAATAGCCGCGGGCGCCACCCCAGCGCGTAGGCCAGCCCGAGGATCAGGCCCATCCCGATGCCCGCGGCATACCCGGTCAGCGCGCCAAGGCCGAGCAACCGGTTTGCCAAGACGTCACCGGTTCCCGGCACCGTCAGGCCAAACAGTCTCGCCATCGCTTCGACGGTTCTTTCGGGCGTCGAGCTCGTCGGCCGGCCCCGCACCGCGATGTCCAGATAGGTGATCACGTCGAGCGCGGTGGTGCCGGCGGCCCCGGCGGCGGCGCCGCTCAGCAGTCCCGGCCAAAGCCCCGAGATTCGAGTGGTTTTCATTGCCCACCACCTCACGTGCGGCCCGATTCGGTCGGCGAACACCAATCATGGCAGTAGTGGTGGGAATTAAGCAGAAATCGATTTTCGGCCTAGCGTTCCAAAAATTATGGCTCCTGTTGCCGCGGCGCCACCGGCGGTCCCCAAGCCGAGCAAGCGTTTTGATGGCGTCATATGCTGCCACGCGCCCCCGATCCCCGCGATGTCACTGCAGTCCGCGAGCAGGGCGCCCGCGAGCCATGGTTTGACGGGCCCATTGGTGCGGATCATCGCCAGAAGGCCAAGACCGAGACCGATTTCACGTCCTCCCATACCGCGCAGGAATGCTTGGGCGTCGGGCGCTGCACCACCGTCGCCCGCGAGTATCCGCCCCGCGGTCCCGGGAGTGACTAGCGCGGCCACACCGAAAAGGACGCGGCCTGTTGCGTACAAGGTCAGGGGATTCACCGCGACCGCCCGGTGATCCAGATGCGCGCGCGTTCGACGATGAGATCGGGATCAAATCTGTCCGCGTGCCATTCCGTGGATCGAACCGTGCCCCTGGGACCGTATCGCTGCATGATGCCGACGTGCTGGGGCAAACCGATGAACCGCTCCAGGTCTTCCTGGCCCAGCCAAACCGATATCGAACCACCGATTGCTCTTGCGGGGAGCGACCATAACCAGAGCCCGACAGCTCCGGGCATGGCGTACCAGCCCATGCGCAACCGTAGGCCTTTGAGCACCACCCCAGGCAGATCACGGAGATGATCGGAGGCGAATTCCGTGACGCTGACAACGACGGGCCTGTCGAGCGGGTTGACCGGCCCAGGCATCCACGGGGTGAGTACCGGGACCGCCAGCGCAGTGGCGGCGGTGTTTGTTCGTTGCACCCTTTCAGCTTGGCCGTACGATTGGTTCGTGTCAGGATCCAATTCAGATATTTCTGAACGGACCAATTCGCCCGTCCCGGGCTTTCCGGACATCCTGCTCGCGTTGGACAGATCTGGGCGAGGGGGGCTGCGCGAGCAGCTGCAGCACCAATTGCGGCTGGCGATCCAGCAGGGTCGATTACCGGTCGCTGCACCGCTTCCACCGTCGCGAACACTGGCACGCGAACTCGGGGTTGCACGGAGCGTTGTCGTCGACGCATACGAACAGCTCGCGGCTGAAGGCTATCTGGGCGCCCGGCAAGGATCCGGAACACGCGTGTTGCCCACCACCAAACCGGTTCTCGCCGATCCCACGCTCCACGCCGCAGCGCCGCACACGGTCCGTCTCGTCGGCGGCTTGCCCGACCCCGCTCTCTTCCCGCGAGCCGAATGGCTTCGCCACTACCGCTGGGCGCTCAGCACCGTGCCCAATCAGCGGTTGGGTTACCCGGGCCCGCTTGGCGAGGCATCGCTGCGAGAAGCGCTCACCCACTACGTCACTCGCGTACGTGGCGCCGTCGCCCGGTCCGACCGTTTACTGATCACATCCGGCCTGACTCAGGCGATCGTGCTGCTATGCCGAGCTTTGCGGAAGCGCGGTGCCGAAGCGATCGCGATCGAAGACCCCGGTTTTGGGTTCCACAGGGAGGCGATCGCCAACACCGGTCTTCGAGTGGTGCCCATCCCGGTAGACGACGAAGGCCTCGACGTTGTCGGGCTGGCCGAACACGACGTCGCCGCCGTGCTCGTCGCGCCGGCACACTCCTACCCGACCGGCGCACTTCTCAGCCCGGCGCGGCGGACAGCTCTCATCGAATGGGCTCACACCAAGGATGCGCTGATCATCGAAGACGACTACGACGCCGAGTTCCGGTATGACCGCGCGCCCATTGGTGCCCTCCAGGGACTCGCACCCGAGCGTGTTGTGTATGCCGGGTGCGCGAGCAAAACCCTAACTCCCGCACTCCGACTCGGTTGGATGACCCTGCCCGGCCGGATTGTCGAGGACGTGGTTCAACAGAAGCTGCTCGATGACATGGGAACCACCATGCTCGAACAGATTGCGCTCGCGCGATTCATCGACACCGGTGGCCTGACCCGACATCTCCGTCGGGTGCGTCCAATCTATCGTCGCCGACTCGGCACTGCGCTCGGCGCACTCGCGGTATCGATGCCCGACGCCGTGCCCAAGCGCGTAGGGGCGGGTCTTCACCTGTACTTGCAACTACCGGACTGGTGCGACGAGTTGTGTCTGGTTGACTCCGCCTACAAGCGAGGCCTCGTCATCGAGGGAGCCAGTTGGCACTGGTCGGTTCCGCGCTCGGCTCCACCGGCACTCGTAGTGGGCTACGGCGCTATCGATGAGCCGACGATCCGCGCCGGGTTGACGACGCTCGCGTCGATCTATCGGGAACAGGACGCCCACCACCCAAACCGGCGCCAGAAATCAACCCCGGTTCAAAAGCCCTGACTCGTGGTCGCGACACATTCCGTGTCGCTGTGCGCATCCCGCGATATGAAACTACAGTTGGTGGCCGTGACGATTCGCGTGGCCAGGACGGCGGCCGCGGTCTGCGGTGGCGCCGCTGTGGTATTTGCGGTTGGATTGGGCTTCCGTGGCGGGCAGGCCGGTGCTGACGAGCCACCGAGCGGCGTAACGGCCCCGTCGTCGAGCGTGGCGCCCACCGCCGGCGACGGCGGCGGCGCGATTTCGGTGCAACCCGTTGGCGGGGGCGGCTGCATCATCGGCCTGAACTGTGGCTGCATTCCGCGTCGCACCTGCCCGACGCCGCACGCGCGTCCGGGCACCGGTGACGCCAACCAACACAACGCACCGGCCCCGCAGAATCCTTAGCGACCGGACTTCCCGACTGAACGACGAACGCTTTTCCTATCATTTGGGCATGAGCACCGGTGGGCTGGATACCGTAGGCTCGCCGGCATTCACCGACGAGGACCCGGCCCTGTTTCGCGCCGCCGGCTGGTGGTCGGATGCCACGCTGTCCGACGCGGTACGTCGTAACGCCCAATCGACGCCGGACCTTCCCGGCTACGTCGACCATCCCGGACGGTCGCTCAGCTGGCGAGAATTCGACGATGCGGCAAGCGAATTGGCCGAGCTGCTGGCCGGGGTCGGTGTGGTGCGCGGGGATCGGGTGGCGGTGTGGCATGGCGATTCCACCGCCATCCACGTGCTGTTCGTCGCGATCGAACGGTGCGGCGCCGTCGTGGTCGGTATCGGCGCACGCGCCGGAACCCGCGAGGTCGCCGAGATACTGCGCAATTCGCGGCCAAAGGTCTTGATCAGCGATCCACAGCGCAGCCCCGCCGCGGCGGGTGTGGCCGGCGAATCGCCGTTGTCCGCGCTGGTCCTGGACGGTGATCCCGGTGCGCTGCGGCTGAGCGTTCACGCGCAGCCGAGGGCGGTGGGCGTGGAATCACAGCTGGGGCCCGACGACGTGTTCCTGATCAACTCCACTTCCGGGACGACCGGCCTGCCCAAATGCGTGGTGCACACACAAAACCGTTGGTACTACTTTCACCAGAAGGCGGTCGCCAACGGGTTGCTGACTTCGGACGACGTCTTCCTGCCGGTCATACCGACGCCGTTCGGGTTTGGAATATGGACCAGCCACACCACGCCGATCTATCTCGGCGCCACCGCGGTGATCCTGCCGCGGTTCACCGCGCGTGCGGCGTGTGAGGCGATCGCCCACCACAAGGTCACCGTACTGTGTTGTGTCAGCACGCAATTGACGATGCTGATGGCGCACCCGGCTTGCCGCGATCACGACCTGAGTTCGCTGCGTGTCGTTTTCGGCGGCGGCGAGGCGTTGCCGTTCCGGCCCGCCGCGGAGTTCGAGGAACTCACCGGCGCGAAGATCCTGCAGTTTTACGGCTCGAACGAGACTGGGTTGCTCAGCGCGACCACGGTCGACGACCCCCGCGAACGCCGGCTCCGCACGGGCGGCCGGATCGTTCCCGAAATGGCGGTCCGGCTCTTCGACGGCGATCAAGACGTCACCGAGACCGGGCGCGGCCAGCCCGCGTGCCGGGGCCCGGCGACCAGCCTCGGGTACCTGGGCGGGACCGACCACGACAAGCTATTCACCCCCGACGGGTGGATGCGCATGGGCGACATCTGCGAGATCGACGCGGACGGCTATCTCAGCGTCACCGGCCGCACCTCCGATTTCATCCTGCGCGGCGGAAAGAACGTCAGCGCGGCGCAGGTCGAGGACGCCGTCACGACCCACCCGGCGATCGCGGTAGCGGCAGCGGTCGCAATGCCCGATCCGGTGTTCGGTGAAAAGGTCTGCCTTTACGCCGAACTCGCCGACTCCCAGACCATCGACCTGCCCGAGCTCGTCGGGCACCTGTTGGCGCTGGGAGTCTCCAAGGAACTGCTGCCCGAACGACTCATCGTGGTTGACGAGCTTCCCCGGTCGTCCGGCGGCAAGATTGCCAAAGGCCAGCTCCGCGAGGATATTCGAATCAGGACGGAGGCGGATCATGAACGCTCCTGACGCACGTCGAGGTGGCCTCGAGGTCTGGTCGCCATCGGTGGTGCCCCCGATCGGCGTCGAGCTGTCCAACGAGCAGGCGCTCGCCGTCGCCTTCCGGCACCTCGCCGCCATCGGATTCGCCGAGAACATGGCCGGACACATCACGTGGCAGCTCGACGGCCAAACGGACATGTTCGTCAATCCGTGGGGGCTGTGGTGGCAGGAGCTCACCGCCTCAGACATCTGCATGGTGGACAGCGACGCAAGGGTGGTCCGAGGTCGATGGGATGTCACCCCGGCCATCCACATCCACACGGAACTGCACCGCGTCCGCGACGACGCCCGGGTGGTCATTCACAACCACCCCTATTACGTATGCGTGCTCGCCGCGCTGGGCAGGCTCCCCGAACTGGTCCACCAAACCGGTTCGCTATACCTCGACGACCTGTGCCTGGTCGACACGTACGACGGGGAGATCGACAGCCCGGCCCGCGCGGCGGACCTCGCCGCGCGCATCGGGGGCGCGAACCTCACGATCCTGGCCAACCACGGTGTCATCGCCACCGGTCGCAGCCTGCCGGAAGCCGTCTACCGGGCGGCGTCGATCGAACGGGTATGCAAGCTGGCCTATGACGTCATGCTCACCGGCCGGGAGCCGGCGAAGATGAACTGGTCGGACATGGCCGGCATGCAACGGTCGCTGATCGAACGCGCCGCCGACGTGTACTGGGCGGGGGCGGCGCGGATGACCATCAAGGCCGGTCCCGATGTCCTCAAGTGAGTGTGCACGCGGGGCGGCGACACGCCGACCGACGTCGCTGGCAGCGCCCACCGAAAGCCGTCATCGCACGCTCGATTTGCACGACCCTGGCCCGCAAGGAGAGTGACGAGTGAAATCGATCGATGAGCTGGCGGGTGACCTGAACTTCACCACGGCAAAGACCGGGCATGATCGCTCGGTCACTTTGCTGCCGGATCCGCCGCGGGCGCGGCGCCGCTACCCGGTGATCTCGGTGGACGACCACATCGTCGAACCGCCGGATACCTTCACCGGCCGCCTGCCGCGAAAGTTCGCCGACCGCGCCCCAAAGGTCGTGGAGACCGGGAACGGGGGACAGACCTGGGTCTACGACGGCCGGGAACTGCCCAATGTCGGATTCAACGCCGTGGTCGGGCGGCCGGTGGCGGAGTACGGATTCGAGCCGGTCCGGTTCGACGAGATGCGCAGGGGTGCGTGGGATATCCACGCGCGTGTCACAGACATGGATCTGAACGGCATATACGCCTCGCTCAATTTTCCTTCGTTCCTGCCGGGGTTCGCCGGCCAGCGGCTGCAGCAGGTCACCAAGGATCGCGACCTGGCGTTGGCCTCCGTGCGGGCCTGGAACGACTGGCACCTCGAGGTCTGGGCGGGTTCATATCCCGCACGCATCATTCCCTGCCAATTGCCGTGGCTGCTGGACCCCGAGCTCGGCGCGAAGATGATCTATGAGAACGCCGAACGCGGTTTTCACGCCGTCACCTTCAGCGAGAACCCGGCGATGCTCGGATTGCCGAGCATTCACTCCGGCCACTGGGACCCGATAATGGCCGCGTGCGCCGAGACGGACACCGTCGTGAACCTGCACATCGGGTCGTCGGGATCCTCGCCGTCCACCACCGACGATGCGCCGCCGGATGTCCAGGGCGTGCTGTTCTTCGCCTACGCCATTTCCGCGGCGGTCGACTGGTTGTATTCCGGCCTGCCCAGCAGGTTCCCCGACCTGAAAATCTGTCTGTCGGAAGGCGGAATCGGCTGGGTTGCTGGGCTGTTGGATCGCCTCGACCACATGCTCAGCTACCACGCGATGTACGGCACCTGGCAAGCCCTTGGCGAAAGCTTGACTCCCGCAGAGGTTTTCACCCGGAATTTCTGGTTCTGCGCAGTGGAGGACAAGTCGTCGTTCGTGCAGCGCGACCGGATAGGCGTGGACAACATCATGTTGGAAGCCGATTACCCGCACTGCGACTCCACCTGGCCGCACACCCAAGAAACGATCCACGAGCAGATCGGCGATCTGCCGCCGGACGTGATACGTAAGTTCAGCTGGGAGAACGCGTCTCGGCTCTACCGCCACCCGGTGCCGGTCGAGGTCCAGCGCAATCCCGAGGCGTTCTAAACCTTCTCGCGCTGACGCTCGCGGGGGCAGGGGCAGTCGGCCTCGTAGAGCGCCGACTCGGCGCCGCCCGAATAGCGGTGTGACGCGGCCACCGTCGACGACGACGCCGACGGCAGGGAGGCGTCCTTCGGGCATGCCGGCGCCACGATCCAGTCCATGAACTGCCATATTGCGGCCACCAAAGCGATCAACAGCAGCGCCGTCGCGATCGCGTGGACCAGCAGGTAGTAGCGGTATTCGGATGCGGATTGCGGTGAACCATCGCCAGCAGCAACCGTTTTGAACGTCGCTATTCCCATCAAGACAGGCCTCCTCTTCGACCTACGGCGTCCCCGCCACAACTACTGCTCGATAGTCCTTCGGAGCGACGCCTCGATCGGATTGCGAAAATGTCGCGCCCGCTGAGCGCGACGCGTAAAAGCGCTGGTCGTCGCGCGCATGCGTTTTGAACCGCCGACCTTTGGGTAGCCGACCGGGCACGTCGGTCGTCGCGTCCAGTGCCCGATCGTCTATAAAGCTGTGGGGATTGGCAGGGCGAATGAACACCCTCGCGTTGCTTTCTGGCCGCTACGAGGTGCGGGGCAGGCTTGGCCTCGGTGGCATGGCCGAGGTTCGCGACGGCTGGGACACCCGACTAAATCGCCCCATCGCCATCAAGCTCTTGCACCCGGCGTTCAACGCGCAACCCGACATTCGGAGCCGATTCGACGGGGAGGCGCGCGCGGCCGCCGCGCTGAACCAACCGAACATCGTCGCGGTCTACGACAGCGGCGAGCACGACGGCATCCCTTTCATCGTGATGGAACGGTTGCCCGGCGACACCCTCGCCGACCAGATAGCTCGCGGTCCCCGTCCATACCCGCAGGTCCGGGCCGCGCTCGACAACGTTCTCGCCGCACTGACCGCCGCGCATTGCGCGGCCATCCTGCATCGGGACATCAAGCCCGGAAACATCCTGGTCGGTGCCGACGGCGAGATCGTGAAGGTCGCGGACTTCGGGATCGCCAAGACCCGGGAGGCCGCCCTCACACTGACCGGCCAGGTCGTGGGCACGATCGCCTACTTGAGCCCCCAGCGGCTCGCCGGGGCGCCCGCCTGTGTGGCCGACGACCTTTACGCCGTCGGGGTGGTGGGCTATGAAGCACTTGCGGGCCATCGCCCCTTCCCACACGACAATATGGCCGCACTGGCCCGCGCCATCTTGCATGACCGCCCGCCGCCACTCACCCTGCTACGACCCGACGTCGATGCCGCCCTGATCACCGTGATCGAACGCGCGATGGCGCCGGATCCCCGACAGCGGTTCGGCAGCGCCGGGGAGATGCGGGAAGTCCTGCACGGCCGTCGGACCGCGAGCACGCCCGGCGTGCCGGTCGCCGCGCCGCGGCGCCCGGCCACCAAGGTGCTCGAGATGCCGCTGCCGCCGCCGGTAGCCAATCCGTTTGTGCCCCCACGGGTTCCACGGATGGCAGGCCGCACAAAGAAGGTGCTCGCAGCCCTCGCGGTCTTGGCGGCAATGATCGTTGTCCCGTTCGCGATCGCGTTCGATCCCGCGCCCTCGCACGCACCCGCCAATCCGGTGACCACGAGCAGTCCGTCGCCGGTGCCCGTCAGCAATCCGGTGCCCCCGCCCCCACCCACCGAACAACCCCCGGTTCCGCCACGGCGCGGCCCTGGTAAAGGCCACGGCAAGGGACACGGCGGCGACGGCGGAGATTAGGCTTCCGCGAGCTGCTAAATGCCAGTGCGGCAAGGAATCTGGTTGCTGGCGCCTCAGCCGACGACCCGCACTGAGCACAATCCGCAAATAGCTCAAAATCGCTTGTTGCGTGGCTATTGCGCACAAGAGCGCCAGCGCCGTCGTCCATCCGTAGCTTCGAGTGCAACAAGGTGTCGGGATCCCCTCGACATAGACACCGACCAGGAGCCCACCGTGTTCACTCAGCCGGAACTGACTACGGGATCAAACGCGTACGGTGGGACAACTGCCGCTCGCCCGCAACGACTGCCCGCCACGTGCGATGGCTATGTCGAGCGCACGGTGATCGCCAGTGACGGCGTGCGGCTGGCGGTCCGTGACTACGGCGCCGCCGGTACCCGCGAACACACCGTCGTCCTGCTGCACGGCCTGTGCCTGACGCAGTCCAGCTGGGCACTTCAGGTCCGTCACCTGGTCCGCCGGTGGGGCAACAGCGTGCGAATCATCACCTACGATCAGCGCGGACACGGCCGTTCGACCGGCGCCGACATGCACACCTACCGGATCGACCGGCTCGCCGCCGACCTCGCCGACGTCCTGACGGTTCTGCGCGTGAACGGGCCGCTGACGCTGGCGGGGCACTCGATGGGCGGGATGACGGCGCTGGCCTACCTGGGCCGCCCCGCCGCCGATCGCCCGGTGGAACCGCAGGGCCTCGTCCTGGTCGCCAGCGCGGCCGGCCGACTCGCCGAACGGGGGCTCGGCCGCCTGCTGGCCACCCGCGCCACGGGAGCGCTGTTCGACCTCGTGCACCACATGCCCCGACGCGCGACGGACCAGGCGATCAACGGGCTGGTGCGGCCCTTCTGCGAAGGCATCATCAAATATTCCGGCGTCGAGCGGTATGGCGCCGCGGCGGTCACCCAATCCGCGATCCGCACCATTTCATTGACGACCGCGGCCGGCTTCCTTCCCAGCCTGAAGCGATACGACCAGTACGACGCGCTGGCCGCGATCGCCGCCAACACGGTCGTCATCAGCGGCGGAGCGGACCGAACCACCCCGGCCGACCACGCACGCGACCTTGCGGCGGCCATCCCGGGTGCCACGCACCTGCGCCGGCCCACCGCCGGGCACATGCTGCTCGAAGAGGACGCACAGTGCGTCAGCAACGCGATCGACGGCGTGATGTCCATGCGGCGTCGGCCCGCCCGGGGTGCGGCCAGTTGAATGCGGTCGCCGAAAGTCCCAACGCGGAGCGCTCAATATTATGGCCGTGCAAATTCTTTTCATTTGCTGTGCGGGAACGGGCGCGGCTCGCTAACGTCGGACCATCAGCAATTGGCTGTATCCCTTGCCTCAAGGGTGGAAGCGCACTGGAGGTGCCTGATGAGGAAGACCGTTGCCGCCGGTGTCCTGGCGTTCTGTGGACTGATGACCACCGGCGTAGGTATCAGCAACGCTGACGAAATCCAAGTGGAGGGCAACTACTCGACTCAAGCCGCATGCATGGTGGACGGCCCCCACGTCGAGGTGAACCATCCCGGCACCTTTACCCATTTCTCCTGCGTCGAGCATCCCGACGGCCTGTGGTACCTGTACCTGAGCAACTGAATTCCCCGACCGGCCGGTAGACGGTCAGAGGCCGGAGGCCAATCGCCGCAGAATGTCGGCCGCGGGCTCGGCGGTGGCGTGCCGATACCCGGTGCCCGCCCACAGATGGACGTAGTCGGGTTTGCCCGCGGCAGCGGCGGCTTTGCGCATCGGGCTGGTGAGGTAGTGAATCGCCGGATAGCCCAGCGGCGCCTCCGCCTCGTGGGCGTCGATGAACGCATTGCGCAGGCCGCGGGCCGGGCGGCCGGTAAAGGCCCGGGTGATCACCGTCTCGGTGTAAGCGGGATCGGTGAGGGCCGCCTGGTGGGTGGCCGAGGCGCCGCTTTCGGTGGCGCGTAGCAGAACCGTCCCGACCGCGGCCGCCGCCGCGCCGGCGCGGATCACCTCGGCCACCGCGGCGGGCGTGGCGAGCCCGCCGGCGGCCATCACCGGCAGCGGCACGGTCGCGACGATCTGCTTGACAAGGTCGACGATCGGGACCGGCGTCAACGGTTTGCGCGGCGAGAGCGTGCCCGAATGCCCGCCGGCCGTCGCCGCCTGCACGGCAAGCATGTCGACCCCGGCGTCGCGCGCTTGCGCCGCCTCGTCGGGCGTCGTCACCGTCTGCACCACAACGCTATTGGCCTTTCGCAGGGCGGCGATCACGTCGCGCGGCGGTATCCCGAAGGTGAAGGAGACCATCGGCACCGGGTCGTCGAGCAACAGCGCGATCTTCTCGTCGAACCCGTCGGTGTCGTCAATCGGCTCGGCTGGCAGAGTCAGGCCAAACTGCTCGGCGTCCTTCTGAACGACTGCGGCGTAGGTGCGGTAGCTGTCGGGGTCGACGGGCAGGGGATTGGGCGCAAACACGTTGATTCCGAAAGGGATTCCCTCGGCACGGATCTTCGTGATCTCGGCTTCGACGGCCTCCACGGTCTTGTACCCGGCCGCCAGCATTCCCAGGGCGCCCGCCTGGTTCGCGGCCGACACCATCGCCGGCGTGGTGGGGCCACCCGCCATCGGGGCAGCGACCAGGGGAATGGACATTCCGAATTGCGCCAACATCTTTGTGCCCCCTCTTTGGTGTCCGAGTGCAGTGTTGCGCCGAATCGAGCTTAATCATGACCATATCGGCGGTAGTGGCATCGCCGGGAATTCGGTCGCGGCCAACCGCCGGCGAGCGTTCGCAGAATGCCGTGTCTACCGGCGTGTCGCCGGACCAACACGCCCGCTCGCGGTGACAGGATCCTTCAGCGTGAAGCGGCCTAACTTTGCGAACCGTTACGAAGCGTCGTGCGGTGCTGCCTTCGCGTTGTGCACGCTGCTGATCGGAGCCTGCGCGAGCAATCCGACCACACCTGCGATGCCGAGCGAGGCGCAAGCGATCATCAACTCAGCGCAGTATGCACACGGTTCGTGGAGCTGGGATGCCGTCGAGCTCGGTTCCGGCAAGATGTTATTTGCCAGCAACGAGAACAAGCTCAACTTTCTGGGTTCAACCACAAAGTTGTTCACCGTCGGCACGTATTACGAAGAGTTCGGGGCTGATTCGACGCTGGAGACGCCGGTGTATGCGACGGGAACACGTTCCGGCGGGACACTGACTGGTGACCTGGTCTTGGTGGGTTCAGGAGACTTTATTCTCGGCGGTCGGGGAGTGCTGGACGGACAGCTGCAATACACCGAACCCGATCATGTCTACGCATATGCGGTGCCGACGGTGAAGCCCGTCGCCGCCAACCCGCTGGCCGGTCTCGACCGGCTCGCCGCAGAGGTCACGGCCGCGGGCATCACGTCGATCAACGGCGATGTGCTGGTGAACGACAAGCTGTGGAACCCGTTCACGACCAAGGAGGGCGTCGTCACCTCGATCATGGTCAACGACAACCTGCTCGACATCCTGATCAACCCCGGGGCGAGCATGGGCGATCCCGTCAAGATGAGCACGATTCCCAGCACGCAATTCTTCACCGTCGACAATCACGCCACCACGGCCGCCGCCGGTGGTCAGTCGACGCTGACCGCAACCCTGCAACCGGATAACCGCGTGGTCATAGCCGGCCGGCTTCCGCTGGGTGCCCCGCAACAGGACCTCGCGCAGTTCGCGCCCAACCCCGCGGCGTACGCGCGGGCGCTGTTCATCGAGGCGCTGCGCCGCGCCGGGGTCACCGTGGACACGCCCCTGCAGGCATCCACGGGAACCCTTCCGCCGGATAGTGATTACACCGCGGCGAACAAGGTCGCATCGCTCACCTCGCCGCCGACGAGCATCCTGACGAGGCTGGTCACCAAGATCAGTGACAACCGAGGGGCCGAGACGCTGCTCTGTCTTTTGGCAAAGAAGGCTGGGTCGCGGGATTGTGACTCCGGGGGCATGCCCGTGGTGATCTCCAAGTTCGCCAAGGCCAACATCGAGCCGGGAACGGTGAACATCTACGACGGGGAAGGCTCCGATCCGGCCTCGGCGACCCCAGCCGCAATGACGCGTTGGCTCGGCTATATCCACGCCCAGTCGTTCGCCGCAGTATTCAAGGCGGGCCTGCCCGACATCGACCACGACGGCAAGATCATGGTGAAAAGCGGCCTGTCGGCGCGACCCGAAATGGGCCCGATGCCAGCCATGTTCGTGGCCGCGGGCCAGGCCGGCTACATGACCACGGCCAGCGGCAAGGACGCGGTGGTGGCCGTCTACGCCCTCAACGGGACATATCGCACCGTCAGCGAAGGTCTCGACGAAGACCTGCCCAACACCGAAAAGGTGCTGAATCAGATGCAACGAGTCAGCTGACGGCATCCCAGCCGCCGCGAGCGTGCGCAAATTGCCGCGATTGTCGGCGTGTCGGCGTACCGACACGCACTCTCGCCGGAGAGTGAGACAGAATCGTTCAGCGTGAAGCGGCCCAACTTTCTAGTAATCGTGGCGGACGACCTCGGATATTCCGATATCGGCGCGTTTGGCGGCGAGATCAATACGCCAAACCTGGACCGGCTGGCCTACGCCGGCGTCCGGTTCACCGATTTCCATTCCGCCCCGGCCTGCTCACCCACCCGGGCGATGCTGTTGACCGGAACCGACCACCACATCGCCGGCATCGGCACGATGCTCGAGGTCGCGATCCCCGAATTCCGGGGCGCCCCCGGTTACGAGGGCTATCTGAACGACCGCGTCGTGGCCTTGCCCGAGCTGCTGCGCGACGCCGGATATCTGACGCTGATGTCGGGTAAGTGGCACCTGGGTGACACCATCGAAACGTCGCCGTGGGCCCGCGGGTTCGAGCGCTCGTTCGCCTTGCTGCCGGCCGGTGCCAGCCATTACGGTCCAGCCACGGGCGGCGGATTCTCGCCCGTGGCAACGCTTTACACCGAGGATGACCGGTTCGTCACCGTCGGCGACGACTTCTACTCCTCCGACTTCTACGCCGACACGCTGCTGCGCTACCTGGGCGAGCGCGCCCAAGATCCGGAAGATGACGACCGACCGTTCTTCGCCTACCTGCCTTTTCAGGCGCCGCACTGGCCGTTGCAAGCGCCCGACGAATCCATCGCGACCTATCACGGCCGCTATGACGCCGGACCGGACGCGCTGCGCGAGGCCCGCCTGGCGGCGCTCAAGAAGCTCGGCCTGTGCCCGCCCGACGTCGTGGCGCACCCGGTCGTGGCCGACGGCGCCCCCGAATGGGCCGACATGACGGACGACGAGCGCGCGCGTTCGGCCCGCAGCATGGAGGTCTACGCCGCGATGGTGGACCGGATGGATCAGAACATCGGCCGAGTGCTCGACTACCTGGCCGACAGCGGCGAACTGGACGACACCGTCGTGATCTTCTTGTCCGACAACGGCGCGGAGGGCGCGATGGTCGAGGCGATGCCGCTGCGCGGCGCCCAAATCGTCGCGCAGATCGAAAAGTACTGCGACAACAGCCTCGACAACCTTGGCCGGCCCACCTCGTTCGTCTGGTACGGCCCACGCTGGGCCCAAGCGGCCACCGCGCCGTCGCGCCTGCACAAGGCGTTCACCACCGAAGGCGGGATCCGGGTGGTGGGCTTCGTCACCTGGCCTGGCTTTACCCGGCAGGCTGAAATCGGCACGGCCTTCACGACCGTCATGGACATCGCCCCGACGGTGCTCGAGCTGGCCGGCATCGCGCATCCCGGCACCGCCTACCGGGGCCGCGACGTCGAACCCATGCGGGGCCGCTCCCTGGTGGCGTATCTGTCGGGCGACAGCGCGGAGGTGCACGGCGCGGACACCGGCACCGGTTGGGAGTTGTTCGGGCGCCGGGCGATTCGTCAGGGCGACTGGAAGGCGGTCTATCTGCCCGCGCCGTACGGTCCGGGCGCCTGGCAGCTCTACGACCTGTCCGACGATCCGGGCGAGATCGACGATCTGGCCGCCTCGCGGCCCGACAAGCTGGCCGAGCTGCTGGCGCTGTGGGACCGCTACGTCGAGGAGACCGGCGTGATCCTCGATCCCGTTTCGGTTTTCGACGCTGACCTGTAGACCCCTGATGGTTGAGACGACCACGTGCGCGATCGTCGGCGGCGGCCCGGCCGGGATGGTCCTCGGGCTGCTCCTGGCCCGGGCCGGCGTGGAGGTCACCCTGCTCGAAAAGCACGGCGACTTCCTGCGCGACTTTCGCGGTGACACGGTGCACCCGACCACCATGCGGTTGCTCGACGAGCTGGGCTTGTGGGAGCGCTTCGCGCAGTTGCCGTTCACCGCGTTGAGCAACGCGAAATTCGAGTCGGACGGGCGCTCGGTGACCTACGTCGACTTCGGGCGCCTGCGCCAGCCCCACCCGTTCGTCGCGATGGTGCCGCAGTGGGACCTGCTGAACCTGCTCGCCGATGTCGCCCAATCCGAGCCGAGCTTCACGCTGAGGATGACAGCGAGGCCACCGGGCTGCTGCGGGAGGGCGGCAGGGTCACCGGAGTGCGCTACCAGGGACCCGAGGGCCCCGGCGAGCTGCGAGCGGAGTTGACCGTCGCGTGCGACGGCCGGGGGTCGATCGCTCGCCGGGAGGCCGGTTTCAAGACACGCGAATACCCGGTGAACTTCGACGTCTGGTGGTTCAGGCTGCCGCGCCACGACGCCGCGCAATTCTCCTTCTTGCCTCGTGTTGCACCCGGCAAGGCGCTGGGCGTGATTCCACGCGAGGGTTACAACCAGATCGCCTACCTCGGCCCCAAAGGGACCGACGCCCAGTTGCGCGCGCGAGGGATAGAGGCGTTCCGCCGGGAGGTCGGCGCGCTGGTGCCCGAGGCGCTCGAGCCGGTGGCGACGCTGACGTCCATGGACGACATCAAGCACCTCGACGTCCGGGTGGATCGGCTGCGTCCCTGGCACATCGGTGGGCTGCTGTGCATCGGCGACGCCGCGCATGCGATGTCCCCGCTGGGAGGGGTCGGCATCAACCTGGCGGTCCAGGACGCCGTCGCGGCCGCGACCATATTGGCCGAACCACTGCGGCAGCACCGGGTCACGCATCGCGACCTGGCGGCGGTCCGCCGCCGGCGGTTGTTTCCGACCGCGGTGACCCAAGCGGTGCAACGGGTGCTGCAAAGACGGCTGCTGGGCCCGCTGCTTCGCGGCGCGGACCCCACACCACCGGCGGCCCTGCTAAGCGTGATGGAGCGGCTGCCGTGGCTGTCGGTTGTGCCCGCGTATTTCATCGGCGTCGGGATCCGGCCCGAGCACGCGCCGGCATTCGCCCGCCGCGGAACCGGCAGCTAAAGGGCGCTCGGTCGGTAGCTGGGCGCCGATTTCGGCGATAGCCGCGGCAGGCGGTGGCCGGATGCTAGCGTCGGG
Organism: Mycobacterium sp.; assembly: GCF_025965855.1. Classification (GTDB taxonomy): domain Bacteria; phylum Actinomycetota; class Actinomycetes; order Mycobacteriales; family Mycobacteriaceae; genus Mycobacterium. Next base: position 17,937 of record NZ_JAOPWB010000218.1, on the reverse strand, counting down.
TCCGTGTCAGGAGACGGGAACGCGATCCGCATCGGCATTTTGGGTGCGGCCCGCATCGCACCTTTGGCCCTCGTCACCCCCGCCAAGGAACACAGCCAGGTCGAGGTAGCCGCCGTGGCGGCCCGCGATCCGGCGCGTGGGCGGGCCTTTGCCGCCAAACACGGCATCCCGCGGGTGCACGAAAGCTACGAGGCGCTGATCGCCGACGCGGAGCTCGACGCGGTCTACATTCCGCTGCCGAACGGCTTGCACGGCCGGTGGACCCGGGCCGCACTGGCCGCCGGCAAGCACGTCTTGTGCGAAAAGCCGTTCACCGCCAACGCCGCCGAGGCGCGCGAGATCGCCGAGCTCGCAGCGAATTCGGATCGGGTGGTGATGGAGGCCTTCCACTATCGCTACCACCCGCTGACCCGGCGCGTTGAGGAAATCATCGCCTCGGGCGAGGTGGGCAAGCTCAAGCGGGTTGAGGCCGCCCTGTGCTTCCCATTGCCGAAGTTCTCCGATATCCGCTACAACTACTCACTTGCCGGCGGCGCGCTCATGGACGCCGGGTGCTACGCGGTCCACATGGTCCGCACCTACGGCGGTTCGACGCCGGAAGTCGTTTGGGCAGAGGCGAAATTGCGCGGTCCGCAGGTGGACCGCGCCATGACGGCCGAGGTCAAGTTCGCCGGCGGGCACACCGGCCGGGTCCGCTGCTCGATGTGGTCGTCGCGGCTGCTGCAGATCAGCGCCCGCGTGGTGGGCGAACAGGGCGAGTTGCGGATTTTCAATCCCGTAATGCCGAGCGTTTTCCACCGGCTCACGATCCGATCACCCGACGGCCGGCGCGTCGAGCGTTTTTCGCGGCGCCCCTCCTACGCCTATCAGCTCGACGCCTTCGCCGCCGCGGTGCTGCGCGGGGAACCCGTCAAGACCACCCCACAAGACGCGGTCGAGAACATGACCGTGATCGACGCGATCTATCGCGCCGCCGGTCTTCCGCTCCGCGAACCAAGCTGACCCAGCCCATCGGCCCGGCGGCCGGCTGAGGACTCACGGGACGTCGGCCAACAAGTGGCGCGCCGCCTCGACGCAGGGGCGGAGGCGATCGATCGGGCTGACGCCGGCCAGCGCCAACGATCGTCTCGGCACCTCGATTTCGATCACGATGTCGGGCGGAAGCGCCGAAAGGATGTCGTGCAGCGGTAATTCGCCCTCGCCGGGAACCATGCGCTCAAACATGGCTTCCTCCATGTAGTTGTCGAAGCGTGGCCGCAGCGTCGTGTCGTTGACTTGGGCATACCCGATGTGGTCGGGGTCGATGGCCGCGACATCGGCCGCGCCGGAACCCGATCGCACCAGGTGCATGGTGTCGATCAACAAGCGAAAGTCGGGCCGGGCGACGTGCTCCCGGGCGGCCAGCGCGGTGGGCAGGTCGCCCACGGTCAGGCCCGGTACCGGTTCGACGACGGTCTGGATGCCGCGTTGAGCGGCGAGTTCCGTCAGGATCGCGAACTGGTCGAACGTGCGGCCAAGGTCGGGGTCGAGGCTCACGACGTTGATCCGGGGAACGGCGAGCTCGGCCAGTGCGTCGAGATCGCCTGTGAATTCCTGCATCTCGGCGCCGGGCAAGACCAGGAACCCGTCGCCGAGCGAGATCGTCACGCCACGGTGATTCATCGCGGCCAGCATGCCTCGCCTGAGTGCCGCGTCCTTCAGCGAGAAGGGCTGATAGCCGAGCGGTACCAACGGGAGCCCCCGCACAACGGCCGACATGTACCCGCAACTTAGGTCCGCCGTGAGGTTGACGAATTCCACAGGCGGAAGGCCGAATCCGCCGAGGAAACCGATACCGAGCCGGTCCATGCTAGGCGGGGCGGCCCGCCAATTGGGCCAACTGGTCTGAGGCCTGGGCTGTTTGGGTGGTCAACGCGATCTTCCCGGAGGTCACCTGTTCTTCGATGATCGGCGCCTCCAGAACGAGATCGTCACGGATGAAGGCGACGTGGTCTTGCAGGTGGGCGGCGGTGAAGGCGGCCCAGGCCGCCGCGGACGACGGGTCCATTGTCAGGCTCACCTCGTAGAAACCGGACGAGAGTGACGTGGGCGGGTCCACGTGCGTCAGCCCAAGCCGCATCGTCTCGGGACCCAACGTATAGAGGGTGGTCCGGGCGAGGTCACAGGTAACCAGAACATTGGCCGGCGCCACCGGCGCGCTCGGATTCGTCGCGGAGCACTTGTTGAGGGTGGTCGGCTGTGACTTTTGCACCGGCCGAACCGGCAACGGCTGAATGTTGACCGCGGGCGCCGCCGCTTGGGTCGTCGTGGTCGGCGCGGCGGTGGTCGACGTGGTGGGGGAGGCGCGGTGTTGGGGCGAGTGGCAGCCACACATCACCGCACCGAGTAACAGAGTGCTCGTGAGGCCGCGGGCGCCCATCAAGGGCTTACGCGCCCGGACGTCCGCCATGGCAATCGTCGATGGGATCCACAATGAACCATTTCACCACACTTTCAGCCGGAACCCGTTGCATCAGCCCGCGATTCGCATCCCTTGCGAGCCGGCGCCGGGGCTACCGTTTAGGGTCACTACGAATATAGAGTAGTCTCTCGCTCCGAGACGCCCTGCGATGGACAAACGACGAAAGCCCAACCCCACGGAACGCCGCCGCGACCTATGCGATGCGGCGATCCATCTCTTGGCCCACGACGGGGCCAAGGGGTTGAGCCATCTCAAGGTCGACCGCCAGGCCGGGGTCCCGGACGGCACGACGTCGTTCTATTTCCGGACCCGCTCGGCGCTGCTGCGCGCCGCGGCGGAGCGGCTGGCGGAGCTCGATTTGGCGACCTTGCAGTCCGTGGCAGACGGGGCCGACGGCGCCGACGGTCGCCGAAACCAGCCGTCGCCCTCCCGGTTGTCGGAGGTGGTGATTCAGGCCGGCAACGAGCCGCAGTTGTCGCGGACCAAGGCCCGCTACGAGCTGACGATGCAGGCCACGCGCGATCAGGCGCTCGCCGCAATCCTGCAGCAGGCCACGGACGGATTCACCAAGCTGCACCGGGAAATCCTGGTGCAGCTGATGCCGCGCGGCGCCGAGCTGGAACCGGCCGTTGTGGAGGATCTGAGTAACGTCACGCTCACCTTCATCAACGGGCTGCTGCTGCGCTTCGCCCATGGCGACCGAATCGTCGACAGCCCCGAGCAGCTCGACGACATCTTGGCGGCCATCGCCACCGGCATCCTGAAGAACCCGAACAAGGGCCGGCTAACGGAGACCGGCGGCCTGCGTCGAGCGCGTCGCCGCCGGGTCGGCGCATCCTGATGAGCTCCCGGACAGGGTCTTGCCAGAGTACCCGCCATATGATTCTCTACGAGAATAGAGTGAACCGACGTATTTAAGCGAAGCGTATAAATTGCGCACGGCGGATATCTCGATGATCAAACGAAAATGGCAGCCGTAGGAGGGATTTCGTGACCGCGAGCACGGATCGCGATATTCATCTCGACCCATACGATGTCGAGCTGATCGCCGACCCGTATCCGATGTTCGCCCGCCTGCGAGACGAGGCGCCGCTTTACTACAACGGCGAATACGACTTCTACGCGTTGAGCCGGTTCGCCGATGTCAACAAGGCGCTCGTCGACCACGGCACCTACAGCTCCGCCCGGGGCGTGATCCTCGAGCTGATCAAGGCCAACCTCGAAATCCCCTCGGGCATGCTCATCTTCGAAGACCCGCCGATCCACGACGTGCACCGCAAACTGCTGTCGCGCATGTTCACCCCGCGCAAGGTCAACGCACTGGAGCCGATGATCCGGGACTTCTGCGCGCAACTCCTCGATCCACTGGTGGGTTCGGGGCGATTCGACTTTGTCACCGACCTCGGCGCGATCATGCCGATGAAGGTCATCAGCATGCTGCTCGGCATCCCCAAAGACGATCAGGAGTACATCCGGGACCGGGGCAACGCGCAGCTGCGCACCGAGGCCGGCAAGCCCATGAAGGCCGCGGAGCAGGGCTTGTCCGTCGGCGAACAGTTCGAGGCCTACATCGACTGGCGCGCCGAGAATCCTTCCGACGACATCATGACCGATCTGCTCAATGTCGAGTTCGTCGACGAGACCGGCACCACGCGGCGCCTGACCCGCGAGGAGATCCTCGTGTACCTCAACGTCGTTGCCGGAGCGGGAAACGAAACGACAACGCGCCTGATCGGTTGGGCGGGCAAGGTGCTCGCGGAGGACCCCGATCAGCGCCGCGAGCTCGTCGAAAACCCCGCGCTGATCCCGCAGGCGATCGAGGAGCTGCTGCGCTTCGAGCCGCCGGCACCGCACATGGCACGGTATGTGACCCGCGACGTCACTCTGTATGACCGGTCGGTGCCCGAGGGCAGTGTGATGATGATGCTCCTCGGGGCGGCGTGCCGCGATGAGCGCCAGTTCGGCCCAGACGCAGGTGAATTCGATATCCATCGCGACGCCCGGCCGCACCTCACGTTCAGTGTGGGCACTCACTTCTGCCTGGGATCGGCGCTGGCCCGGCTGGAAGGCCGGGTGGCGTTGGAGGAAATCCTCAAACGCTTCCCGGAGTGGGATCTTGAGCTGGCCAACGCCAGGCTGAGCCCGACGTCGACGGTGCGGGGCTGGGAAACCCTGCCGACATTGGTGCCAAGATGACCGGCCGGGTGGCGGGCAGGGTCGCGGTTGTCAGTGGCGCGACCCGCGGTCAGGGCCGCAGCCATGCGGTGCGCCTGGCGCAGGAGCGCGCAGACATGATCGCGATCGACGTCTGCGGACCGATCGACAACTTGGCCCACCCGCATTTCACTCCAGCCGATCTCGACGAATCTCGTTATGTCACCGGCGTTTCGCTACCCGTCGACGCGGGTGCTTTGCTCAAATAAGGAAAGTGGAGAGAACCCATGCCTGAATACGACTACGAAGAGTTGAAGAAGGAAGCAGAGCAGTACATCAAGTTCGAGAAGGACAAGAAGAACAAAATCGCCTACATCACCTTCGATCGCCCCCAGGCGCAGAACTCCGCCACCTTGGGCATGCGGCAGAACTACGCCGATCTGATCCATAAGTGCAATGTGGACGACGACGTCAAGGTCGTGGTGATCCGGGGCGAGGGCGAGGATTTCGGTAGCGGTGGAGACCTGCCCGAGCAGCGCCCGATGCTGGAGAACCCCGGATTGCCGCTGCTGCATGAGCTCGCGATCAACGACGACGACGTCAAGTACCCGCCGGGGGGTTCGTACCGCTACCTGTCCACCGTCACGGACTTCTACGCCAAAGCGCGGGCGGGAAACCGTCCGCTGCAAGAGCTTCGGAAGATCAGCATCATCGAGGCCAAGGGCTACTGCTACGGGTGGCACTTCTACCAGGCTGGCGACGCCGACCTGGTGGTCTCCTCGGACGACGCGCTTTTCGGGCACCCGGCCTTTCGCTACGTCGGCTGGGGACCACGGCTGTGGTGGTGGGCGGAGACGATGGGCTTGCGGAAGTTCTCCGAAATGCTCTTCACGGGAAGGCCGTTCAACGCGAAGGAAATGTACGAGTGCGGCTTCGTCAACAGCGTGGTGCCCCGCGACAAGCTGGAAGCGGAGACACTGAAGTATGCGATGGCGTGTTCGCGCTCTCGCCCGACCGACACCGTCGCGGTGCAGAAGACTTTCCTGGAGCTGTACAAGCAGCACAAGGGCGAATACTTCGGCAGCCTGCTCGCCGGCATGGTCGAGGGCATGCTGCCGCTGATCGCCAACGACCAGGAGAACGAGGTCGACCTCACCGAGGGGACCTTCGATAAGGGCCTCAACAACGTGGTGAAGGACAACGACTTGAACTTCCCGCCGGAATGGCGCTTGAGCCGCTCGGCCCGGAAGAAGCCCTGACCGCTTCGAGACGGCGCCCGGTCCGCACTGACGGGCTTCCGGAGGGGCGTGTCGCGTAGACGGCTGTATTCGTAATCCCGTGTGTCACAGTAGCTTCAGCAGTAACAGAGCAGCGCTTCTTGTCGGTGGTCGTTCGTAAAATCTGGGCTATGGGTTCGAGCAGTCGCGAAGAGATCGTCGAGGTCTTCGACGCGCTCCGCGCGGACCTGGACCGCTTGTGCAAGTTGTCCTTTGACGTGTTCACCACCCCGGAACGATTGCGGGCCCTGGAGCGACTCGAATGCGCGGCACGCCGGCTGAGGGTCCCCCAGCACACGTTGATCAATCAGCTCGACGCGCAGGCCAGCGAAGAAGAACTCGGCGGCAAATTGCGCTCGGCGCTGGCCGACCGGTTGCGTATCACCAAGGCTGAGGCTGGCCGGCGGATCGACGAAGCGGCTGACCTCGGGGAACGCCGGGCGCTCACCGGCGAGTCGTTGGCGCCTCAATTGACCGCGACCGCTACCGCCCAACGCGAGGGGCTGATCGGCGATGGGCACGTGCGGTTAATCCGCAGCTTCTTGGCACACCTGCCCGCCGAGGTGGACCTGCCCACCCGGGAAGCCGCCGAAGCCGATCTGGCCCGCAAGGCCAGCGAATATCGCCCCGATGAGTTAGCCAAATACGCCCAGCGGATCATGGACTGGCTAAACCCCGATGGGGAATTCAGCGACCAGGAGCGGGCGCGCAAGCGCGGCCTCACAATCGGCAAGCAGGAATTCGACGGGATGTCGCGAATCAACGGCATGGTGACCCCGGAGTTGCGGGCCGCCATCGAGGCCATGCTTGCCAAGCTGGCCGCCCCCGGCGCATGCAACCCCGAGGATGAGACCCCAGTGGTCGATGCGACACCCGGCGAGGATGCGGTGCGCCGCGACAACCGATCCCAAGCCCAGCGCAACCACGATGGATTGCACGCTGCACTGCGCGCCCTGTTCGCCTCGGGCGACCTGGGCCGGCACAATGGGCTGCCCGTCTCGATCGTCGTGACCACCACGCTCAAGGATCTGGAGGCCGCCGCCGGCAAGGCACTGACCGGTGGCGGAACTTTGGTGCCCATGTCCGATGTGATCCGCTGGGCCAGCCACGCTCACCAGTACCTGGCGATTTTCGACCAGGGTAAGGCGCTGGCGCTGTATCACACCAAGCGGCTGGCCTCACCCGCACAACGAATCGTGCTCTACGCCAAGGATCGCGGCTGCACCAAACCGGGCTGCGACGCCCCCGCCTACCACAGCCAGGTCCACCACGTCCGGGGCTGGACAGCCACCCGCCGTACCGACATCAACGACCTGGCCCTGGCATGTGGGATTGACAACCGGCTCGCAGAGAAGGGCTGGACCCGCACCAACGCCCACGGCGACACCGAATGGGTCCCGCCGCCGCACTTGGATCACGGACAACCACGAACGAACCCCTATCACCACCCTGAGAGATTCCTACGCAACACGGACGACGACGAACCCGTTTGACGTCAGGACAGTTCTCGACGTGCCGCCTCGTCACCCCAAGACGGGCTGGCGGTCAGCACGTCGGTGCCGCCGTCGGTGATGTGGACGGTGTCGCGGCGGAGCACCGCCCCGACGCCCTCTTGCCACACATAGCCGGTGATCGCCAACACCATCCCGGGGTCGAGGCGGTCGTCTTCGCCTGCGGCCGAAAGTGTTTCGGAAACGACGGGCGGATCGAAACCCAACCCCAACCCATGCGCGACGGGCGTGGGCGGTGTTGGCTCTCCGGCCGCCTCGTAGGCGGCGAGCAGCCCGGTCGCGGATGCGCCGGGGCGACAGGCCGCGATCATCTTGTCGAACAAGGCATCCGAGCGTCCGAACAGCTTCTGGGTCGAGCCGTTGGCGGCATGGTCAGCCGGCCGGGTCCGGCCCACCTCGGCGACGTACCCGTCCGCCAGCGCACCGGCGGCGAACACGACAAGGTCACCAGGCTGTACCTCGCTGTGGCCGCGTCGCCAGGGGTGGTCCCGCGAGGTGACCCACGCGACGTCCTGGGTGGCCGGCGTGCTGACGCCGCCGGCGGCCATGGCTTCCAGCGCGGCCCCGGCCAGCGTCCGCTCGGACACCCCGGGTCGCAGTTCGGCGACCGCGGCCGCAATTCCGTGTTCCGCCACGCGAAGCGCCGGGGCCATCGCCGTGATCTCGTCGGGCGTCTTGATGCGGCGCGCCGTCCGCATGGCCGGCTCGCCGTCGACGAGCTCGGCGTGGGGGAAGGCCTCGGGCAGCAGCGCCGCGAAAGTCGGTGTGATGGCATCGGTTCCGACGCGGCGCGCCGTTTCGGCCCCATGGATTTTTTTCAACACGTCGATCAGGGTCATCGGGTTCCAGGCCAACCCGTAGAGGTGCTCGTGACCGATCTCTTCGGGGACCCCCTCGTCATCGGTGCTGTTGAGGTAGATGTCCCCGCTGGCGCGCACCACGACGCACATCGGACCGAACGGTCGCGTCCCGGCTATCCACAGCTGGGGGGCGCCGGTGACGTAGCGAATATTGGATTGCCGACCCAGCACCAGGATGTCGAGGTCGTGTGCGTCCATCTGGGCCAGCGCCCGTTCCCGACGCCCCGTCCGCAATCGCAGGGGATCGGGCGAAATCTCAGTCGCCATAAGGGGAATAGGGGTAGTCGGTGATCGGCGTGTAGCCGTCTTGGGTGATCACCACGATCTCCTCACTGCGATAGCCGCCCGTGCCGTCCTCCCACACCACCGGTTCGAGCACCAGCGCCATGCCGGGCGGAAAGACGAAGTTGTCGTCGAACTCCTCGCCGAGGTCCGTTCCGATCATCGGGGCCTCGGCGGGGTAGGTGCCGATGCCGTGTCCCAGATAGAGGTGTGGCAGCCACGGCTTGCGACCACCGTTGGCGGTGATCGCCGCGCGTGCGAGATCACCCGACGTGACACCGGCCTTGGTCACCTCGAGCACTTCGTCCAGGATGGCTCGCCACCGGCGAAATTGGTCCTGCTGCCGCGGCGTGGGTCGGTCGCGGACCAGCCAGGTTCGCCCGAAGTCCGAGCAGTATCCGGCGTAGCTGATGCTGATGTCGGTCCACAGCACGTCACCGGCAGCCAGCTCGCGAGCCGAGGGGAGCAGCGGCAACGCGAGGTCGCCGTGGGTCGTCCACACACCGGCTTCCCGCGAGCTGGGCATCACCTGCCAGATGGCATCGAGCATGTTGCTGGTGGCGCCCAGCTCGAACGCACGACGAACCAGCTTGGCCGAGAGATCGATCTGCCGAACGCCCGGCGCCAACGCCTCTTGCACATCAACAATCGCCTGTTCGGTGATCCGACAGGCCCGGCGAAGGCAGGAAAGCTCGTCCCGCGTCTTGACCAATTGCGCCGCGCCGACCACGATCGCCGCATCCGACGGCGGGCCGCCGGGGAACAATGTGGCCGCCGACCGCCGCATCGCGCCGGTGAGCTCGTCGACGGCCACGGTTGCGCCCCGTGGGATCAGGCCGGCCAGCGTCCGGGCGAAATCCTGTACCCCCTGGTCGAATTCCAGATAAACAGGACCGTGCAGATGATCGTCGGGCACCGGTGGACCGGGTGGTTCTAACGAAGCCCCGGCACGAAACGGCATGAACAGATGCGGGTGCTCGTCGTCGACCAGCACGACGGCCACCGGGCGCTCCACGTGCGAGAGGCCCGCGTCGAGCAAGGGCCAGCTGGCGCCCGTCGCGTACCCGACATAGCCATTCATCAGCAGGATGAGCGCGTCCACCCCGTGGTCGGCCATCGCGGCGCGAAGTCGCGCGCCGGTCTCGGCGCGCATGCGCACGAAGTCCGGTTCGTCGGGGATGTCGAGAATCGAGCCGCGCGCGGTGAGTGAGTTGGTCATCCTAGACGCCCAGAAAGAGCTTGAAGGTGAAGGTCGTCGACGCTGGCGCGGGAGTCGGTGAACAACGCGCGTATCGCGTCGTGGCCGTGGATCAGCCAGGGGGCGCTGCCGTCCCAGATGCGCACCCTGCTCAGCTGCTTGGTGTTGTTGAGCTCCAAGGCCTCTGGCGGCGGCGCGAAGGGAGCCACGCTGGTCTGCCGGTTGGACACGGCATACATGCCACGCTCGGCGAACGGCACCTCAGCGGCCGACAAGATCGCCTCGCGGGTGCTCGTCGACCTCTCGGAGCGAGCCATCCGCTCGGCGGTCATCGCCTCAGTGAACACCGCGCATCGGATTAAATCCATTAATTCAGTTGATCTCGGGACGAGATGGACCGCTGGTGCCTGACGGACGAACCGCCTCGACCGAAATCCGGAGTGGTCAGGATGATTTCATCGTCCGGCTGCCGTGGCGAGACGGGCCGGGAATAAAGTACGCGTGTGAATCCGCTGCAGCGGGTGGCGCGAAACCCGACCGCATACCGCTGGCTGGTCCTGAGGGGCCGACCGGTCGCCGAACGGGTCGAAGCCCTGCTACGGTTCGCAAGCAAGGGCCGCGTCGGCGTCCTGGACCTGACCGGTGTGCCCAACGTCCAGGTCACCACCTCGGGGCGCAAAACGGGCATTGCCCGGACCGCCACCATGCAGTGCGTGCCCGACGGGGATGGGCTGATAGTGGTCGGCTCCAACTGGGGCCTCGCCCCGCACCCGTCGTGGTCAGCGAATCTCAAAGCGACAGAACGGGTCACCGTTCGCAGACGCGGGCACCGCTTTACCGCGAAGGTGCGGTTGCTTACCGGGGAGGAACGCGACAAAGCATGGGCCAGGGTGGTGGCGCACTGGCCGAACTATCAGATCGCCCAAGACCGCGCCGGCGGGCGCCGGTTTCGCCTGTTCGTGCTCACGCCCATCGCATGATCGGTGCTCAGCCGCCCGGACCTTGTCGAAGCCGTCGTGGCAGCGTCCGTGAATGACGCTCGTCACAACGAACGCAAGATATGCGACGGTCTGGCTGCGGGCGACGTCGTTAACCGGCGGCCTGGCTGGTGATGTGTGTGAGCAGGTCCCGTGCGACGCCCGCGGGTGGTGTGCGGCCGCCCACCCAGACGGCGCGCAGTTGGCGTCTCAGGTTCAGCTCGGGCAACGCCACCGTCCGCAGCCGTCCGATCGCCAGGTCGTCAGCAACGGCCAACCGGCTCATCACGGCGGGCCCCGCGCCCGCGGCCACGGCGGCGCGCACCGCGGCGGCCGAGGAGAGTTCGAGGACCGGGTGCGCTTGTCGTGACGAGTCGCCCAGAGCGCGGCGCAGCGCGGCGGTCAACGAATCGCGCGTCCCCGATCCCGGCTCGCGTGTCACAAGCGGTGTTTGAGTCAGCTCGGCGGCGGTTATCGATCGCTGGCGCTGTGCCCACTTGTGGCCGGCGGGCACGATCAGCACGAGTTCGTCGTGCCCGACCACCTTGCTGCGCAATCCCTTTGGCAAGAATGGAGTCTCGATGAACCCGAGATCGGCCTTCCCCTCGCGCACGGCGGTCATCGCCTGGTCGCTGTTGGTGGCGGTCATGATGATTTCGGGAGCGGGGGCGCCCAGCCGGCTAGCCGCGACCTGCAGCGATACCAGCCAGCGCGGCATGAGCTGTTCGGCGATCGTGAGGCTGGCCGCTACTTTGACGCGCTTGCGCCTTTCGGATCGCAGTGAGGCCAACCCGGTGTCCACGTATTGGGCAACGTCGAGCAGCCGGCCCGCCCATTCCGCGACAACGACTCCGGCGGGTGTCAGTTGCGAACCGCGGGGGGTCCGGATGACCAGCGCGACGCCGGTCTGCGCCTCGATGGATGCCAGTCGTGCCGAAACGGCCTGCTGCGTAAGCCCGAATTCCCTGCTGGCTGCACCCAGGCTGCCCGTCCGGGCGATCGCCAAGAAGACCTCGAACGCGGACAGGTCGGGCATGTGGGAACTAAGCGGCATGACGATCCTCCCGGGAAACAAGGAAGCCTTGTGAGATGCGGTCAAGACACAAGTAAAGCTTGTGAGCTCACAAAACCTACCCCTCTGGTCGTGGCTCCTCAACTCCGGAACGATTCCAGATATCCCCACCCGAGGAGGAAGCGGTGACAATGAGCACCATGGCGCCGTCCACAGCATTGTGGGGCAAGCGCGACGACATGATCGTGCGCGGACACCTCCCATACAACGCCGAACCGCCGACCGCGGTCCTGGCCGGCAGCGACATCACCCCGATCGACGCGTTCTATGCCCGCAACCACGGCCGGTTCCCCGATATCGCGCCGCAGCAGTGGCGGCTGGCGCTAGACGGGCGGGTGGAAAGGCCGCTCACGTTGACGTACGAGCAGCTGACCACTGAGTTCGATCAACACGACGTGGTGGCGACGCTGGCATGCGCCGGCAATCGGCGCGCCGAGATGCTGCGGCTGCGGCCCATACCCGGCAAGGATCCGTGGGCACACGGAGCGATCTCAACCGCGGAGTGGCGCGGTGTCCGGCTGGCGGACGTCCTCGCGGCCGCCGGAGCACATCACGACGACGGGCTGCACGTCGCCTTCCAAGCCCCGGACGTCGCCCCGGAAGCTCGGCCCGCCCAGCCCTACGGCAGCTCGATTCCGCTCGGCAAGGCGATGTCGCCGGAAGTTCTGCTGGCATGGCGGATGAACTCCGAACCCCTTCCGCGCGTCCACGGCGGTCCGGTCCGGGTGGTGGTGCCCGGATACATCGGTGCGCGCAGCGTCAAGTGGGTCAGCGCCATCACCGTGCAACCCCGTCCGTCGGACAACTACTTCCAGGCGCACGACTACCGCATCCTGCCTTCGGACGCCGACGCCGACACCGTCGCGGCGGGCGAGGGCATTCCGCTGTCGTCGTTGGCGCTCAATTGCGACATTCTCGATCCCACCGACGACGACCGGGTGCCGCGAGGCCGGTTGACCATTCGCGGCTACGGCATCGCCGGCGACGGTCGCAGCATCGAGCGCGTCGATGTATCGCTCGACGAGGGATGCACCTGGCGGCAAGCCGACCTGCACCGGGCGCCCAGCAAATGGTCGTGGCGGCCGTGGTCGCTGGTCGTCGACGTCGCGCCCGGACCACTGCGCATTACCGCCCGCGCCTGGGACGACACCGGCACCACTCAGCCGGAGTGGGCGGCATCCCTGTGGAATCCGCGCGGATACGCCAACAATGCGTGGGCACGCGTCGCCTTGCGCGTGATGTGAGGCGGAGCGCTAGGTTCCGTTGGATTTCTTCAGGCGCGTTATCTCGCCGCCCCAAACCGATTGGGCGCCCGCGTCGCCCGTGCGGTAGACCTGAATCGTCGACGAGATGCCAACGGCGAGAACGATTATTCCGGCGACGACGCGGGCGACGACCCGGCGCTTGTCGGATCGGCGTTCGACCAAGCGCAGCACGACGAGCCCGACCGCGACCACCAGCAGTGCGGCGGCGAAATAGACCATCGTGCCGCCGCGCTCGGCGTGTTCTTGCAGGATGGGGCCGGGCTTGGTCCTGAGGTCATAGAGCCATTCCCCGGCGTTGATGGTGATGGGCGTGACCACCATCGTGGCGACGGCCAGCACCAGCGTGAGCCACATCAGCTGGCCCCGCCGGGCCGCCGCCCATAAGCCGCACACGATCTCCAGCAGGGCGGTCAGCGGCACGAGCACCACCACCAGGTGCAGCCAAAGGGCATGAGCCGGCAGGCCGTTGACGACGTTCATGGAACTCCTCGGCCGACTGTGCCAGGCGCCCGGCTCAGCCGCCAAGCCCCTTCTTCACGGCCGCGTCTTGCTTCTGGGCCACGTCGGTGACGAAGTCCTGCGGTGGGAGCGAGTCGACGGGGCCGTCGAATTCCAGCGTGACGAACGACTTGCCCTCCGTGAACATCAGTATCAAGACGCCCTTGGAGTTGTCCGGTGAGTTGCCGGACACGGTCGTTCCGCCGGTTCCGACATTGAACGAATCCGTTATCGGATTTTTGACGTTATTCCCCTGCGTGGCCTTCGCCGCGTTCAGTGCGTTCGTGGCAGCGCCGGGGTCCGCGAGCACCTGGATGGTGTCCTTGATTACATGGCTGTTGTCGTCGGTGCTGAATGTTATGGCAGCGCCCGGCTGGCCATTCGGGTTGTTCGTCGGGGGTCCGGCCGTGAACTGTATCGGTGCGTTGATATCGGTTGCCTTGATCAAGAGCCCCGTGTAGTCGCTCGGCTGTGCTGAGGCCGAGGAACTCGGCGCTGAGCTGCCGGTGTTCGTCGCCGGGCTGGACGAGCCCGACTTCGACGTCGACGCAGTCGATGAAGCCGGCTTGTGGCCGCAGCCGGCCACCGACACCGTCAGCGCCGTGAGCACCGCAACGGTGGCGGCCACCGCCCGAGAAACCCTCATTGCATCGCGCTCCTTCCAGGCTGATTCCGGCGACACAGTCGACCCGTTCCCGAATCGCACAGTACATCGCTTTGTGTCACCGGAGTTCCTGCTGGGCCGCGCCGGGCCGGGAAGGGGCTACTCCAATTGGTCGCGCAGGCAGCGCAGGGTGTGGGCCAGGATGCGAGAGACTTGCATCTGCGATACGCCGATCCGCTCGGCGATCTGGCTTTGGGTCATCGACTCGAAGAACCGCATGTGCAGCACCTGACGTTCGCGCTCGGGGAGCGCGCCGACGATGGCACGCACGGCTTCGCGGTTGGTGATGTGTTCGATCTGCGGATCGATGCCACCGACCGCGTCGGCCACCAGGCGTGGCTTGCCCGAGCCGTCGGCGCCAGCCGGTGCGTCCAGGGAATCGAGCCGATAGGCATCGCCGGCAACAAGGCATTCGACGATTTCCTCGCGCGGGACTTCCAACACCCGAGATAGCTCGCCTGCGGTGGGGGCGCGCCCCAGCTTTTGAGCCAAATCGCTTGTCGTCCTGCTGATCTGGACATGCAACTCACGCAATCGTCGCGGTACCCGCATGCCCCAGCTGTAGTCGCGAAAGTACCGCCGAACCTCGCCCATCATGGTGGGAACCGCGAACCCGATGAAGCTGGGTCCTTTGTCCGGGTCGAACCGGTTGATGGCGTTCATCAGCCCCAGACGGGCGACCTGAGTCAGGTCGTCGAGGCCTTCGCCGCGCCGGGCGAAGTGGCTGGCCACGTGGTCAGCCAGGGGTAGGCATCGGGCGACGATGCGTTCGCGTTGCCGGCCGTACTCGTGGGACTCGGCCGGCATCTGGTGCAGCGCGACGAACATCTCGACGACGTCGTCATAGGAATCGTCCGTTAGTGCGCTGGCTTGCCGAGCACGTCGGGATGGGGTCGCTACGCCGGTCATCGGCTAGAACGCGGGGTCCGGATGCGACGCATCGCGAAAACATATGTGCAGGAGAGGGTTTGCATTGCTGGTCCACTTTCTGGGTCGTCTCCAGCGAGGCATCGCAGGCATGCGCACAGTAGCCTCCGCTGCACCCGTATCCGCCGGACGAGTCGGTGATCAGCGCACGCAGTTACAACGAGGAGGGTGACGAGGGGGGTGCTATCGCCGGAACCACGCCAATCCAGCAGCCGTGCGGCTGACTGACCGCTTTGAGCTAAACGGCGACACGTCCAGAAACGGACTTCAGTGGCGACTATACGCCCCATCGGGACCAGCCCGCGATCGCTCCGCTCAGAGCCATCGGGAGCGAATCATTGTTCAGTTTTTGAAGTTCGCTGGGCGGCCCCGCGACAAAGCCTTATCGCTGGGTGTGCGGGTGCCGGCAATGGCCGCGCGGATAGCCGGGATGCGTCTCAGTTACGGCCTTCTCATTCTCGTACCGGCTGGGTACTGTTCGGCTCATGTTGGTGGACCCCACACGCGTTCTTGTTGATCGCCGTCGAGAAGACCGCGCGCACAGGGCATTCCGACCATTCCGAAGCGCATGCCGATGACTCATCCGCTGCTGGACGGGCGCGGTGTGGTGGTATCGGGTGGCAGCCGCGGCGTCGGACGCGCGGTCAGCGAACTGCTGTGCGATCTCGGCGCCGGTGTGGTCGTCAACGGGCGCGACGCCGACGTCGTGGGGGAGGCCGTCGCGGCGATATCGGGCGCCGGGGGACGAGCCGCCGCGGTGGTCGGCGCCGCGGACGATGAGCGCACCGCGAGCGCGCTCATCGACGAATGCATCAGCACGTTCGGGCGATTGGACGCCCTGATCAATTGCGCCGGAATCGCCGAGCCCGCCGGTTCGTCGATCCTCAATATCTCGCCGCAGGAATTCGACCGCCTGATAAGCGCACACCTCGGCACGGCCTTTCACACCTGCCGGGTCGCGGCCCGCGTCATGGCCTCACAAGGGCACGGGGCGATCGTCAACACCGGCTCGGTCGCATTTCTGGGCGACTACGGCGGCACCGGCTACCCCGCGGGCAAGGGCGCCGTCAACGCACTGACAATGGCCATCGCGGCGGAGCTCAAGGCCTACGGGGTGCGGGCCAACGTGGTTTGCCCGGGCGCCCGGACGCGGCTGTCCACAGGCGCCGAGTACGAAAAGCACATCGATGGCCTCTACCAGCGCGGGCTGCTCGACGAGATGACGATGCGCGCCTCACTGGACAGTGCCCCGCCGGCATTCGTGGCGCCGCTTTACGCCTATCTCGCCAGCGACCTGTCGCGCGAAGTGACGGGTCAAATCTTCGTCGGCGCGGGCGGATTCGTCGGAGGCTTCGATCGGCCGGCGCCGCGCGTTTTGGGTTATCGCGACCACCATGGCGCCGAACCGTGGTCGGTCGAGGACCTGCACAAGATGATCGGCCTGCCAGGCTGAGATCCTTGAACCGATGGGCGCGCGCGTACGTATCCAATTAAGTGACGAGCCGTAGGGAGGCGTCCGGTCACCGACCGGACGGATCGCTCGCGCACCGAGGGCATATCGGCAGTGCCCTGGAGTCGAACCGAGACACCCCCGGCCGCAAAGATTCGGAAACGCGCCCGCTTCGCATACTCGTCATCGGCGCCGGCGTGAGCGGCATTTCCGTTGCGCGCGGACTTTTGCGAGACGGCCATGACGTCACCGTCTTCGACCAGCGTAAAGATGCGCGCGCGGGAGGTGGCGCGGTGACCATCTGGTCCAACGGCGAGACGGTGCTGCGGCAGCTGGGTGTCAGCATGAACGGGGCGGGCCAACTGCTTTCCGGCGTGCGGGTGCTGACGTCCCGGGGGCACCAGCTGGCGACGCTGGACGTGACCGCGATGGTGAACCGGCTGGGTGCACCCGTCCGGATGGTCCCGCGCCGCGTCCTGCTGGCACGGCTGCTGGACGGCTTCCCGCTCGATCGCATCCGCTGCAGCTCCCGCGCGGTGGGGGTCGTGACGACCCCCGACGGCGTCCGCGTCGAATTCGAAGACGGCAGCCTGGCCCGGGGCGACCTGGTGATCGGCGCCGATGGTCTGCACTCGATCGTTCGCGATGTCGTCGGCGCCCCCGGCGCGGAGCCGACCGGCTGGTGCAGCTGGCAGGGACTCGCCACCCTTCCCGGGCTCGCCGACACGCGCGTGGCGCTGATCGTCATCGGCGAGCGGGGCAACGCCGGCGTATGGCCGGCTGGAGGTTCCGATGTGCAGTGGTGGTTCGACCTGCCATGGTCCTACGACTTCGTCAGGCCGCGGCGCCCGATTGACATGATCCGGTCCAATTTCACCGGCTGGTCCGACAGCGTCGACCTTGTCCTGGCAAGACTGACGGACGAGGACCTCTCGGGTTCGCCCTACCCGCACTTTCGGCATCCGACGCTTCCCCCGCTGGTCCCCGGTCCGGTGACGCTGCTCGGCGACGCCGCCCACACCATGCCGCCCACCCTCGCGCAAGGAACCAACCAGGCGCTGCTCGACACCATGGTGTTGTGCAGGGCGCTTTCGGATGTCCGCGACTGGGTGAACGCCGGCGCCGGCGACCTCTCGAGAGAACTATCCGCGGCCTTGCGCCGGTACGAGAAGGCCCGGCGACACCGGGTCGGGGCCGTGTCCCGGATCGCATCGCTACAGGTGGCCCACGGTGAGCCCGTGCTGCGACCGGCGGCGATGATCCCCGACCGGATACACACCTGGATGCTGACCACGTTTCTGCGGTGGACGAGTCACCGCCGGATGTCGGCGGCGATCGATC